>JAKPCH010000073.1 GCA_029553375.1 Deltaproteobacteria bacterium | reverse complement strand
GATGATCAGGGGGCCTAAGGATACCAAGGTGACCCTCTCCATCATGAGGGAGGGAAACACCCAGTTGAAGGATTTCGTCATCACCCGGTCCATCATCAAGGTCGCCAGCGTGAAGTACAAGATCTTGGACGACGGGATCGCCTACATACGTGTCGCCTCCTTCCAGGACAAGACGGGTGAGGACCTCCGCAAGGCCATCAGGGAGATGACGTCCAAGGCAGGGCCCCTTAGGGGCATCGTTCTCGATCTCCGCTACAATCCGGGCGGTCTCTTGACCCAATCCGTGGCCGTGGCGGACGTTTTTTTGAAGTCGGGCCTTATCGTCTCGACCCGGGGGAGGGCGAAGGGGACGGAAAGCAAGGCCATGGCCCGGGACAACGGAGACGAGCCCACCTGCCCCATCGTCTGTCTCGTGAACGAAGGAACGGCGAGCGCCGCGGAGATCGTCGCCGGGGCCCTCCAGGACCATGGTCGCGCCATCATCCTCGGCACCCAGACCTTCGGCAAGGGATCCGTTCAGACGGTGATTCCCCTGGAGAACGGTGACGCCCTCAAACTGACCACGGCCCGTTATTACACCCCCAAGGGGCGCTCCATTCAGGCCGAGGGGATCGTCCCCGACATCGTGGTCAAGTATCAGCGTTCCCCCGGTGAACCGGACATGGAGGATTACGTCGTGAGGGAGAAGGACCTCAAAGGCCATATCCCTTCCCCCGAGGAAAAGAAAAAGGGGAACAACGACGGCCTCATGCAGGGAGACGAAAGGAAACCCCCTCCGGAGAGGAAGGATAAGGACTCCCCCAAGGGGGCCTTCAAAAAGAGGCCCTTCGGTGACGTGACCACGGACAATCAGCTCAAGAGCGCCGTGGACATCCTCAAGAGCTGGGAGATCTTTCAGAAGAAATCAACGAAGTGACCGCCCCCGTTTCTCGTCCTGAGGGGGGTGCCCTTGGCTGTCGTTGCGGTTGCGGCGGTGAGAACCAAAAATAGCCGCCCCAGAATGGTTTTCAGCTTCACCCACGGCGCGGCGATCCCCAAGGCCCAAGTCACCCGGGGCGCCTCGCTTTGTCTGTGAGGTTACGATTTGTTATTTTTGCGGCGATGATCGCCGAGAGGGATAATATATTCGTGATGACCGTCAGGGCCTTCGCCCTGGTGACCTTATTGATGACCCTGGGTTTGTGGGGTTGCGCCAACGTCTCGGGGGCGACGGGAAACGTCTTGAAGGAGGGACGGGAATCCATCCCCCCGCGGGCGGCGGTTTATAATTTCACCGTCGGCGTCCTGAGCGCCCTCGGCGACCGCCCTGACGAGGCCGTGAAGGCCTTTTCGGAGGCCCTCCGCCACGATCCCTCGTCGCCTGAGATCGCGGCGGAGCTGGCATCGGCGTGGGTGGAGAAGGGGGAATACGAAAAGGCCCTG
>JAKPCH010000054.1 GCA_029553375.1 Deltaproteobacteria bacterium | reverse complement strand
CTGAGAAAGAGAAAGGAGCAGCAGTCCATGATCGACAAGATGAAATCCGACACGACGTTTCTTGTCGCCCTGGTCGCCCTTTCGGCCGCCGTCCTCTTCGGCGGCGCCGCGGCCGCTTGGGCCGAGGACGTGGTGATCAAGGGATCGACCACCGTCCTGCCCATCGCCCAGGCCACCGTGGAGGCCTACATGAAGACCCGGCCGGGGGTCCATATCTCCCTGTCGGGCGGGGGCTCGGGGGAAGGGATCAAGGCCCTCATCGACAAGACGGCGGCCATCGCCATGTCCTCCCGGGAGATCAAGGCCAAGGAGAGCGACCTCGCCAAGAGCCGGGGCGTGAAACCCGTGGCCCACGTCGTGGCCTACGACGCCATCGTCCCCGTGGTCAACCCCAAGAACCCCGTCTCCTCCCTGACGGTGGACCAGCTGAGTCAGATCTACCAGGGCAAGATCACCAACTGGAAGGAGGTGGGCGGCCAGGACCTCGCCATCGTCGTCATCTCCAGGGACAGCAGTTCCGGGACCTTCGAGACCTGGGGCCACCTCGTCCTCCACGGCGCCAAGGTGACGCCCCGGGCCCAGCTCCAGGCGTCCAACGGGGCCATCGTCCAGGCCGTCTCCAAGAACCGCTACGCCATCGGTTACATCGGCATGGGCTATATCAACAAATCCGTCAAACCCCTGATGGTCAACGGAATCCAGGCGACGGCCGAGACGGCCCTCTCGGGCAAATACCCCATCTCCCGGCCCCTGTACATGTACACCGACGGCGAACCCAAGGGGGAGACGGCTTCTTACCTCAAGTTCGTCCTGGACCCCCGGGGGCAGAAGATCGTGGCCAGGGAGGGCTTCGTGCCCGTGAAGGGCATGGAGAATAAAGGCAAGAAAAAGTAGAAAACGCGGTGCGAAATTGAAGAGACAAGCCATCGAGCGGATCATCCACGGCCTCTTGGCCGCCGTGGCCTTCACGGCCGTGGCGATCCTCGCCATGATCGTCCTTTTTCTCTTCCGTGAGGGCCTGCCCGTCTTCCGCGAGGTCTCCGTGTGGGGTTTCCTGTTCGGTCACGAGTGGTACCCCACCTACGACCCCCCTTCCTACGGCATCTGGCCCCTCATCGTCGCCTCCGTCGCCGTCACCACCCTCTCGTGCCTCATCGCCGTGCCCTTCGGGATCCTCTTCGCCGTTTACGTGGCCGAGGCGGCACCGCCGGCCGTAAAAGGGGTCCTCAAGGCCGTCATGGAGCTCCTGGCGGGTCTCCCCTCGGTGGTCCTCGGCTTCTTCGGCATGGTCGTCATCGCCCCCCTCCTCCAGGAGACCTTCGACCTCCCCACGGGCCTGAATATCGCCAACGCCTCGTTGATCCTGTCCATCATGGCGGTGCCCACCATCGCCAGCATCTCCGAGGACGCCCTCTACGCCGTGCCCCGGGAGTTCAAGGAGGCGTCCTACGCCCTGGGGGCGACGAGGTACGAGACCATCGTCCGGGTCGTCATACCGGCGGCCCTCTCCGGCATCTCGGCGGCCGTCATTTTAGGCATGTCCCGGGCCATCGGGGAGACGATGGTGGTCCTCATGGTCGCCGGGGGCGCCGCGGCCCTGCCCACGAGCATCTTCGACCCCGCCCGGCCCATGACGGCCAGTATCGCCGCCGAGATGGGCGAGGCGCCCTACAAGAGCGGGCACTACCACGCCCTTTTCGCGACGGGCATCGTCCTGTTTTTCCTGACCCTGGCCTTCAACCTCGTCGCCGATTACATTTCCCACCGCTTCAAGGAGGTCGGATCGGCCACCCTATGACGGCGGACCCCTTCCGGATCACCCTGCGGAGGCGCTATCGGAGCGAGAGGATCTTTTTCCTCACCCTCCGCCTCGCCGTCCTCCTCATCGGCCTCGTGATGCTGGCGATCTTCGGCTACATCTTCGCCAACGGCTACCGGGCCATCTCCTGGGAGTTCCTCACGACACCCCCCTCGGACTCCATGACGAAGGGGGGGATCATGCCCGCCATCGTCGGCACCTTTTACCTCACCGTCGGGGCCGTCGCCTTCGCCCTGCCCATCGGCGTCGCCTGCGCCGTTTACCTGACGGAATACGCCCGCCAGGGCACCTTCGTGCGCCTCCTCCGCATCGGCATCAACTGTCTGGCCGGGGTCCCCTCCGTCGTCTTCGGTCTCTTCGGCCTGGGTTTCTTCGTCGTCTTCCTGAAGTTCGGCTCCTCGATCCTCTCCGGTGCCCTCACCCTGGGCGCCCTCATTCTGCCCACCATCATCACCGCCGCCGAGGAGGCCATAAAGGCCGTGCCCCAGACCTTCCGGGAGGCGTCTTTGGCCCTCGGGGTATCCAAATGGCGGACCGTCTCCCGTATCGTCCTCCCCACGGCCCTGCCGGGGATCCTGACGGGGTCCATCCTGGGCATAGGAAGAGCCGCCGGCGAGACGGCCCCCATCATGTTCACGGCGGCGGCCTTCTTCACCGCCCGCCTGCCGTCGTCCATCTTCGACGAGGTCATGGCCCTCCCCTATCACGTTTACGTCCTGGCGACGGCGGGGACGGCCATCGAGGAGACCAGACCCCTCCAGTACGGGACCGTCCTCGTCCTCGCGGCCCTGGTGGCGGGTATCAACCTCTTCGCCGTCCTCATCCGGGGCTACATGCGCAGGGGGAAGAGGTGGTAACATGGAAAACACCTTGATCATCACGGTGGAAAACTGTAATTTCTACTACGGGACGTACCGCGCCCTCACGGACGTCACCATGGGATTCGAGAGAAACAGGGTCACGGCCCTCATCGGTCCCTCCGGATGCGGAAAATCGACCCTCCTGAGGCTCCTCAACAGAATGAACGACCTCATCGACAACACCCGTGTCGAGGGGCGCATCTTTTTCGAGGGGACGGACATCTACGGAAAGGAAGTGGACCCCGTGGAGATCAGGCGGCGGATCGGCATGGTCTTCCAGAAACCCAACCCCTTTCCGAAATCGATCTACAACAACATCACCTACGGCCCGAGACTGATGGGGGTCAAAAAAAAGAGCGACCTCGAGGCCCTGGTGGAGGAGAGCCTGAAACAGGCCGTCCTGTGGGACGAGGTGAAGGACATCCTGGGCCGGTCCGCCATGACCCTTTCGGGAGGACAGCAACAACGCCTCTGCATCGCCAGGGCCCTGGCCATGAAACCCGACGTCCTCCTCATGGACGAACCGACTTCGGCCCTCGACCCCATCTCCACCGCCAAGATCGAGGAGTTGATCGAGGCCCTCAAGAAGGAGCTGACCATCATCATCGTCACCCACAACATGCAGCAGGCGGCCAGGATCTCCGACCGGACGGGCTTCTTCTACCTGGGCCGGCTCATCGAGTACGACGACACGGCGAAGATCTTCACCAACCCCCAGGTGAAACAGACGGAGGACTACATCACCGGCCGCTTCGGTTGAGGTGACGCCGGCGCCGCGCGGCGGCAGGAAGGGAAAGGGGCATGGAAGAGCGAAGACACACGAGCCGCGCCTATGAAAGGGAGCTCCAGGAGGTCAAGGAAAACCTCCTCTATCTCGGCGCCCTGACGGAAAAGGCCATCAGCAGGGGCATACAGGCCCTCTTGGAGAGGAACTCGGAACTGGCGAGGGAGATCATCGAGGGCGACGGCGCCATCGACCGCCTCGACCGGGAGATCGAGGAACGATGCATACGCCTCCTGGCCCTGCGACAGCCCGCCGCCAGGGACCTGCGTTTCATCACGACGGCCATCAAGATCAACGGTCACCTCGAGCGCATCGGGGACATGGTGGTCAAGATCTGCGAAAAGGTCCTCCTCCTCAACGAGGAACCCCAGTTGAAGCCTTACATCGACCTCCCCCGCATGGCCGAGATCGCCCGGGGGATGGTGAAGGAGAGCCTCGACGCCCTCGTCGGTGAGGACCTCGCCCTGGCGAACAAGGTCCGGGGCGACGACGAGATCGTGGACCGCCTCAACGAACAGATCTTCAGGGAACTGTTGACCTTCATGATGGAGGACCCCCGGACGATTCACCGGGCCCTCCTGATCATGCAGATCTCCAAGACCCTGGAGCGGATCTCCGATCACGCCAAGGGGATGGCCGACATGATCGTCTACATGATAACGGGACGCAACGTGCGCCACGAGACGGCCGATACCGAGACATGAGATCCCGCCTCTTTCTCAAGATATTCGCCTCCTACCTCTTCCTCGTCGCCCTGGTGCTGGGCGTCCTGGAGTTCGTCATGACGCCGGCGATCCGCGAGACCATCACCGAGGGGATAAAGGACAAGCTCGTCGCCCAGGGGAGGCTCCTGGCCGCCCTCCCCTTCGCCGAGATACCCGCCCACGTCGAAAGGGCCGCGTTGTCAAAGGAGACCCGCCTCACCCTCATCGACGCCACGGGCCGGGTCCTCCTTGATACGGGGTCGAGGGAGGCCATGGAAAATCACCTCAACCGCCCGGAGGTGCAGGAGGCCCGCCTCAAGGGCGTCGGCACGGCGAGCCGTTACAGCCGGACGATGAGGGAGGACATGCTTTACGTGGCCGTCACCGCCACGGAGGGGGGGGCCGTCCGCGGGTACGTCCGTCTGGCGAAGCCCCTCACGGCCGTCCGCGAGGCCGTGGAGCACCTCTACGGCTCCATCTACCTGACCCTCTTCGTCGTCTCCCTCCCCGCCGTCCTTTTGGCCTTCCTCTTCGCCCGCAACATCACCGGGCCCGTTCGCCGTCTGGCCGACTTCACCCGCCGTCTCCGGGACGGCGAGAGGCCGGCCTCCCTCATGATGGATTCCCAAGACGAGTTCGGGCAACTGGCGGCGAACATCAACGCCATCCTCGAGGAGCTCGACGCCCGCTGGCAGGCGGCGGCGGAGGAAAGGGCCCGTCTCGCCGCCGCCTTCGACGCCATGGAAGAGGGGGTCCTGGAGCTCGACGCCCTCGACCGCATCGCCCGTCTCAACCGGGGTCTCAAGACCATCCTCAAGGGCCGGTACGCCGACATCGTGGGTAAGACGCCCATGGAGGCCTTCCGCAACACGACCCTCCAGGACGCCATCGAAGAGTTCCGGCGGACTAAGATACCGCTGCGCCGTGAGATCACCTTCGGCGTGGGTAACGGGACGGTCCTCGACGTGCACATAACCAGCTACCGGGCCTCCCCCGACAGCGAGGAAAAGGTGATGATGGTCTTTCACGACGTGACGCGCCTCAAGACCCTGGAACGTATCCGGGCGGACTTCATCGCCAACGTCACCCACGAGCTCCGCACGCCCCTGACGGCCGTTCTCGGGTACCTCGAGACTATCCGTTCGTCCCCTCCCGGCGAGGTGGACCTTCGGGACCGCTTCCTCCGTGTCGTGGAGGACCACGCCCGGCGCCTCTCCCGCCTCGTGGACGACCTTCTGATCCTCGTGAACCTCGACACGGGCGATTTCCCCATCCACCCCGAGGCCGTCGCCGTGAGCGAGATCCTCCCCGACCTCCTTCCCCCCCTCGCCCAGCGGGCGGCGGAAAAAGGCCTCGCCCTGGAAAACGCCTTCCCTCCCGACACCCCGCCTATCCGGGCGGACCGGGACCGCCTGGTCCAGGTCCTCCTCAACTGCCTCGACAACGCCGTCAAGTTCACCTCCGAGGGCCGCATCACCATCCGGGCCCTGACAGACCGGCGGGAGGGCTTCGTGACGGTCCGCATCGAAGACACGGGACCGGGCATCCCCGCCGCCGACCTCCCCCGCCTGGGGGAGAGGTTCTACCGGGTCGACAAGGCCCGTTCCCGCGAGCTGGGGGGGACGGGCCTGGGCCTGTCCATCGTCAAACACCTCATGAGGGTCCAGGGGGGGGAGATGGAGATCGAAAGCACGCCGGGGGCGGGGACGGCCGTCAACCTCCACTTCCCGAAGGCCTGAATCCCCTTGCAATGATCGCCGCGACGGGTTAAAGGCCTTTCGACCTATGGAAGGGATAGTCAACACCGTCGCCTTTACCGTTTTCCTCGTGCGTCTGGAGGGCTACATGGTGAACCTGGCCCTCCCCACCATCGCCTCTCGTTTCGGAGCGGCCCCCTCCGACGTCTCCTGGGTGATCCTCTCCTACCTCCTCTTCATGACCTCGGCCATGCTCGTGGCGGGTAAACTCGCCGACCGCCTCGGCCTGCGGCGCCTCTTCCTCACCGGTTACGCGGTCTTCAGCGCCGCCTCCCTCCTGGGCGGATGCGCCCCGACCCTGACGGTCCTCGAGGCGGCCCGGGCCCTCCAGGGTATCGGCGCCGCCATGATGATAACCACCTCCTTCGCCCTCGTCGTCCATCACGTCCCCCCCCAGAGGCGGGGCTGGGCCTTCGGCTTGTGCGCCCTCGCCAACTCCCTGGGCATCATGGCGGGGGCCCCCCTCGGGGGGTTCGTGACGGGGGCGTTCTCGTGGCGGGGGATCTTTTTCATCAAGGTCGCCGTCGGCGCCCTCGTCTTCGCCATGGCCCGCCGTTCCCTGCCCGCCGACGAGGCGCCCCCCCCGGCGTCGCGCCTCCTCCCCTTCGACTGGGCGGGCGGGGCCTTCAGCTTTCTCTTCCTCTCCACCCTCGTCTTCGGCCTCGACAGCGCCGTCACGAACGGCCTCGCCTCTTGGGGCGTCATCCTCACCCTCCTCGTCTCCCTCACGGCCCTGGGCGCCTTTATCTACAGTGAATCCCGGGCGGCGGACCCCATCCTGAGGTTGAGGGTCTTCCAGGGGACGGGCTTTTTCCTGGCCAACGCGACGACCATCCTGGGTGTCGCCATCCTGGCGGGGGGGAATTTTCTCCTGCCCTTCTACCTGGAGCGGCTGAAGGGATTGACGCCGCAATACACCGGGGCGGTCATGATGATCTACTCCATCGTCTACATGCCCCTGGGCCTCATCTCCGGTTCCCTGACGGACCGCTTCGGACCCCGCCCCATCGCGACGGCGGGCCTCCTGATCGCCTTTCCCGCCCCTCTCCTCTTCGCCCTCACCCTCGACGGGGGGGGTGTCATGCCCGCCGTGGTCTATCTCGTCCTCCTCGCCTGCGCCTACGGTTTCTTCTTCGCCGCCAACAACACCCTCGTCCTGGGTCTCTCTCCCCCGGGGGAACAGGGTATCGCGGCGGGGGTCTACAGCACCGTGATCAACGTGGGGATGATCCTGGGGGTCTGTCTCTTCGAGGGGGTCTTCACCCTTGCCGGCGGGCCGGCGGAGGCCGCCCCCGTCCCGAGTAGGCCTTTCGCGGCGGCCTTCACCGCCGGGGCGGCCACGGGTCTCGGGGCCTTCCTCCTGTCCCTGTGGGGTTTGTTAAAGGCGAAGAGGTGACGGGGGGCGGGTCGTAATCCTCTAATTCGACCCGGGGGTCTTTTCCTTCCGATAGACGAGGTATCCCCCCCCGCCCCGGAGTTCGAGGCGGCGCAGGGCCTCACCGGCGTTTTCCACGAGGCTCCTGGCATCCTCGCCGTGGTCGGGGAAGAGGGCCACGCCCACGGCGGCCTCCGGGCAGGGTCTCCGGCCGTCCGGCAGGGGTTCTTCCAGGGCCGCCAGGAGCCGCTCGGCGACCGTAACGGCGTCCTTACGGCCGACGATGCCCGTGATCACCGCCAGGAAGAGACCGTCCCCGGGGGTCGCCAGGGTCTCGGCCCGGCGGAGGGTGCGGGAGAGACGCCGGGCGGCCTGGCAAAAAAGGCTGTCCTCCCCGACCTCGTCGTCGGGACCGATCCTCGCGTCCACGGCGAGGACGGCGAGGCGCTCCCTCTCCCTGCGCGCCCTCGCCAGGGAGACCTCGAGGCGGTCGAAGAACAGGATCTGGTTGGGCAGGCCCGTGCGGGGATCGAAACAGGCCAGGCGTCTCAACTCTTCCCAGGGGTCCCGGGCCGCGGGCGACCACGCGGCGATCCGGCTCGCCACGTCTCCCCTCATCCCCGCCAGTTCCGCCAGGAATTCCTCCTGATAACCCTCGAAGCGGCCCGAGTCGTCCCTCTTGAATACCCGCCGGGGGACCTCCCCGAGGAGCAGGTCTTTTAACAAGTCCTCCATGAATCAACCCCCGTTCCCCCCTT
>JAKPCH010000044.1 GCA_029553375.1 Deltaproteobacteria bacterium | reverse complement strand
CGTGGCCTGCGGGCGTGAATTAGCCTTGCCCATTTAGCTTTATCTGCCTGCCGCACCTGCCATCAAAAAAGGCCGCCCGTCCCCTCCCGGACAAAGGAGGGGCAAGGCGGCCCTGGTTTTATGCAAGCCATGTCCGCGCCCAGGCGAAGGGGGCCCGGGACCTGAGGCGGATGAGCCAGGGCTGTTTGCGCCGCCCCGGCGTCTTCTGCCATTCGTAGTAGCCGTCGGCGGGGATGAGGCAGCGGCGCCTCCGGAAGGCCTCCCGGAAGGACGGCTTCTCGGCGATGGTCTCCGCCCGGGCGTTGAACATCCGCCTCCCCACGGCGGGGTCCTTCGCCCAGGACGGGACGAGGCCCCAGTGGAGGGCGACGAGACGGTTCACCCCCTCCCGGACGACGGCAGAGACGGGCCGGCCCGGCGTGAGGTTCCCGCCCCGCACGTAAACCCCGCCCTTCTCGGCGACGGCGAACCGCTCCTCGATCTCCCCGAGGTCCGTAAGGAGGACGAAACGCCCGCACATCAGTCCGTCTCCTCAACGATCATCAGCGTTTCCATGGTGATCACGCCTCGTCCAGGACCTCCCGGACCTTCCGGGCCAGGGTCTCGATGTGGAAAGGCTTGGGGAGGAAGTGGCGGCAGCCCCGTTCCATGATCCTCTTCGCCTCGCCCTCGGTCCCCCAGCCGCTCGAGAGGATCACCTTCATCCCCGGCGCCCTCCGGCGGATCTCGTCGAAGGTCTCGCCCCCCGTCATGCCGGGCATGGTCGCGTCGAGGATGACGAGGTCGATGCGACCCCCCTGGTCCTCCAGGGCCTTTAGGGCCTCCCGGCCGTCCCGGCAGGGGATGACGCGGTAGCCGAGGGTCTCGAGGATGTCCCGGTTGACGCCGAGGATGATCTCCTCGTCGTCCACGAGGAGGATCGTCTCCGTGCACCGGGGCGGCTCCCCCCGCCGGTCTTCCTTCTCCCCCTCCTCCCTCCCGTCGCCGCCCAGGGCGGGGAGGAGGATGGTGAAGGTGGTCCCCTCCGCCGGGCGGCTCGCCGCCTCGATGTGGCCGCCGTGACCCTTGACGATCCCCCACGCCGTCGCCAGGCCCAGACCCGTTCCCCTCCCCATGGCCTTGGTGGTGAAGAAGGGCTCGAAGATCCTCTCCAGGGTCTTTTCGTCCATCCCCGCCCCCGTGTCGGAGACGGTGATCCTGACGTAGGACCCCGGCGCGAGGTCCAGGGCCGCCGCCTCGCCGTCGCCGACGGCGGCGTTCGTCGCCGTGACGGTGAGTTCCCCGCCCCTGACCATGGCGTCGCCGGCGTTGACGAAGAGGTTCATGAAGACCCGCTCCATCTGTCCCCGATCGGCCTCCACCCGCCTCAGGTCCGGGGCGATCTCCCTCCGGACGGTGACGTCCTTCCGGGTGCGGGCGAAGATGTCGAGGGTCTCCTCAAGGAGGCGCCCGAGATGGAGGGGTCGCTTGTCGTAGGCCCCCGCCCGGGCGAAGCCGAGGATCTGCCTCGTCAGTTCGGCGCCGCTCCTCACCTGTCTCTCGATCCCCTTGAGGCGCTCGTAGTGGGGGTGGTCGGGGTCCATCCCCATGAGCATCAAGGAGGTGTAGCCCTGGATACCCATGAGGAGGTTGTTGAAATCGTGGGCGATGCCCCCGGCGAGGGTGCCGATGGACTCCAGTTTCTGGGCCTGGACCAGGCGGTGCTCCAG
>JAKPCH010000042.1 GCA_029553375.1 Deltaproteobacteria bacterium | reverse complement strand
GCCCATGGCGCGCACCAGTTGCGCGCGCTGTCCGGCGACGAGGAGGACGCCGGGCTGATCCTGACCTGCTGCGCCAGCGCGCGCACCGACTGCCTGATCGAGGCGCGCAGCGTGCCCGGTGCCGGCGAGTTCCCGGTGCTGAAGATGCCCACCCGGGTGCTGACCATGCACCGCCCCGCGCCCGACGTGGCCGTGTTGCGGCTGCAACTGCCGGCCAACCAGAACCTCCAGTACCGCGCCGGGCAGTTCATCGAGATCATCCTGCGCGACGGCGCGCGGCGCAGCTACTCGATGGCCAACGCGATGCACCGGCTGGGCAGCCCGCCGGCACTGGAGCTGCACCTGCGCCACATGGCCGGCGGCCAGTTCACCGACCACGTCTTCGGCAGCATGCGCGACAAGGAGATCCTGCGCATCGAAGGCCCCTTCGGCAGCTTCTTCCTGCGCGAGGACTCGCAGCGGCCGATCGTGCTGCTGGCCTCGGGCACCGGCTTCGCGCCGATCAAGGCGTTGATCGAACATATGCAGGCCAAGGCCATCACGCGGCCGGCCACGCTGTACTGGGGCTGCCGCCGCCGCGCCGACCTGTACCTGAACGACTGGGCCGAGAGCGCCGCCGCCGCGATGCCGCAGCTGCGTTATGTGCCGGTGCTGTCGGAGAGCTTCGGCGAAGGCTGGAGCGGGCGTACCGGGCTGGTGCACCGCGCGGTGATCGACGACTTTCCCGACCTGTCGGCGCACCAGGTCTATGCCTGCGGCACGCCGGTGATGGTCGACTCGGCGCGCCACGACTTCGTCGCGCACTGCGCCTTGCCCGCCGGCGAGTTCTACGCCGACGCCTTCACCTCCGAGGCCGACAAGCACCCCAGCGTATGACGCGCGGGGGCTGGCAGCGCACTGCCCGCGCCGCACGGCACGGGCGTACACGCCGAGGCCCGCCGTGTGGTGCGACGGGCGCCGCGCCCGCGCGTGGCAGCGGCGGCGCTCGCGCGCCGTGGCGCTATTCGCCCAGGTAGGCCGCCTTGACCTTGGGGTCGTCCAGCAGTTGCCGCGCCGGCCCGCTCATCGTCACCTCGCCCGATTCCATCACGTAGCCGCGGTCGGCCAGTTCCAGCGCGCGGCTGGCGTTCTGTTCGACCAGCAGCACCGTGGTGCCGCGCTGGTGGATGTCGTGCACCACCTCGAAGATCTTGTCGACCATGATCGGGCTCAGGCCCATCGACGGTTCGTCCAGCAGCAGCACCTTCGGGCGCGCCATCAACGCGCGGCCCATTGCCAGCATCTGCTGCTCGCCGCCGCTCATCGTGCCCGACAGCTGGTCGCGGCGCTCCTTGAGCCGCGGAAAGATGGCGAAGACCTTCTCGATGTCGGCCTCGATCTCGTTGTCGTCGCGCACGTAGGCGCCCATCAACAGGTTCTCGGTGATGGTCATGCGGGTGAAGCAGCCGCGCCCTTCGGGCACCATCACCAGGCCCTGCTTGACCAGGTCCCAGGCGCCGCGGCCCTTGATCGACTGGCCCAGATACTCGACCTCGCCGCCGGCCACCGGCTGCAGGCCGGTGACGGCCTTCAGCGTGGTGGTCTTGCCCGCGCCGTTGGCGCCGATCAGGCTGACCAGCTCACCTTGGCGTACTTCGAAGGTCGCGCCCTTGACCGCCTGGATGCCGCCATAGGCGACCTTCAGCGCGCTTACCTTCAACAGCACCGGTTGCGTCATCGTCGGCCCCTCAATGTGTCTTGTGGCCGGCGCCCAGGTAGGCTTCGATCACCTTCTCGTTGCGCTGCACCTCGCCCGGCGTGCCCTCGGCGATCTGCCTGCCGTAGTCGAGCACGGTGAGGCGGTCGCACAGGCCCATCACCAGCTTGACGTCGTGCTCGATCAGCAGGATGGTGCGCCCGTCCTTGCGGATGCGGTCGATCAGCTCGCGCAGCACCACCTTCTCGGTGGCGTTCATGCCGGCGGCCGGCTCGTCGAGGGCGATCAGCTTGGGCTCGGTGGCCAGCGCGCGCGCGATTTCCAGCCGCCGCTGGTCGCCGTAGCTGAGCGTGCGCGACTTGTACTCGGCCAGGCGGCGGATGCCGACGTAGTCCAGCAACTCGTGCGCGCGCGCCGCGATGTCGGCCTCCTCGGCCTTGAACTTCGCGGTGCGAAACAGCGCGCCGACCAGCCCGGAATGGGTGCGCACGTGGCGGCCGACCATCACGTTCTCGAGCGCCGTCATCTCGGGGAACAACCGGATGTTCTGGAAGGTGCGCGCGATGCCCTGGCGCGCCACCTCATGCACCGCAGTGGGCTTGTAGGGCTGGCCGCCGAGCTGGAAACTGCCGGCATCGGGGGTGTACAGCCCGGTGATGACGTTGAAGAAGGTGGTCTTGCCGGCGCCGTTGGGGCCGATCAGGCCGTAGACCTGGCCGCGCTCGATGCGGATGCCCACATCGGACAGCGCCTGCAGCCCGCCGAAGCGCTTGCTCACGCCCTTGACCTCGAGTACGACTTCGCTCATCGCGGCCTCACTTCGCGGTGGCAGGGCTGGGCGCCGCCTTGCCGTGTTCGGGCGGCGGCATCAGGCCGCGCGGGCGCAGCAGCATGATGACGATCATCGCCAGCGCGATCAGCAGCTGGCGCAGGATCGACGCGTCCAGCCGGCCGTCGGTCAGGTGCTGCAGCGGCCCGGCGACGTAGCGCAGCACCTCGGGCAAGGCCGACAGCAGCAGCGCCCCCAGGATCACGCCGGGCAGATACCCCATGCCGCCGAGCACGACCATCGCCACGATCATGATGCTTTCCATCAGGCTGAACGATTCGGGGCTGACGAAGCCCTGGAAGGCGGCGAACATCGAACCGCTGACGCCGCCGAAGGTGGCCCCCATGCCGAAGGCCAGCAGCTTCATGTTGCGCGTATTGATGCCCATCGCCTTGGCCGCGATCTCGTCCTCGCGGATCGCCATCCAGGCGCGGCCGATGCGGCTGAGTTCCAGCCGATGGCACAACACCACGCTGCCCACCACCAGCGCCAGGAACAGCCAGTAGTACAGCGTCACCGACGCGATGGAAAAACCGCCGACCACCAGCGGCTTGCCGAAGTTGACGCCGAAGATCGTGAACGGGTCGATGCGATCCAGACCGCGCGGCCCGTTGGTGATGTTCACCGGATGCTCGAGGTTGTTCATGAACACGCGGATGATCTCGCCGAAGCCCAGCGTGACGATCGCCAGGTAGTCGCCGCGCAGCTTGAGCACCGGCGTGCCCAGCAGCACACCGGCCAGCGCCGCCAGCCCCGCGCCCAGCGGCACGACGACCCAGATCGGCATGTGCAGCCCCTTGGGGAACATCGCGGCGATCCACGGGAAGGTCTCCGTCAGGTGCGGGCTGGCCAGCAGCGCATACATGTACGCGCCCACCGCATAGAAGGCGACATAGCCGAGGTCGAGCAAGCCGGCGTAGCCGACGATGATGTTCAGCCCCAGTGCCAGCAGCGTGTAGAGCAAGGCGGTGGCCAGGATGCGCACCCAGCCCTGGCCGAACTGCTGCACGAACAGCGGCAGCGCGACCAGCGCCACCGCGCACACGAGAAAGACGGCGAACTTGTTCTTCATGGTGGGCCTGCGTGCGGTTGGCTAGGCGCGGTCGGCCACACGCTCGCCCAGCAACCCTTGCGGGCGCAGCGTGAGCACCAGGATCAGCGTGGCGAAGGCGAACACGTCGGCATAGTGGCTGCCGAACACGCCGCCGGTGAGCTCGCCCAGGTAGCCGGCGCCCAGCGCCTCGACCAGCCCCAGCACCAGCGCGCCGACCACCGCGCCGGCCAGGTTGCCGATGCCGCCCAGCACCGCCGCGGTGAAGGCCTTCAGCCCCGGCAGGAAACCCATGGTGTGCTGCACCGTGCCGTAGTTGGCCGCCCACATGATGCCGGCCACCGCGGCCAGCGCCGCGCCGATGACGAAGGTGGCCGAGATCACGAAGTCGGGCTTCACGCCCATCAGCCCGGCCACGCGCGGGTTCTCGGCCGTGGCGCGCATCGCCCGCCCCAGCTTGGTGCGGTTCACCAGCCACATCAGCGCCGACAGGATCACGACCGTCAAACCGAGGATCAGGCACTGCGTGATCGTGATCACCGGGCCGCCGAGGTCGATCGGATCGGGCGGCAGCAGCGTGGGGAACGGCTTCGGGTTGGGCTTCCAGATGATCATCGCCAGCGTCTGCAGCAGCAGGCTCATACCGATGGCGGTGATCAGCGGCGACAGCCTGGGCGCGCTGCGCAGCGGCCGGTAGGCGATCTTCTCGATGCTGAAGTTCAGCGCGCAGCACACCAAAACGGCCAGCGGCACGGACAGCAGCAGCAGCACCCAGCCGGGCATGCCCGAGCCGGCCATCGCCGTGGTGAAGGTCCAGCTGACCAGCGCGCCGATCATCAGGACCTCGCCGTGCGCGAAGTTGATCAGGCCGATGATGCCGTACACCATCGTGTAGCCCAGGGCGATGAGGGCGTAGATGCTCCCCCGCGTGAGGCCCCCGAAAAAGAGCTCGAGAAAATAATCCATTTACCGCTTTTTCGCCGCCCCCGCCGTCGTCGGGACCTCGACGTAGACCCCGTTTTTCACCTGGTACATGGAGAAGCCGACGCCGATGGCATCGCCCCGCTTGTCGAACTTGATCTTCCCCAGGGGCGTGTCGACGGCGTGGGTCCGCAGGGCCTTGGCGACGGCCTCGCCTTTCGTCGACTTCGCCTTTTGGATGGCGTTGAGGAGGGCCTGGGCGGCGGCGTAGCCGTTGAGGAAGAAGGCGCCGGGATCGGACTTGTACTCCTGCTTGTGGGCGGCGATGGCGGCGATGGCCAGGGGGTTCTTGGAGGTGTCCTTGGGGCCCGAGGCATAGACGCCCTCGGCGTATCTACCCGCCACCTTGATGAAGGTGTCGTCCTTGACGCCGTCGTCGGAGATGAAATAGGTCTTCATGTTCTTCTTTCTCATCTGCATGACGATGGAGGAGGCCTCGGGGTGATAGCCCCCGTAGATGACCGCCTCCGCCCCGGACTGCTTGATCTTCTGCACGACGGCGGAGTAGTCCACCGCCCCGGGTGTGATGCCCTCATAGAGGACCACCTGGGCCTTTTTCGATTCCTCTATGAACTTCTTCGCGTATTCGGCCAGGCCCTTCCCGTAGTCGCCCTTGTCGTGGAGGACGGCGATCTTCTTCACCTTCAGGACGTTCATGGCGAACTCGGCGTCCAGTTTCGCCTGGGCGTCGTCGGAGGCGATGGTGCGGAAGAAGAGGGGATAGCGGCCGCTCTGGGTCAATTCGGGATTGGTGGCGGAGGAGGACATGACGACGATCTTTTCCTTGTTGTAGATCTCCAGGGCCGTCTTGGTGGCGCCGCTGCAGATGTGGCCCAAGACGACGTGGGCGCCCCGGGAGATGAGTTTCATGGCCGTGTTGGTGGCCACCTCGGGTTTGCAGACGTCATCCTCGGCCAGGACCTCCACCTTCTTCCCCAGGACGCCCCCCTTGGCGTTGAATTCCTTGGCCACCAGCTCCGCCGCCCTCTTCGTGGGCAGGCCGTAGGAGGCCAGGTCCCCGCTGTGGGCCCCGGCGACGCCGAGCTTGATGGTGTCCGCGGCGAGGGCCGTCCCCCCCAGGACCAGCGTCAGTGCCGTCACACAGGCGACAAAAAATCCGAGCATTCCTTTCCTCATGGCGACCTCCTTAAAAATTAAATAGTTAATTCGACCGGTTGAAGGGATACAAGCAATTCCTCATACTGTATGGACCCGAGAGGAGTCAAGGCGAAATAAATGAGGGGCGCCGGTCCCGGGCGCGGGATGACCGGGATTTCGGTCACCTCCATCTCTAGGCGCCTTTCTTCTTGAAGACGAGGCGGACGGGGCAGTGGCGGAAGCCGAAGGTCTCCCGGATGGCGTTGGCGAGGTAGCGCTCGTAGGAGAAGTGGACCTCCCTCGGATCGCGGACGAAGAAGACGAAGGTCGGCGGCTTGACGCCCGTCTGGGTCATGTAGAAGAACTGGTTGGGTCTGCCGGCAACCCAGGAGGGGGGGGTGCGGGCGATGATCTCCCGGCAGAGGCGGTTGAATTCCCCCGTGCCGACGCGGCGTGTGTATTCCTCATAGACCGTCTCGACGGCCTCGAAGATCCTCTGGACCCGCAGGCCCGTCAGGGCGGAGACGAAACAGATGGGGGCGAAGGAGAGAAACTTCGCCTTTTCCCTGATGTCGTTGACGTATTTCCCCACGGTGGAGTTGTCCTTGGCGACGGCGTCCCACTTGTTCACGACGAAGACGCACCCCTTTCCCTCTTCGAAGGCGAGGCCGGCGATCTTGACGTCCTGGTCCGTCATGCCCTCGGCGGCGTCGATGAGGATGAGGACGACGTCGCTGTGCCTGATGGCCTTGATGGCCATGATGACGCTGTATTTCTCCAGGGTGGCGCTGATGCGGCTCTTGCGCCTTATCCCCGCCGTGTCCACGAGGAGGTAGCGCCGCCCCTCCCGGACGAAGGGCGTGTCCACGGCGTCCCTCGTCGTGCCGGGGGCGGGGTTGACGATGGACCGCTCCCGGCCCAGGATGCGGTTCACCAGGGATGACTTGCCGACGTTGGGTTTGCCGACGACGGCGATCCTGATCTCCTCCGGGTCCTCTTGCTCTTCCATAGCCGCGGTCCCGGGGAGGCAGGCGGCCACGTCGTCCAGGAGCTCGTAAACCCCGAGGCCGTTCTGGGCCGAGATGGGATAGAGGCGTTCCATGCCCAGGGCGTAGAACTCCACGGCCTCCGCCTCCTGCCTCGGTCCGTCGACCTTGTTGACGGCGTAAAAGACAGGCTTTTCGACGCGGCGCAGGAGGGCGGCGATGTCGTAATCGGCCCGGGAGAGGCCGGCGCGGCCGTCCATGAGGAAGATCACCGCGTCGGCCTCCTCGATGGCCAACGTGGTCTGTTCCCGCATCTGGGCCATGATGCCCTCCTCCGAGGCGGGTTCGAAGCCTCCCGTGTCCACGAGGAGGAAAGACTTCCCCGCCCACTCGGCGTCGGCGTAGTTCCGGTCCCGGGTGGTCCCGCGCTCGTCGATGACGATGGCCTTGCGCCGGCGGCAGAGGCGGTTGAAGAGGGTGGATTTACCCACGTTGGGACGGCCGATGATGGCGACGACGGGTTTCACGGCATCCTCACTCCCGGTAACCGAGGTCCTTGAGCATCCCCTCGTCCCGCTTCCAGTCCCGCCGCACCCGAACGAAGAGCTCCAAAAAGACCCTCGCGCCGAAGAAGGCCTCCAGGTCCCTGCGGGCCTCCGTGCCGATCCTCTTGATCATCTCCCCCCCCTTGCCGATGATGATGCCCTTCTGGGAGGCCTTCTCCACCGTGACGGTGGCGGCCATGTTGATGAGGTTCCGCCCCTCGTCCTCCTTGAAGGCGTCGACGGTGACGGCCACGGCGTAGGGGATCTCCTCCCGCGTGAGGAGCATGATCTTCTCCCTGATCATCTCGGCGGCGAGGAAGCGTTCCGACCGGTCCGTGAACATGTCTTCGGGAAAGAAGGGCGGGCCCTCGGGGAGGATGGACAGGATGGTCTCGACGAGGGTGTCCACCCCCGCGGTCTTCAGGGCGGACAGGGTGACGACGGCCGCGAAGGGATAGAGGGCGGCCCATTGGTCCCTCGATTGGCCCAGGTCCCTCTCGCCGGCCAGGTCGGCCTTGTTCAGGGCGAGGAGGACGGGTTTCCCCACCCCCTTGAGGGTCTCGATGATCTCCAGGTCGCCCGCCTGGATACCGACGTGGGCCTCCCCGAGGAGCAGGAGGATGTCCACGGAGCCGACGACCTGTCTGGCCGTCTCCACCATGACCCTGTTGAGGGGGGTGGCGGCCCGGTGGATCCCGGGGGTGTCGATGAAGACCAGCTGGGCCCCCGG
This sequence comes from Deltaproteobacteria bacterium, assembly GCA_029553375.1. Lineage (GTDB taxonomy): Bacteria > Desulfobacterota > Syntrophia > Syntrophales > UBA8958 > JAKPCH01. The sequence continues at coordinate 6,851 of JAKPCH010000042.1, read as the reverse complement.
GACGTTCTTGATCCCCGTGATCCGGTTCCTCGTCGTCTGGGGCTTGGGGGTGGTGATGGCGATCCGCTCCCCCACCAGGGCGTTGAGGAGGGTGGACTTGCCGACATTGGGGCGGCCGATGATACCGATGAATCCCGACTTGAAGCCCATCTCAATGAATCTTGCAGGCGAACCCGTCGCCGGGGACGACCCGGACGGCCGAGAGGCCGAAACTTCTTTGCAGGGCCCGCAGGTTCTCGTTCCTTTGGCCCCGGAAATCGGACACGTCCGGGGGGGGGACCGTGAAGACCACCTCCCGCGAGGCAACGTCTTTCCCCGCCAGGAGACTTTCCGCCTCCTGGAGCCAGAGGGCGGCCCGGACGAGGGCCCCGAAGGCGGGGTGGGCCGGCCCGGCCACGACGGCCCCCGGTTCCCGCATCCGGTCCGTCAGGTGCAGGCCGAGGCGTGTGACCCTGATCCCCGCCCGCCGGAACCTCAGGAGGGCCTCCTTGGCGGCGACGACCGCCTCGTCCAGGCCGAGGGGCCGGTATCGCCCCTCGCGGTAGGCCTCGGCCAGGGGCGTGTCCCTGAGGACCAGGGTCGGGTGGATCCGGACCGTCTCCGGCCTCAGGGCGACGGCGGCCTCGACGGTGCGCCGGAAGGCCCCTCCGTCGTCGCCGGGGAGACCCATCATGAGGTGGAGACCCACGTCGATGCCCTCCTCCCGGAGGCAGAGGACGGCCCTCTCCACGTCGGCGGCCGTGTGGCCGCGCCGGGTCGCCACGAGGACCTCGTCGTCGAGGGACTGGGCGCCCAGCTCCACCGTCTTCACCCCGAGGCGCGCCAGGCGCCGGGCCGCGGCGGGGTCCACGTGATCGGGGCGGGTGGAGACGCGCAGGGACGACACGAGCCCCCCCTCGAGGTAGGGCCGGACGGCCTGGAGGACCTCCTCCTGCTCCTTCGGATCCAGGCCCGTGAAATTCCCCCCGTAGAAGGCCACCTCCAGGGGACCGCCGTGGGGGAGGGCGAGACGTTCCCTGAGGATCGCCGGGACGGAAGACGGCGTCGTCCCCTCGCCCCCCGCGGCCAGGTCCTCGTTGCAGAAGATACAGCGGTTCCCGCAGCCCCGGTAGGGGAGAAAGATGGGCAAGATCCTGATCCTTTTTTCATCCCTCCCCATGGATGACCTCCAGCATCTCCCGCGCGGCGGCCTGTTCGGCCTCCCGGCGGCTCTTTCCCGTCCCGTCGGCCCGGCGGCCCCCGGGGACCTCCACGGCGACGACGAAGGTCTTGTCGTGGTCCGGCCCCTCCTCACGCAGGAGAAGGTAACGGGGCAGTTCGTGGTAGAGGCGCTGGCAGAGCTCCTGGAGGAGGGATTTGTGATCCCGGTAGGGGTCGTCCGGTCCGGCCTGTTCCCGCAGGAGGGGTGAGAACAGGCGCTGGATGACCTCCCGCGCCGCCGCGATCCCCCCGTCGAGGTAAACGGCGGCGATGACGGCCTCCAGGGTGTCGGCCAGCAGCGAGACCTTCTCCCTGCCGCCCGACATTTCCTCCCCCCGTCCGAGGAGGAGGAACCTCCCCAGGGAAAGGCCCCGGGCCAGGTCGGCGAGGCACCGCTCGCTCGCCCAGGCGGAACGCCGCCTCGAGAGGGTCCCCTCGGGGTCGTCGGGGAACCGCCTCCAGAGGATATCGGCGAGGCAGAGGCCCAAGACGGCGTCGCCGAGGAACTCGAGACGCTCGTTATCCCGCCCCCTGGCGTCCGTCTGCTCCATGGCGAAGGAGCGGTGCGTCAGGGCCGCGTCGAGGAGCTCGAGGCTCCGGAAGCGGTAGCCGATGAGGCCCTGGCATTCCTCGAGGTTTTCCCGCCTCTTTGTCGTCATGGTCTGTCGGGTCTCCCCACCAGTTCGTCCCCCGCAAGGAGGTACGGCCTCACGGTGACGAAGGTGTTGACGGCCTCCCTGCCGACGCCCCTTACCGCCACGGGGAGGTAGTTGTCCGCCCGGCCCCTGAGGGCGTCCCCTTTGGCGGCCTCCGGAAGGACGCGGAGGGGACGGCCGAGGAAGCGGGAGAGGTGGCGGCGCCACTTTTCCCTCCCCAGGTCCCTCAGGATCCTTGCCCGTTCCTTTTTTTCCGCCGGAGACACCTGCCCCGCCATGGCCGCCGCCCTCGTCCCCGGCCGCCGGGAATAGGGGAAGACGTGGAGGTAGGCCAGGGGCAGCTCTTCGATGAGGCGCAGGGTGACGTCGAAGGCGAAGGGGTCTTCCCCCGGGAGGCCGACGATCACGTCCGTCCCCAGGGTCATGTCGGGACGGAGGGCCGCCGTCTCTTCCGCGAGGCGCCGGTAGAGGGAGGCGTCGTAACCCCTCCCCATGGCCCTCAGGACGCCGTCGTCTCCGCTCTGGAGGGGGATGTGGAGGTGGGGGCAGGTGATCTCGGCCTCCCTCAGGAGGGCGAACAGATCCTTGTCCAGCTCCAGGGGCTCGATGGAACTGAGGCGGAGACGTCCCACCAAGGCCCCCTCTTCCACGGCCCTCAGGAGATCCGCAAGGCGCCGGGGGGGGTCGAGGTCGCGGCCGTAGGCCCCCAGGCGGATCCCCGTCAGGACCACCTCCCGGTAACCGCCCTCGGCCAGCCTCGCGATCCTCCCCAGGACCTCCGCGAAGGGGAGGCTCCGGCTGCGCCCCCGGGCCAGGGGGACGAGACAATAGGCGCAGGCGGCCTCGCACCCGTCCTGGATCTTCAGGAAGGCCCTCGTGCGCCCGGGGAGGGAGGTGATCTCCGGAGAGAAGATGGTTTCTTGACGGCCGCCGTCCCCCGAGGCGGGGACGGAGACGGCGCGTCGCGCCCCTTCCCTCCCGTCGGCGAACAGCTCCTTGACGAGGGAGGCCACGGCGTCCTTGTCCCTGTTGGAGACGACGAGGCGGACGCCGGGCAGGCGGGCCACCTCGTCGCCCCGGAGGTGGGCGTAGCAGCCCGTGACGACGACGCCGGCCTCGGGGTTGGCCCGGGCCGCCCGGCGGATGAGCTGCCGCGACTGGTAGTCCGTCGTCGCCGTGACGGTGCAGGTGTTGACGATGTAACAGTCCGCCCGTTCGTTGAAGGGAACGGTGATAAAACCCTCCTTCTCCAGGGCCGCGGCGATGGCCGCGGAGTCGTACTGGTTGACCTTGCACCCCAAGGTCGCCACGGCGACCCTGATCTTTTCTTCCATGACGTCCAACCTCCGTCGGGAGGCCCTTCTCTAACACCTCCCGAGACGATGTCAAGGATTAAGGAAATCCTTGAGTTTTCTTCCCCTTTCCTTTACAGTCCCCCCGAGAGCAACCACTGGGGGTGTCTTCGTGGAACAGCTATGGTCCTATCTCCACGGCCACCAGGCGGCCGTGATCGCCGTCGTCGCCGTCGCCCTCGTGGCGTTGTATTTCCTCATCAAGAACCTCATAAAAATCGCGCTGGTTTTCATCATCATCCTCGTCTTGGTGGGGGGGTACTACTACCTGAAGGCCCCCCACCGCTCCCCCGGGGACGTGGAGAAGGCCCTCAGGGACGCCAAGGCCAAGACCGAGACGGCCATCGAAAAGGGCCGCAATGCCGTGGACAGGGGAAAGGCGGCGGTGGAAAAGGGCAGGCGCCTCACCGAGGGGATCGGCAAGGTCATCTCGGGGGAAGAGGCGTCGCGGAAGAACTGACTAAAAGATATTGACCTCCATGGCGCGGGCGGGGCAGGCGGAGACGCAGAGCTCGCAGCCGTTGCACTTCTCCTTGTCGAAGAGGACCTTCATCGTCGTCATGTCGAAGGAGAGGGCGTCGGTGGGGCAGAAGGCGGTGCAGGCCCCGCAGTGGACGCAGCGGTCCGAGTTCTGGTTGACCCGCTTGGACAGGGGCTCGACCTTGAGGCCCTTCTCCTTCAGGAAGCGGATCCCGGCGTCGAAGTTTTCCTTGGAACCGCTCAGCTCCAGGACGATGACCCCTTCCCGGCGGGGGAGGATGCGGGCCTTGAGGATGTTGAAGACGAGGTCGTGCTTCTTCACGAGCTGGCAGATGATGGGCTGGTCCACGATATCCGCCGTGTAGTGGATGACGATCTTTCTCGATACCGTCTGTTCCATGATCCAGGGCCCTCCTCGTCGTCTCTTTAAGGGGAAGGGTCGAAGAAAGTCAAGGACTTCCTCAACCTGTCACGCCTGACGCTCGGGTTTCTCCTGGGGGGGCGAGAAGATCTCCATGAGGGACGACAGCGCCCCCAAAGGCGGCAGGTCCTTGCCCAGGGTGAGCCAGCGGGCGAATTGCTCGTCCGCCATCCGGCGGTAGGAGATGTAGGTCTTCAGGACCTGCTCCAGGTACAGCTGGAAGAAGTCGCTCAGGATGTTTTCCCCGAAGCGGATGAGGAGGTGGAGGAGGGGGACGGGGAGGAGGAAGTTCTTCTTCCGCGATTCCTCCAGGAGGATCTGGGTGAGGGTGAAGGCGGTGACGTCTTCCTTCGTCCGGGCGTCCATCACCTGGACCTCGTTACCCTCCCGTATCCGGCGGGCCACGTCTTCCAGGGTCACGTAGGCGCTCCTGTCGGTGTCGTAGAGGCGCCGGTTCCCGTATTTCTTGTAGAGGATCTTTTCCATGACGAGGGGACCTCGGTCGTTTCTGGTGCCGGCGGGCCTACCACATGCCGTTACGTATTGCAACAAAAAAATGGCCGCCTCGCCCCCATCCGGCCGTACGGGGACCATTGAATCGCCCATGCTCACATGATTATGGGTAGTTATATAGATGGACATCCTGGAAGACCATCAGCCCGGCCGGAAAATAATTTATTGCGTTGCAACAAATTTCCCTTGACAAGGGGATTTTCGGTGCTATATTGACCTCAAAAAGCATGGAGGTTCAACCATGGAACAGGGAAAGATCGTAAAACAGATGATCGATTTTCACAAAACGACCTTCGACAACACCTTCAACGCCATGTCGATCCTGCAGGAGCAGACGGAGCGGATGGTGACCATGTTCCTCGAGCAGGCGCCCTGGGTGCCCGAGGAGGGCAAGAAGGTCATCAACGACTGGGTGGAGGCCTACAAGAAGGGGCGGAGCGAGTTCAAGGCCGCCGTGGACGAGAGCTACAAGAAGGTGGAGGATTTCTTCGCCGGTCCCGCCGCGGCCAAGGAAACGAAGACCAAGGCGACGAAGTAGGAAAGCTACGGAAAGGAGGAGATGATATGGATCCGAAGGCACTGATGAAGCAGATGCTCGACTTCAACAAGACGGCGTTCGAGAAGACCTTCAACGCTTTAGTGGTCATGCAGGACCAGTCGGAGAAGATGTTCAACCTGTGGATGGAGCAGAACAAGTTCTTCCCCGAGGAGGGCCGCAAGGCCATGACGGACTGGATCAAGAGCTACAAGAAGGGCCGGGATGAGTTCAAGGCCAAGATGGACGAGGGCTACCGGCGCTTGGAGGAGTTCTTCGCCGGGACGGGCAAGTAAACCCGACACAAAATGACGGACGCTCCCGTCCCGGCCGCGGGGCCGGGACGGGCCCCTTTCGCCCGAGAGGTTTTGAGGCCATGATGGATGCGGGATTCTTGGAGTTCTGGGGAGAGGCCCTCCTCGCCGTCGCCCGGGGAAGGCGGCAGTGGGAGGAGTTGACCAAGTGGCCCCAGGGGGGCATGAGCGGTCTCGAGGGGATGGCGGCCCTCTTCCGGAAGGCCTACGGCCTCGAGGGCGTCCCTAAGGACTCGCCGGACTACGCGGCCCTGTGGGAAAAATCCCTCGCCGCCTTCCAGGAATCCATGAAGGCCTTCCTGGAGGTCTTCGATTGCGTGCCCCGCCGGGACCTCGATGAGGCCCGGGCGCGCTGCGCCGCCCTGGAGGAGGAGATCGCCGAGCGGGACCGCGCCATCGCGTCCCTGAAGGGACTCCTCGCCCAGAGACAGCCCGCGGACCTCGCCGAAGAATTCAGGCGCCTCCTCGAGGCCCAGCAGGAACACTTCCAGGGACTGATCGCCTCCCTGGGAAGCACCTACGGGCCGGAAAAGACCACCAGGAAGCGCAAGGCCTGAGGTCAGGCCTTCTTGGGGGGCATGACCACCGCCTCGCCGTCGAGGACCGTCTTACCCGCCTGATTCGTGCAGGTGGTCCTCAGGCGGAGACGGTTCTTCTCCGTTATCTTTTCCATCACCTCGACGCGGGCGGTGATGGTGTCGCCCATCCGCACGGGGGCGAGGAAATTCAGCTCCTGGCGGATATAGATCGTCCCCGGCCCGGGCAGCCGGGTCCCCAGGATGGCGGAGATGAAGCCCGCCGTCAGCATGCCGTGGGCGATCCGGCCCTTGAAGAAGGTGTCCGCGGCGTAGGCCTCGTTCACGTGGGCGGGGTTGAGGTCGCCCGTGATCCCCGCGTAAAGGTACACATCCGTCTCCGAGACGGTCTTGGCGAATTCCGCCGTCTCCCCCAGGGCGATCTCGTCCATCGTCTTCCCGATCATTTCCCCCTCCTTAAAACCAGCTCTTGTAGGTCCAGGCCGCCTCTTTCATGTCCTTCAGATCGGCCTGGAGCATGAGATAGAGGCTGGCGTTCTGTATCGCCAGGCCGCCGAGGTTGGCCAGGGCGGTGACGAGGAGGACGTCGTCCTCCGTGAATTTGCGCCGCGTGGCGCTGTACAGCCTCAGGACACCGATGACCTCCTCCTTGGCCTTGATGGGGACGCAGAGGATGGAGGCGATGCCCTCCTCCTTCTTCTCTTCCCGGTACTGGACCCCCTCGTCCTGGGAGGCGTCGGCGATGACGACGGGCTTGCCGTTGAGGGCCTCGGCGATGCTCTTTTCGGCGTAGACGGGGCCCTTGTTCAGGTACCGCTCGCTCAGGCCGTAGCTGGCCGCCAGC
>JAKPCH010000035.1 GCA_029553375.1 Deltaproteobacteria bacterium | reverse complement strand
CGCCCTGTACGTGGACAGGGACGAGGCGGAGATCGCCCTGGTGGAGAATCTCTTGCGCCAGGACCTCACGGCCGTGGAGGAGGCCGAGGCCCTCCAGCGCCTCAAGGACGAGCAGAAGTATACGGACGAGCAGTTGAGCGGCGTCATCGGCCGTGCCCGGACCACCATCTCGGACATCCTCCTCATCAACCGCCTTCCTGCCGAGATCCGGGACGAGTGCCGGGGTGACCGCAAGGTCTCCAAGAGCGCCCTCATCGAGATCGCCCGCAAGAAGCAGGTCCGGGGCATGCTTAGTGCCTGGGCCAAGTACAAGGAAAGGCAGGCCAAGGCCGCCGCCACCAGAAAGAGAAAGACCACCGCCACCCCGGAGGAACTCATCGACTGGGTGACCAAAGCCAATACCAAACTCGGCACCATCGACCCCACCCCCTGGACGGATGAGGAGAAGACCGCCTTCACCGCGGCCCTGGAGGACCTCCGGGTGACCATCGGCAGCCTCCTGGCCGGCCTGGAAATCCGGGGACAAAACTTTTCGTGAGTCGTCAATTACCGAATGATATCAAATATTTAACCTATGCCGGAGCTCCGGCATACCTGTCGGCGGCCGTCACCTCGGAACCTCTTTCATCCATGTCGATGCGATTCTACAATATTGGGATAATAATTATATTTCTCGTGGATACTCATACCTGAACGCGTACTCTTTCATCAGTTACGATCAAAATATGAAGGGATAAAACACATGGACATTAAGGGCGCAAAGATCTTGGTCATCGGCGGTGCGGGGCTGATCGGCTCCCATGTCGTCGAGGAATTACTCAAGGAAGATATAAAAGAAGTCATTATCTACGATAATTTTTGTCGAGGTACGGCCGAGAATCTGGAGGAGGCCCTGAAAGACCCTCGCTGCCGCATTTACGAGATTGGAGGCGACATCCTTCAGACCGACATTCTCGATTCAGCCATGAAAGGCATAGACGGTGTTGTACATCTGGCAGCCCTGTGGCTCCTTCAGTGTTACGAATACCCCCGGGCCGCCTTTGATGTGAATATCCGCGGCACCTTCAACGTCCTTGAAGCCTGTGTTGCCCACAAGGTGAAACGTCTGATCTATTCTTCTTCCGCTTCGGTTTATGGTGATTCCCTGACCGATGTGATCAGAGAAGACCACCCCTACAATAACTGGACATTCTACGGTGCCACAAAAATCGCAGGGGAGCACATGTTTAAGGCTTTTCACAAACGCTACGGTCTTGAAGGGGTGGCACTGCGGTACATGAACGTCTATGGCGCCCGCCAGGACTATAAAGGCGCATATATCGCCGTCATGATGAAGATTCTGGACAATATAGATAAAGGTTTACCTCCCGTGGTCTATGGTGATGGAAGTCAATCCTACGATTTTATTTATGTAAGTGACGTAGCTCGGGCGAACGTATGTGCCCTTAAAAGTGACGTGCCCTTTGGTTTTTACAATGTCGGACGCGGTATAAAAACCTCAATTAAGGAGTTGACGGAGATGATCCTCAAGATTACCGGTTCGGATCTCCAGATCCAGTACGAACCGGCGGGTCTTACCTTCGTCACCAACCGCGTCGGCGATCCCGTCGCAGCGGAGAGAGACCTCGGCTTCACCTGGAGCGTCGATCTGGAAGAGGGCTTGCGCCGCCTTATCGAATGGCGCAAGAAAAACATGGATGCGGTAGAACAGAGGAGGAAGAAGGCACGTTTCTGATGTGACAAAAGGCGTATAGCCTGCAGAGTAAGGCACTTAAGAGTTGGCATGTTTGAAGGGTCCCATGAGGTAAAAGGTACAACGGACAAGAAAGGCTGATAAGGGATGGCCATTATTCCGTTAATCAAACCCTATATGACTCAGGAAATCAAGGACCGAGTGGCGGCCGTCCTCGACAGCGGCTACCTGACGGAAGGCCCTGTTACCAAAGATTTTGAGAGCGCTATCCGACGGTGTATCGGCTGCAAGCATGCCATTGCCGTGACCTCCTGCACCACCGGTTTGGAAATGGCCCTGCGCGCCTTGGGCATCGGGTCAGGCGATGAGGTTATCGTTCCCGATTACACCTACCCTGCGACCGCCGATGTCGTGGGTATTGTAGGTGCAACCGCCGTCATCGTCGATGTCTCCCCACAGACGATGCTCATTGACTACGACGCCTTGGAAGCCGCCATCACGCCCAGGACAAAGGCCGTTATTCCTGTTTCGCTTTTTGGCAACCCTCTTGACCACGACCGTCTCGCCAAAATAAAGAAAAAGCACGGTATCTATATAGTCGAGGACGCCGCCTGTGCCCTCGGGGCAGAATATAAAGGCACCAAAATTGGCAATCAGGCCGACATAACGGTCTTCAGCCACCACCCCCGCAAGTTCATCACCACCGGTGAAGGCGGCACGATCACGACGAATAATGATGAATGGGCAGCCTGGATGGATTCGTATAAACATTTCGGCATGGGTGCATCGCTGAGTCGGGAAGGAGCGGTATTCACCCGCATCGGGTCAAACTATAAACTGAGCAATATTCTCGCCGCCGTTGGCCTGGGACAGATGTACCACTTTGATGAGCTTTTAGACCGCCGGATCTACCTTGCCGACAACTACCTGAAGTTGTTGAAAGACGTAGATGGCGTGGAAATCCCTCAGACCACACCTGGCGGAAAACACTCATACCAGTCTTTCTGTATCTTCGTGAGGGAACGTGATCGGATCATGCAGGAAATGAGGACAAAAGGCATAGAAGTGCAGATCGGCACCTATGCCCTGCACGTGCATCCGGCATTCACGGCAGGCCCCCAAATTGTTTATCGTGGTCCCTTTAATAATAGTCGGCATGCCTATGAAAGATGCCTGACCCTTCCCCTCTACCACGAACTTTCGGAAACAGATCAGCACGTCGTTATTTCCGTGCTCAAAGAACTTCTTTAGGATAAGTCAACGTGTGCGGCATAGCTGGTATATTCAACCTGAACGGTGAGCCCGTCTCCCCCGTCCTCCTACGGAAGATGACCGACGTCATGGCCCACCGCGGACCGGACGGTGAGGGTTTCTACACGGACAGTTTTGTAGGCCTTGGCCATCGGCGCTTGGCAATCCTCGATCTCTCTCCGGCGGGTCACCAACCGATGGCGACGACCTCCAATGAGCACGTCATCACCTATAACGGGGAAGTCTATAATTTCCGGGAACTGCGAGCCGAATTGGAGGCTTTAGGCCACCAGTTCCGCTCGAAGTCGGACACGGAGGTGGTCCTCTACGCTTACAAGCAATGGGGCGCCAAATGTCTCGGCAAGTTCAACGGTCATTTCGCCTTCGCCATCTGGGACAAAACGAAGCAGTCCCTTTTTCTTGCCCGCGATCGTTACGGCACCAAGCCACTCTACTATACCATTGCCGGTCCATATTTCATCTTTGCCTCCGAGCAGAAGGCCATCCTTACCCACCCGGCGGTGGGGAGAGACCTGGATCTTGAGGCACTCCTTGAATATTTCACTTTTCAGAATATTTTTACAGACAAAACGTTCTTCAAAGGCATCAGGATCTTTCCGCCGGGGTCGTACGCTTTTCTTCCTTTGACAGCTTCTACGAACAATTTGGAAATCGTAAAATATTGGGATTATGACTTCCAGGAGCCGGAAAAACCGGCTTTGCGGGAAGAATATATTCACGAACTGGATCGTCTCTTTCGTCAGGCTGTCAACCGTCAGCTTGTGAGCGATGTGGAGATCGGTGCTTATCTCAGCGGCGGTATGGATTCCGGTTCCATCACCGCCTTTGCCGCCGGACAACTTCCCTACATGAAGACGTTTACCGTCGGCTTTGATCTCAGGTCGGCCTCGGGCCTCGAGTTGGGTTTCGACGAGCGGGAAAAGGCCGAATACATGTCCTATCTCTTTAAAACTGAGCATTACGAGATGGTGCTCAAGGCCGGTGACATGGAGCGGATCCTCCCTAAACTGGCTTGGCATCTTGAGGAACCGCGTGTCGGCCAGAGCTATCCCAACTACTACGCCGCCCAATTGGCCTCAAAGTTTGTTAAGGTTGTTCTTTCGGGAGGTGGCGGTGATGAATTGTTCGGTGGATACCCCTGGCGTTACTACCGGGCCGCCGACCCTATGGATGATTTCGAGCAATATGTGGATAAATACTATCTTTACTGGCAGCGCCTGATACCAAACAAGATCATCAAGGAGTTATTTCGTCCCGTATGGGATGAGGTAAAACATGTTTGGACCCGCGACATATTTAGAGACGTCTTTAAAAAACACGAACACAAGCTCACCCGGCCGGAAGACTACATCAACCACTCCCTTGCCTTCGAGGCGCGGACCTTTCTGCATGGTCTCCTTGTCGTGGAAGACAAGCTTTCGATGGCCCACGGTCTGGAGACGCGGTTGCCGTTTCTGGACAACGATCTGGTCGATTTTTCCATGCGCTGTCCTGTGTCATTCAAGATTAACAATCTGGGTGAGGTCATCCGCATCAATGAAAACGAACCAGCAAAGTTGATAAAATATTACGAGAAGACGAACGACGGCAAACAGATTCTACGGGATGTAATGAGGCGCTATATTCCCGACGAAGTCACAAGAGGGATTAAACAGGGATTTTCCGCGCCGGACGCGACCTGGTTCAAGGGGGACAGCATCGATTTTGTCAGACGGACCCTCTTCAATCGTCGCGCCCGCATCTATAACTACATGGACCGTGACACCGTCGAGGCCTTGGTTCAACAGCATATCAGCGGTTCCCAAAACCGCCGCCTTCTTATCTGGTCTTTCCTAAATGTTGAGGAATGGTTGAAATTGTTTGTCTGAAGACTCCCCCATTATTATTACTTGTGGCTTAGATAAAAGCGACGTTATCCGAAATCCAAGCTTTTCTAACTCTGACAGCACGATGGCTCTTTGATGAAAAAGCTGAAGTACATTTTTTTAGGTGCTACGAGATTCAGTAAAGAAATTCTACTTGAGTTGGTAGAAAGCGGTTTTTTGCCGAAAGCCGTTTTTGCTATCGAAGAAGAATATTTCATCTCGTACGACAAAGGGAAAACGAGGGAAAGAAGAAAGAATTACAACTTTGCCAATTTGAGGATCGAGGCTGAAAAGTTAAATGTTCCTTATTATAGTGTTGATTCAGTGCCCGGGAAACGACTGGTTGATTACAAACATATCATTCAAGATTTATATGCCGATGTGATTTTATGTTTAGGCTGGTATTACATGGTGCCGAAAGAGATAAGAAATATGGCGCAGCATGGCGCTTGGGGCATTCACGCCTCCCTTTTGCCTAATTATGCAGGGGGTGCGCCGCTTGTGTGGGCGATCATCAACGGGGAAACCATGACGGGAATAACTTTGTTTCGAATGGCAGACGGTGTCGACGACGGCGATATTATCGCCCAAAAGGCATTCGAAATCAAATATGAAGACACGATTAATGAGGTCTATGAGAAAGCAACGAAATGTTCAAAAGAAATACTTTTAAGTGTCTTCGCAGATATTGACAATGTAAGGTACATTAAGCAAGACAAAAACAAAATAAAAGTATTTCCGCAAAGAAGACCGGAGGACGGTGTTATAGACTGGAACAGCAAATGTTCGAATTTATATAACTTCATCAGAGCCCAGACCCTGCCGTACCCATGCGCTTTTTTTTACATTGACGATAAAATCGTTAAGGTTATATCCGCGGAGGTTACGGATATAGATTCAGAAGACGCTGAGCCAGGCTCCATTGTAAAAATTGGTGATGATTATTTGGTGGCCACAAGGGACTATTTTTTGAAGCTGGTTAGAATTATTTTTGAAAATAAAGAATATGATTTTAATGAATTTTATAGCAATTTTTTAAAATGCGACATTTGATCATGAAGGCTTCAAGTAAATTCTCAAAAATATGTGACATAGGCACGGTGGACTACAGAGACAGGATATTTTTTACATTCGATATGGATTGGTGTTCGGACGAAATATTGGATTATACACTAGATATTATTGATCAATGTCAAATAAAATGTAGCGTATTCGTCACTAACAAAACAATATTACTAGATAGAATGTTAAATAATGACGATATAGAGCTAGCCATACATCCTAATTTTAATTTCCTCTTAAATGGCGAAAAAACAAACGGCTCTAGCGTAGAGGAGGTTATTAAATATTATATTACAATAATTCCCAATCCAATTAGTGTGAGAGCCCATAGCTTAGTGCAGGGTTCTCAAATATTGGACTTGTATGTCAAATATGGGCTGATATACGACTGCAACCTTTTCATCCCCTGGTCTGCAAACATAGAACTTAAGCCATTTTATCATTGGAATCCAAAGTTGATTAGAGTGCCCTATTTTTGGGAGGATGACATTCATTTGCTATATAATTGGGAATGGGATCCCAGAAAATATTTAAAGCAATCTGGTTTGAAAGTGTTCAACTTTCATCCCATACACCTATATCTAAACACTGCAAAAATGAGTGAATACGATGATTATAAAAGAGACAAACTTATAAAAGAAAATCAAAAAGCATTCGGTATAAGAGATTTTTTCTTACAATTGACCGAAGAGATTAAAAAAAATGATTAAGATATTAATTCTCGGCAGAACACAATTCTTATATAATACTGCTGTTAAGATAAGCGAAGAATTAAGTAAAGTGGCAGTATGTGGTATAGTAACGGCTAAAGCCGCACCGGAGTACACTAAAAAGGAGAAAGATTTTTTTGAATTAGCGAGTAAAATTGGGGTACCATTTTTTACTTCTTTAAAGGATAAGAATTTATGTGAATATTTAAAAAAGGTAAAAGTAGACATTGGTGTTAGTGTTAATTGGCCTTTAATTATAGGGGAGGATTTTATCAAGCTTTTTAAGCTAGGAGTCTTAAATGCTCACATGGGCGATCTGCCTAGGTATAGAGGAAATGCCTGCCCGAACTGGGCGATTATAAATGGGGAGGAGAAAGTCGCTTTAACTGTGCATTTGATGGAGGGAGGTAAGTTAGATTGCGGCAGAGTTATTTTTCAATCGTATTTCAACGTTAATGAAAATACCTATATAGAGGATATTTACTCGTGGGCGGAGAAGGAAATACCGAGATTATTTTGTAAAGCTATTGATATATTAAAAGATAATCCCGGGTATAGCCTCAAATATGTTAGTGAAAACGATCCTGAAAGCTTGAGGTGTTATCCCAGGAGACCGGAGGACGGCAAAATCGATTGGGATAGGGATGCCGAGTATATACATCGACTAATAAGGGCTAGTGGGTACCCATTTGCGGGTGCGTTTTCCTTTCTTGATGGCAAGGAAAAAATTACGATATGGCGGGCAGAATTGTATGACGATGGCGAAAAATTTTTGGCGGTGCCTGGTCAGATTGCAGAACTCGGGAAAAATTATTTTGTAGTTATTACCGGAAAGGGTAAACTAAAAATAACGAAATGGGACTGCAAATCACTTATATGTTCGATACGACAAAGATTGATCTAATGAAAATCGGCAAGGCAGTATTCAAAAATTTTTTATATATTTCTTTCAATTCTCTAATATGTCCTGTGTTAATCATATTGAGCATTATATTTAGAAGTAGGAAGAAAAAGAAAGTCATATTCGGAACAACACCGATAATTAATAATAAATATTGGTGTCAATCATTAAAAGAAATAGGTATCGAAGCTGAAACGCTGATGAGCGGATACTATAAAATCAACCAAAAAGAAGATTTCGATTTATATTTCGAGGATTTTTTCCCTGGAATATTAAGAAAAAGAGTATTATTATATTTATTTGCCCCCATTTTAGTATGGATTTACATTCTTAAGAATGCAAAGATAATTGTAACTACATTTGAAGGTATAGCATTTAAAAAATTTTTTTGGAGACTTGAACCGATTTTAGCTCGGGTTGCAAATATTAAAATGATTGTAATTCCCTATGGCGCTGATGGCTACATGTATAGCAGAATAAAAGACCCATCTCTTCAACAGGTGTTGCTTGCATCATATCCTGAGTTTGCGCGAAAGGAACGAGACATAACAAATAAGGTCTTCTACCTATCTAAATATGCGGATGTGGTCATAACCGGAGTTATGACTTGCGAGGGGTTTCCGCGTTGGGATGCATGTGTTTATCAGCCAATTATTATAGACACAAAGAAATGGCAGCCAAAAAAGGAATATTCAGCTTGTAATGGTAAAAATGGGCCCGTAAGGATATTACACGCACCCAACCATCGAGCATTTAAGGGGACGGAGTTTATCTTGAAAGTTGCAAAGGAATTAAAACAAGAGGGCTACGACATAGATTTGGTGTTACTGGAGAATGTACCTAATGAAAAAGTACGTGAAACGATGCAGGAGGTAGATATTCTTGTGGAGCAGTTGATAGCCACTGGTTACGCCATGAATGGTATAGAGGGCATGGCGTGCGGATTGCCCGTTCTTTCAAATCTTGAAAATTCTTTATATACGACGATTTTCAAAAGGTACTCTTATTTGCAAGAATGTCCCATTCTTTCAACAACTCCGGAGTCACTAAAAGATAATTTGAAGTTGTTAATCGAAAATCCGGACAAGAGGAGGTCATTAGGCGAAAAAGGAAGAATCTATGTGGAAAAGTATCATTCGTATTCAACATTCCAGTATTTATTTGAAACGATCATAAGGAGGTTGAATGGTGAGTCTGTAGATCTGATGTTTCTATTTAGAACATATGATTTAAGACAGGAAGCCGGGGAAAAAGTGCAGATATCTGACAATTTATCAACGAGTGATAAGCAGAAAAGATGAATGTGTGATGTTTTTTCGTAAGCTTGCCAAGGACACGGCCATTTATGGGGGGGCAGATCTAGTCGGTAAATCTATTATATTTGTTACTTTTCCAATCATAGCGACGGCATTGTCTCCACTGGCGTTCGGTGCATTGGAGCTGATCGGCACTGTGACCGCCCTTCTTGGAATGGTGATGAACTGTGGCTTAAACAACGCGGTTCAAAGGTATTACTGGGATAAAGAAACCGTCAATGATCAAAGGCCTGTTATTGTAACGTCAGGTCTAGTGGCTTTGTTTTTTTTCGGTGTTGGAACGGTGGCTGTAAGCCTGTTCCTATTGCCATTTGTTTTGACTAAAGTACACATTTCAGGTCTGCCCTTGACATGGATTGCGCTTGTTGCGGCGCTGATTTTAATGAGTTTACGACAGTGTCATCAGTATATCCTGGATGTGTTGAGGCTTCATTTTGCATCGCATAAGTATTTGTTTATTTCCTTGATTGGAAACGTTTTAAGTGCCTTGTTTTCTGTACTAGTGGTGGTCTATTGGCGTTGGGGTATCGATGGGCTATTAACAGTACAGGCATCTGTCGCGTTGGTGATCTTGCCGCTGGCTCTTTGGATGATACGTGAGGATATAACTTTAGATTTCGATTCTAAATGGATGCTGCAACTTGTCCACTACGGTTATCCTTTCATTTTCGCCGGCCTTGCATACTGGCTTTTTGGTTCTATGGATCGTTGGATGTTGGCGGCAATGTCATCGATTGAAGAGGTGGGTATATACTCTGTAGCTTTCCGTTTTGCATCCATAGTTGTTTTTGTATCAACTGCCTTTGGCCAAGCTTGGAGTCCTGCGGCGATAAAAATATATTCGGATAATCCTAGTATCTATCGTAATATTTATGCTTATATGCTCTTATTGCTATTGTTTTTCATGCTGATGGTTGGGGGGGGAATTGCGCTTTTCTCCGGTGAGATGATAGGACTTATAATGTCAAAAGAATACCTGCCCAGTGCCGTGCCCCTAACTATTTTATGTTTTGGTATTGTTTTACAATCTACACAGCAGGTCACCGCCATCGGTATTTCACTGGAAAAAAAAACCTTCATCTTTGCAAGACTCACTTGGCTTACGGCGTTGGTTAATTTTGTCTTGAACTGGATACTGATTCCTCTATTTGGTGCTACCGGTGCGGCTTGGGCTACAACTTTTTCATATTTGGTGCTTACTGGGAGTTATTTATACTTTACTCAGCGTCTTCATCCCTTGCCTATCCCTTGGATACGGCTTTCTTTGATATTATGTTTGGGGGCTGTGCTCTGTGCGGTTGCCCTGGCTTTGAATCAATCCAGTTTGTCATGGTCAGCTATCGGCACGAAATTCCTATTTGCAACTTTACTGGCACTATTAGGGGGCGTCATTGTGCCAATTCGCAAGCTGTGTTATGCGAGAAAAATATAGACAGAAATGGTTTAAAAAAACGAACTAATGTCAGATGTTCTTGTCATTAGTGAGGGCCGAACGAAGAAAGGCTAAGTCAATTAATGGAAACATGTGGTCGGCCAAGGGTTCTGATTACCGGCGCTGATGGTCTTTTGGGTAGAAATGCCTTAAAGGCACTCAAGTCAGATTTCGATATATATGCTATTGTTCATAAGTCACCCGTCGATCCTTTGCAGGATGTTAACTATTTGATCCTTGATTTAAGTGAGCATTGGTCAATAAGTAATTTACCAAACTCCATTGATATAGTTATTCATCTAGCTCAGTCGTCCCATTTCCGAAACTTTCCTGAGAAAGCACTTGATATTTTCCAGGTAAATGTGGCATCTACAGCCAGACTGCTAGATTTTGCATATAGGAACAGGGTCAAGAAATTTATTTTTGCCTCCTCTGGCGGCGTTTATGGCTCCGGGCGGATTGCCTTCGATGAAAACGCGCCTATTATGCCGCCCGAAAAACTAGGCTATTATCTTGGAAGCAAACTATATGGCGAAATTTTGGTGAACAACTATGCAAAATTCATGAGTGTCGTTGTGTTGCGATTCTTTTTCATGTACGGCCCCGGTCAGAAGAGATCCATGCTAATTCCTCGATTGGTTGATAGTATAAAAGCGGGTGTACCGATTACTATGGAGGGGAAGTATGGAATTAAAATCAATCCGATTCATGTTTCAGATGCCACGCAGGCTTTGGTTCGTTCTCTAGACTTCACCGAGAGCGCAACCATAAACATCGGTGGTCCCGAGGTAATATCTTTGCGAAAAATATGTGATATTATAGGAAACCTTCTCGGTACTAGACCTAAATATATCTGTAAAGACAGTACTCCGTCTGATCTGATCGGCGATATTACGGCCATGCGGGAATATCTTTGCGCGCCACGAATTCGAATAGCCGAAGGCGTGAAAGACCTTCTCTAGCCAAGACAAATCATCATATGCCTTTAACTTTAGTTCAAGTTCTTAAAAATAGAAACATTTCATTGTGTTATACCACATCTTTTTTAAAAACAGACTAATATGATGAGATATATTGCATGAAAGTTATTCATCTGCCAAGCAATGTTGGAGGTATGGCGTGGGGTTTAGCTCAAGGAGAAAGACTTTTAGGGTTGGATGCAACAGTGCTCGTTTGTTCGATGAATTGGTTGAACTATAAGGCAGATAAAATATTATATAACAGTGATAGATACCTCATTTATAAACTGGTAAAACGTTTAGAAGCTTTTTTCCAAATACGTAATAAATACGATATTTATCACTTTAACTCTGGGGCAACTTTATTAGATTTTCCCAACATAGGCCTTCATTTGCTCGACATTTCTCATTACAATGGGAAAAATATTATTACATTTAATGGTTGTGATGCAAGATTGAAATACGAAACCATGAATCGTGTAAATGTAAGTGCGTGCCACGAAAAGGACTGTTATGAAGGTTTATGCAACAAATATAAAATAGAAGAAATAAAAAAGGAAAGAATTAAAAAGATCTCAAGATATGTTAAACACGTATTTGCGGTAAATCCGGACTTGATGTATAACTTGCCGGTAAATAAAACAAGTTTTCTGCCATATGCGGTGGCAGGATGGAACGATATAGAATATGTGCCATTCAAAGTAAAAAAAAATAGAATCAAAATTGTACATGCTCCAACAAATAGAGGAGCTAAGGGATCTAAATATATCATCGCTGCTCTAGATAATCTCTCAAGAAAATATAAATATTTAGAAATCAATATCATAGAGAAAGTTCCATATAAAAAGGCTTTGGAATTATATATCCAGGCTGATATTGTTGTAGACCAGGTACTTATAGGCTGGTATGGCGGTTTGGGTGTTGAGGTGATGAAAATGGGAAAGCCCCTTGCTGTATTTATCAGAGAGGAGGATCTGAAATTTATCCCGACTCAGATGGCACAAGATCTAAAGGAAACGATCATAAATGTAAATAAATTGAATATAGAAAGTGAATTGGCAAAATATATTGAAAATATAGATTTATTGAAGGCAAAAAGCGAGGCTTCCCTATATTATGTGCATAGATGGCACGACCCAAAGTATGTGGCTTCCATAACCAAGAATATCTACGAAAGCGTGTGATAAAATTTTTTTATCTTCGCGCTTCATGCATTTCAAGCATAATGCCGTAAGGATAAGGGGCGTTTTTCACGAAAGCGACAGAATGAGGTATCACCAAATATGTGCGGCATTTGCGGCATAATCGACCGGCGGCGCAGGCCTGTCGCTGAACAGGACATCGTAGCCATGTGCCGTCTGGTGAGTCATCGGGGCCCCGATGCAGAGGGGATTTTCATCAGGGATAATGTCGCCCTTGGCCATCGTCGCCTCAAGATCATCGATCTCTCCGACGCGGCCAATCAACCCTTTCACTATGGGGGGCGTTATGTCCTTACCTATAATGGGGAAATTTACAATTATCCGGAGATAAGAGAGGAGTTAAAAAGGGAAGGGGCTGAATTTAAAACCGAATCCGACACGGAAGTCCTCCTGGCGGCTTACGATAGGTGGGGTTTCGACTGCGTGCAAAGGTTCAACGGGATGTGGGCCTTTGCCCTTTACGACGCCCCGCGCCGTCTGATTTTTTGCAGCCGCGACCGCTTTGGGGTCAAACCCTTTTACTATGCCACGCCTGAGGGTAAATTCGTCTTCGGCTCGGAAATCAAACAGCTGCTCTTTTTCATGCCACAGCCGACGGTAAACATACCTATCCTCCTTGATTATCTCGTCAGTGGATACGAAGATCACACGTCAGAGACCTTCTTTAAGGATATCCATACATTAAGTCCCGGTCACAATCTCCTCTACGATCTTGACGGAGATGGTTTCAGAATAGTCAGGTACTATGAGCTAAGTGTCGACGAAAGGCAGCGAGAATTACCGTTTCCCGAGGCGGTCCGTCTGTTCAGGAGTACCTTCGACAGTGCCGTCGCGATGCGACTCCGATCGGACGTACGCGTCGGCACGTGTTTGAGCGGCGGGACAGACAGCTCCGCCGTGGCGTCGGTCGCCGCCGGGCTATATAGAGGGGAACACCCCTTTGCCGCCATAACCGCGGGGAGTGTCGAAAAAGCGACCGACGAGCGATACTATGCCGAGTTGGTGGCGAGAGCCCACGGGCTGGAATGGCACGTGATCGAGCCCTCGGTGGCGGATTTTGGTGATAACCTGGACGAAATAATCTATTCTCAAGAGGAACCCTTCGGCAGCCCTTCGGTTTGTATGCAGGAGAGGGTGTTCCATAGGGCCAAAGAGGCGGGTTGTATCGTCATGCTTGACGGCCAGGGGGGAGACGAGACGCTGTTGGGCTACGAGCGCTATTATCCCGCTTACATTCGATCCCTCCCCACGTTGCGTAAAATCGGAGGTTTTCTTTCCGCCTGGAAGTGCTCCCGCTTGTCCTTGGGGGAGCTGGCCTTTTACCTGCTCTACTTCACGAGCCCTTCCATACGAGTGGCCGCTTTGCGCCATCGCCACAATTTCGTGAAAAAGGGCTATTTCGACTTTCTCGGGGTCAAGCATATATATGACAGCAGCACGGCCTACGGGGATATCGACACCCTGCAACGCCTCGAAATCGGGAGCCTCCAGCTGCCCCACCTGCTGCGATACGAGGATCGGAACTCCATGCGGCACGGCGTTGAGTCGCGACTCCCCTTTCTTGACTACCGCCTGGTGGAGTTGTCCCTTTCCCTCCCCAACGATTACAAGATCCGCGAAGGCTGGACAAAATATATCCTGAGAAAGGCGACACAGGATATTGTCCCGGCGGAGGTGGCATGGCGGAGGCACAAAGTGGGCTTCAATGCTCCGGAGCGGACGTGGATGAAGGCCATTGCCGACAGGATATTTGCATCCATCTGTTCCTCAATGATCATCGAGAAGATCACCGACAAGAAGGCACTCATGGAAAAGTTCGCCGCCCTGGACCTGCGGACGCGCTGGAGGCTGTTCAACATCGCCCGATGGGAAGAGCTCTATAACATAGCTATTTAACGACGCCTCGGCGGTTCATAAGAAAAATTTAGACGTATCGGCCTACGAAAACCTTTGAAATGAAAGGATCTTTAAACATCTGGCTGGTAACGATAGGCGAGCCCCTCCCTCTGGAACCCCATGTCAGAAAGCACCGCACCGGTATCGTTGCCGACTGCCTCCTCGAGCGAGGACATCAGGTACGCTGGTGGGTCAGTGCCTTCGAACACCAGCGAAAACAAATGCTGTTTAACGAAGACCGGGAAATCTCCCTTTCGCCCCGCTATACCCTGAATGTCCTCAAGGGGTGCGGGTATCGGAGAAATGTCTCCCTACGGCGTTATCTCGACCACTTGATGATCGCCCGGAGGTTTGCGCAATCCTCCAGACACTTTGACCCGCCGGACGCCATCGTCGCCGCCATGCCCTGTTATCACCTTGCCTACGAGGCGGTACGCTATGGGCGGCAAAGGCGGATTACCGTTATCGTCGACGTCCGCGATCTATGGCCGGATATCTTTGTCGGTGCCATTTCATCGCCCTTGATGAAGGCCCTTGTCAGGGGGCTGCTGATCAGGGACTATCGGCGTCTCGATTACCTTCTCGGCCGGGCCACCGGCATCCTGGCCATGTCCGGGGGGGTGCTGCGGTGGGCCCTGCACCATGCCCGCCGCGAGGCGCATGCCTACGACGGCGTATTCTACCTTGGGTACCCCAAGGTCGAGAGCGCCCAGGGCCCTCCCGTTTGGCTGAAAGACCACACGGGACAGAAGCTCATCACCTATGTCGGAACATTCGGCCGGTCTTACGAGCTCCCCCTCGTGGTTGAGGCGGCACGGCGATTTCACCATTCCGGGCGGAGGGATGTGTGTTTCGTCCTCGCGGGCACGGGCGAGCAGGAAGCGGAATTGCGGCACCGGAGCCGCGATCTGCCCAACGTCGTCATGCCCGGGTGGTTGCAGTCCGATGAGATCGCCGCCCTGCTGTCCCGGTCCTACCTGGGTGTCATCCCCTGCCGGAGCGTCATCGACGCGATGCCCAACAAGGCCTTCGAATACCTTGCCGCCGGGTTGCCCGTCGTTTCATCATTGGAGGGAGAGATGGCCGACATCATTACAAAATGGGACATCGGTCTCAATTACGGCGCCGGTGATGGCGACGGTTTGTTCCAGACGATAAGCTCCCTCTTGGACGATCAGGGCCGCCGTGACAAGATGGCGGACAACGCCCGTGACTTTTTTGCTGAAAAGGGTGATGCTCAAAAAATTTACCATGCCTACGCCGAACATATCGAAAGAGTTTGTCGGACGTCGTCACGGGTGAACCCCTAAAACGATGCGTTTTTGTTCACTTCTTTTGTCTCACAGATACTGGCAGATAACTGAGGCCCCCGGCCAGAAGGCGTCACCGTAGCAAGTGGCACGGATCTACCACCGCTATCGCTTGGTCCTGGATTATGCCCGAGGGGTGGAGGTGTTCGAGGCGGCCTGCGGCAGCGGCATATCCTTGGGATACCTGGCCGGTGTCGCCCGCCGCGTGGTCGGCGGCGATATAGATGTCGTGAACATCTCAGCGGCCCGTGACGCCCGGCGGACATTAACGGCAGATATCAGGGAGAAGGTGGATATCGTCAGGTTGGACGCCCACCACCTGTCGTTTTCCCCGGGAAGCTTCGATCTCGTGCTGCTCTTCGAGGCCGTCTATTACCTCAAGGCCCCCTGGTTGTTTGTCACGGAGGCGGCGCGTGTTCTCCGGGACGGTGGTACTCTTATCGTCGGTACAGTCAACAAGGATTGGCCGGATTTCCACCCTTCGCCCTATACCCATTATTATCCCTCCGTTCCCGATCTCTATCGCCTCCTGCGGGCTTCCTTTGCCAGCGTCGCCATTTACGGGGCTTTTCCTTCCCGGCCCGAGGGTGTCCGGCAAAGCGCCATCTCCATGTTAAAGCGTGTCGCCGTCCGTTTCGATCTCATCCCGGGGAGTCTGAAGGCTCGATCCTATCTGAAACGCCTCTTCCTGGGTCCCCTGGCCGACCTGCCGGGGCAGATCACGGAAGGGATGGCAGACTACGACCCCCCACGGCCCCTGCCTGCGGACCGGATCGACACAGTCCACAAGATCCTCTACGCCGTGGCGAGGAAGTGAGGATGATGAAGAGGCTCTTCGACGTCACGGTGTCGGCCGTGTTATTGATACTTTTTATGCCTCTTCTCGTCTTTACGGCCCTGGCCGTCAAGTTCGAGGACGGCGGTCCCGTCTTCTATCGCGGCCTGAGGACGGGATTGGCCGGGCGGCCCTTCCGCATATACAAGTTCCGCACCATGGTGGTGGACGCCGAGAAAAAGGGGGGCCCCAGCACGGCGGGTGACGACCCCCGCATCACCAGGATCGGGCGCTTCCTGAGGAGATACAAGCTCGACGAACTCCCCCAGCTGATCAACGTCCTTGCGGGGGAGATGAGCCTCGTCGGGCCCCGGCCCGAGGTGCCGCGTTACACCGCCCTTTATACCGACGAGGAGGAGGCGATCCTGTGCGTGCGCCCCGGGATCACCGATTGGGCCTCCATCTGGAACGCCGACGAGGGGGCCCTCCTGGCCGGTGCCGAAGATCCGGAGCGGGTCTATCTCGAGAAGATCCGGCCCCGGAAATTGCAATTGCAACTCAAGTATGTTAGGGAGCGGTCTTTCTGGGTGGACCTGCGGATCCTCTTCCTCACCCTCCTGGCGGTCATACGGCCCGAGAGCCAGGCCGTGCAGGAGCTGAGGGGGGCGGGGTTGAGGATGAGAAGGCCGGTGACGCGCACCGGACGACCGGATAATCCCCACGGGGAAGAAAGATGACCTATCCGAAAGAGAAAATCCTTTTTTTCTATCGCCAGATGTTGCGTATCCGTCTGTGCGAGGAGGCCTTCGTGGATCCCATCCTCAAAGGTGAGATCCGCACCCCCTGTCACCTCTACAGCGGCCAGGAGGCCGTCGCCGTCGGGGTCTGCGCCGCCCTCGACGAGAGGGACTACGTTTTCGGCAACCACCGTTCCCACGGCCACTACCTCGCCAAGGGCGGGGATATGAAGGCCATGGCGGCGGAGATCTTCTGTCGCAAGGCGGGGTGTGCTCGGGGACGCGGCGGTTCCATGCACCTCATAGCCCCGGAGGCGGGGATGTTGGGGGCGGCGCCCATCGTGGCGGGAACGGTTTCCCTGGCCCTGGGGGCGGCCCTGGCGGCCGCCATCAGAAAGGACGGCCGGGTGGCCGTCAGCTTCTTCGGGGACGGGGCCGTGGGGGAGGGGGTCGTTTACGAGTGCCTCAATTTCGCCGCCCTGAAGAGATTGCCCCTCATCTTCGCCTGTGAGAACAACCTCTACGCCACCCACATGCCCATTCGGGAGTGTCGGGTCGAGCGGGACATCTGGGAGATCGGCGTCCCCTTCGGCATCCCGGGGGAGAAGATCGACGGCAACGACGTCATGGCGGTCCACGCCGCGGCCCTGAGGGCCGTCGAGAGGTGCCGCTCCGGTGGCGGGCCTTACTTCCTCGAGTTTCTTACCTATCGCCTCCGGGGACACGTCGGTCCCGACGACAACATCCAGGGGACCCACACGGACATCCGCCCCCCCGAGGAGATCGTCGCTTGGCGTGGGAGGGACCCCATCGACAGGCTGGCGGATTATATCGTCGCCGGCGGCATCGCCACCCCCGCGGCCCTTAAAGAAATACGGGAGGAAGTCAGGCAAGAGGTCGCCGCCGCCCTGGAGTTCGCCGCGCAAAGCCCCCCGCCCCCCCAGGAGGAGGTGAACCTTTATGTCTTCGCCTAGGGTCATGACCTACAGCCTCGCCATCAACGAGGCCCTCCACCAGGCCATGGAGGCCGATCCCACCGTCTTCCTCATCGGCCAGGGGGTGAAGAGCCCCTGGTATGTGGGGAACACCGCCCAGGGCCTCCTGGACCGTTTCGGCCCGGCGCGGGTCATCGACACCCCCGTCTCGGAGAACGCCGTGACGGGCGCCGCCGTGGGGGCCGCCGTGGCGGGGATGAGGCCCATCGTCGTTCACCCCCGCATGGATTTCATGTTCTACGCCTTCGACCCCATCGTGAACGAGGCGGCGAACTGGCACTACATGAGCGGCGGCTGTTCCTCCGTCCCCGTCGTCTTCTGGGGGATCATCAACCGCGGGGGCGAGCAGGCGGCCCAGCACTCCCAGGCCCTCCACGGGATGTTCGCCCACGTGCCGGGCCTGAAGGTCGTCATGCCCGCCACGCCGTACGACGCCAAGGGTCTCATGCTGGCGGCGATCCGTGACCCCAACCCCGTCGTGTTTGTTGACGATCGGTGGCTATACGGTCAGGAGGGTCCCGTGCCGGAGGAGCCCTATGAGGTCGAGATCGGCCGGGGCCGTCTCGTCCGCGGCGGTAAGGACGTGACCCTGGTCGCCTCGTCCCGGATGGTCCACGAGGCCGAGCGGGCGGCCCTCCTCTTGGAGGGTGAGGGGATCGGCGCGGAGGTCATCGATCTGAGAACGATCAAACCCCTCGACATCGATTTGATCCTGTCTTCTCTGGACAAGACGGGGCGTCTGGTCGTCGTCGACGGGGGGTGGCGGACCTGTGGCCTGGCGGCGGAGGTGGCGGCCCTGGCTGCGGAGCGGGGCTTCGGCTCCCTGAAGGCGCCCGTCGTGCGGGTGACCCTCCCCGATTGTCCCGCCCCGGCGAGCGCCGCCCTGGAAAAGGTCTATTACCGCACCGCCGCCGACATCTGCCGGGCGGCGCGGAAACTGGTAACGGGTTCTTAGGGGGTCGCCCATGAGGAAGGTGAGGTTCGTAGAGCCGGGAAAACTCTACCGGATGATCAAGGAAGAGCTCGACGCCGCCTATTTCGAGGTCATGGAGAGGGGCGACCTCATTGATCGGGGTCAGCTCAGGTCCTTCGAGGAGAACCTGGCCCGCTTCGTGGGGACGAAATATGCCGTCGGTCTCAACAGCGGCTATGACGCCCTCCACATGTCCCTGCGGGCGGCGGGTATCGGTCCCGGGGACGAGGTCATCGTTCCGGCCCATACCTTTGTCGCCACCTGTTCGGCCGTGGTGAACGTGGGGGCCACGCCCGTCCTCGTGGACGTGGGCAAGGATTTCAACATCGCCTGCGACCTCATCGAGGAGGCCGTCACGCCCCGCACCCGGGCCGTCATCCCCGTCCACCTCAGCGGTTGGATGGCCGACATGGTTAGGGTGATGGAGATCGCCCGGCGCCATGACCTGATAGTGATCGAGGACGCCTGCCAGAGCCTGGGATCGAGCATGATCGACCCCGCCACGGGGGAGAGAAGAATGGCCGGCGCCTGGGGCTTGACGGGTTGCTGGAGCTTCTATCCCTTCAAGATCCTGGGGGGATACGGAGACGGCGGGGCCATCACCACCGACGACCCCGAGGTGGCCCTCTTCGCCCGCCGGATGCGTTACAACGGTGAGGACCGGGAGACGGGGGAATACCACGGACACGGGTTTACCTGCCTCTTGGACAACCTCCAGGCGGCCTTCCTGGACGTGAAGCTCCGTTACCTCCCTCGGTGGATCGAGCGGCGGAAGGGGATCGCCGCCCGCTACCGGGAGGCCCTCTCGGACCTGCCCGACCTCCTGCTGCCCCACTACGATGACCCCCGGCGGGACCACGTCTATCAGAATTACACTCTCCGGGCGAAGCAGGGAAACGATTTCTCCGAGTACCTGAAAGCCAACGGCATCGAGGTCCTCACCCAATTCAGGAAACCCTACTACCGCCACGAGGCCCTGAAACTTAAGGATCGGGGGTTCCCCGAAACGGAGGCGATCAGCCGGGAGGTCTGTTCGCTCCCCATGAACGTCGAGATCGACGACGCCGACATCGATTACGTCATCGCCGTGGTGCGGCGCTTCTACGGGAGGTGAGATGACCCTCGCCCTGGGCAAGAGGCACGAGTGGGTGATGCAGTCGGAGATTCGGGCCATGTCCATCGCCTGTGACCGGCGGGGCGGGATCAACCTCTCCCAGGGAGTCTGCGACATGGAGGTGCCCGTCGAGGTGCGCCGGGCGGCCCAGGAGGCCATGGAGGCCGGTCTCAATACCTACACCCGCTACGACGGGATCGCCGAGCTGCGCCGCGCCATCGCCGCCAAGGAGGAGAGGTTCGCAGGGCTCGCGGCGGACCCGGAGACGGAGATCGTCGTCAGCGCCGGGGCCACGGGGGCTCTCTTCTGCACCTGCCTGGCCCTCCTCGACCCGGGTGACGAGGTCATCGTCTTCGAGCCTTTCTACGGATACCACATAAGCACCCTTGTGGCCGCCGAGGCCGTGCCGGTCTACGTGCGCCTGGAACCGCCCGACTGGACCTTCACGGCCCGGGACCTCGAGGCGGTCGTGACGGCGAGGACGAAGGCCCTCATCATCAATACCCCCGCCAACCCCTCGGGCAAGGTCTTCTCAGATGCCGAACTTTCCCTCCTGGCCGATTTCGCCGTCAGTCACGATCTCTTCGTCTTCACCGACGAGATCTACGAGCACTTCCTCTACGACGGCCGGCGCCACGTGGCCCCCGCCACCCTCAGGGGCATGAGGGAAAGGACCGTCACCATCTCCGGTCTCTCCAAGACCTTCAGCATCACGGGCTGGCGGGTCGGTTACGCCATCTGTGACGCCGCCTGGGCCCAGGCCATCGGCTATTTCAACGACCTCGTCTACGTCTGCGCCCCCGCGCCCCTCCAGGCGGGGGTGGCCCGGGGCCTGGAGGTCCTGGGGGAGGAATACTACCGGGGCCTGGTCGAGGCCTTCACCCGCAAAAGGGAGATGATCTGCAGGAGCCTCGAGAAGGCGGGTCTGAGACCCTTCCGGCCCGCCGGGGCCTATTACGTCTTGGCCGACATCTCCGGTCTCCCCGGGGGGGACGACAAGGAAAAGGTCATGTATCTCCTCGACCGGACGTCCGTGGCCGCCGTCCCCGGCCGGGCCTTCTTCAACGGCGGCGGCGAGGACCTCGCCCGGTTCTGCTTCGCCAAGGAGGACCCCGTTCTGGCCGAGGCGTGCCGACGCCTCGAGGCCTTGTAAACACCGCGAACCGTGGTCAAACTCCTCAGTAACAGGCATTTCTATTATATGCTCCTCCTTGACGCCCTCCTCGTCGGGCTGTCTTACTGGGGGGCCTACTTTCTCCGCTACGAGGGCTCCCTCCCTGATTTCGAGTTGTACAGGATCAGGGAGGCCCTCCCGTTCATCGTCCTGATCAAGCTCTCCTGCTTTTCCCTCTTCGGTCTCTACCGGGGGATGTGGCGCTACACGAGCATCGGTGACCTCGTCAACGTGATCAAGGCCTCCGTGACCGCCGAGGTGATCATGGTCCTGATCGTCCTCTATGTCCGTCATTTCCAGGGGTATTCCCGGGCGGCCTTTTTCATGGACCTGGTCTTGACGGTCCTCCTCGTCTCCTCGGCCCGCTTGGCCGTACGCCTGTACTTCACGGAGACGAGGATCGGTATCTGGCCCCTTAGGAGAAGCGACCGGCGGGACAGGAGGATCCTGATCGTGGGGGCCGGGGCGGCGGCGGAGAAGGTCATACGGGAGGTGGGGGAGAACCCGGGTTTGGGTCTTCAGCCCGTCGGTCTCCTAGACGATGACCCGGACAAGCAGGGCAAGACGATCCACGGCGTCCCCGTCCTGGGGAAGGTGGAGGAGGTCGGCCTGTTCGCCGAGGAGTGCGACGAGATCATCATCGCCATCCCCTCGGCGCGGGGGGGGGACATGCGGCGCATCGTTTCCTTATGTGAGAAGACGGGCAAGGATTTCCGGACGATGCCGGCCCTGGGGGAGCTGATCGACGGCCGGGTCTCCGTCAGGGCGATCCGAAAGGTCTCCATCGACGACATCCTCGGCCGGGAGGAGGTGCGTCTCGACGCCTCCCTCCTCAAGGAGGCCTACCAGGACCGCCGCGTCCTCGTCACGGGTGCGGGTGGATCCATAGGCAGGGAACTGGTCCGCCAGGTTTGCCGCTTCGGTCCCGCAGGTATCGGTCTCCTCGATTTCAGCGAATTCAACCTCTTTTCCGTGGAGAGGAGGTGCTCTCGGGAGTTCCCAGGGATCCATCGGGAGACCTTCCTCACGGACATCCGTGATCGGGAGGCCGTCGAGAGGGCCTTCGGGCGCTTCGAGCCCCAGGTGGTCCTCCATGCGGCGGCATACAAGCACGTACCCCTCCAGGAAGAACATCCCTGGGAGGCGGTGATCAACAACGTCTTGGGGACCATGAACGTCGCCGATGCCGCCCGGGCGGCGGGGGTGGAACTCTTCGTCCTCGTCTCGACGGACAAGGCCGTGAGACCGACTAATGTCATGGGGGCGTCGAAGCGGGTGGCGGAGATGTACTGCCTCGCCCTGAACGGTGACAAGACGCGCTTCACCGCCGTCCGTTTCGGCAACGTCCTGGGCAGCTCCGGTTCCGTGGTCCCCATCTTTCTCGAACAGATCGAGCGGCGCACCAGCGTCACCGTGACCCACCCGGAGGTGACGCGCTATTTCATGAGCATCCCCGAGGCGGCCCAACTGATCCTTCAGGCGGGGGCCATGGGCCGAGGAGGGGAGACCTTCATCCTCGACATGGGGAAACCGGTGAAGATCGTCGATCTGGCGCGAGATCTTATCCGCCTCCACGGCCTGGAGCCCGACCGGGACATCCCCATCGAGTATATCGGCCTGCGGCCCGGGGAGAAACTCTACGAGGAGCTGATCACCAAGGGTGAGGGCATTGTGCCCACGGACCACGAAAAGATCATGGTCTTGAGGGGATGCGCCGCCGATCCCGAGGAGATCCGGGGGAAGATAGCCTCCCTCGTCGCGGCCGCCAAGGCTTACGACGGTATCCTCGTCAAGAAGGCGCTCTCGGCCGTCGTGCCCGAATATCAGCCCTACGAATCCCATGCCCGCCCCTGAAGGGGGGCTCGGACCCCGACGCGTCCTCGTGATCCAGCTGGGGGACATCGGCGACCTCGTCTGGTCAGTCCCGACCTTCCAGTCCGTCAAGGCCGCCTGGCCGCAGGCCCATTTGGCGGTCCTGGTTCCTTACGGCCTGGGCGATCTCGTCAGGACAGAGCCCTGTGTGGACGAGGTGTTCGAGATCCCGTCCCCGGCGGGCCTCTGGAGGTCGGTCAAGGAAAACCTTTCTCTGATCGGGAGGCTGAGGGCCGGGGGATACGATTTGGCCGTCGATCTCAGGACCGGCGACCGGGGGGGCGTCATGGCGAGACTCAGCGGGGCCCGCCTGCGTGTCGGTTTGCGTTGTGATGACGCCTCGACCTTACGGAACCTGATGTTCAACCTCCTCCTCACCCCCGTGGAAGAGGGGGTAAGGAAGGTATACGGGGCCGCCGAGCAGTCCCTGCGGGTCGTTAGACCTCTCGGTGTCGAGGCGGTCACGACGGTCCCTCGTCTCGGCGTCGATGCCGGGGCCCTGGAGAGGGTGGGGCGCCTCCTCGAAGAGGCCGGCCTCGAGGCACAGAAGGGTTCTTTTTTCACCATTAACCCCTTTTCCCGCTGGTCCTATAAAGAGTGGGTCCTAAAGCGCTGGGCCGATCTCTGCCGTTGTCTCAACGAGACCTTCGGTCTGCCTGTCTTGATTGTGGGCAGCCCCGCCGAGAGGGGAAGAGCCGAAGGGATCGTTGGTCATTGCCCGGGGGTCGCGACCAGTTTTGCCGGTAAGACGAACCTGGCGGAACTGGCCGCCCTACTGCACCTGAGCAGCCTTCACGTGGGCGTGGACAGCGCCCCTCCCCATATCGCCGCCGCCGTGGGGACCCCGACGGTCACCCTGTACGGGCCGACGGATTGGAAAGACTGGGCCCCCGTCGGTGAGGACCACCGGGTGGTTACGGCCCGGGCCATGGCTTGTGTCCCCTGTTACCGCAAGGGGTGCCGGGAGGAAGGGGTAAACCCCTGCCTGGAGGCCATCACGGCGGCCGACGTCATGGAGGCCGTCAGGGAATTGGTTTCGCCTCCTCGATGAGCATGACGGGTATGTCGTCCCTGATCTCGTAGAGGAGGCGGCAGCGCTCGCAGATCAGGCCGTCCTCCGTCGGTGTCAGAATCAACTCCCCCTTGCAGCGGGGGCAGGCCAAAATGGCCAAGAGTTCTTTGTTGATCCCCATCTTTCCTTCCCCTCCGTCTTAATTCTCCCGCCTCTTCGTAATGGCCGCCTCAAGAGAGTCGGCCCGTAGAGGCCCCTTTCTCCCCCCCAGCAACCCCTCCACCTCCCGGAGGACCTCCCCTGCCTCTATCTCCGTCAGACACCTGTTGTTACGGCAGACCTTGCGGAAGCACGGGGCACAGGGCAAATTCCGCCTTATGACCCTGTGACCCTCCCCGTAGGGACCCGTGCGGGCCGGGTCCGTGGGCCCGAAGAGGGCCACGACGGGGGTGCCGACGGCGGCGGCGATGTGCATCGGCCCCGAATCCGTCGTGACGACGACATCGGCGAGGCCGTAGAGGCAGGCGAGATCCCTCAGGGTCGTCCTTCCCCCCAGGTTTTTGACCTTCCCTTTTGCCTTCACCCTGACACCCTCCAGGTATCCCCCCTCGGCCTCGGCGCCCGTCAGGACCACCCGGCAGCCCCCCTCCGCGAGGCGTAGGCAGAGATCGGCGAAGGCCTCTTGGGTCCACAACTTCGTCGGCCAGAGGGCCACGGGGTTCACCGCCACGAGGGGTCCCGACCCCCCGAGAAGGCCTTCCTCCCGGAGCAGTTCCTCCACCCGCCGCCTGTTCACGTCATCGGCAGGGATGGTGAAATCCCTCACGGCCGGGACGGCGCCCAGGTGGCGGATGAAATCGAGGTACCTCTCCACGGCGTGTTTCGTCAAATCCTCCGGGATCTTCTCGTTGTAGAAAAATCCGCTGAGCTCCTGGAGGCTGTCGTATCCCAGGCGTCTCCTGCCGCCGCTCAAGGCGGCGAGGAGGGCGCTCTTGAAGAGGCCGTGGAAATCGATGACCAGATCGTAGGGACGATCCCGCAGGCGGGCGAGGAATTCCCTCATCTCCTTGGATGCCCCGGCGATGGCTCCCTTCCTGAGGGCTTTCAGCCACGTCTTGCGCCTCGAGACGAGGACACGGTCGAGGCAGGGGTGGCCCCGGAGGAGGTCCGCCGCCCCCTCCTCGACGACCCACGTCAGGTGGGCCTCCGGGTAGAGGGAACGCAGGGCGGCGAGGGAGGGGAGGGTATGGACGACGTCGCCGATGGCGCTCAACTTGACGATGAGGATGTTCACGGGTTCATCCCCTCCCTCGCGAGTTCACCCATGATCCAGGCCGCCGCCGCCCGCAGGTCCCTGGCTATGTAATCCGCCTCCGCCGCCGTAGGTATCCCTTCCCCCGCCAGGAGAATCCCCCGCCCCCCCATCCGCCTTATCACCTCCACGTCCTTGGGCATGTCACCGATCATGAAGGAGCGCCCGAGGTCGATGTCCCATTCCGCCGCCGCCCTGATCAGCATTCCCGGCTCCGGCTTGCGGCATTTGCAGGCCTGGCCGTACGGCCCCGGAAAGTCTGGGTGGTGGGGGCAGTAGTAGAAGGCGTCAATGACGGCCCCGCCCTTTTGGAAGAGTTTCCGCATGTGCTCGTGGACCTTCGTTACGAAGGCCTCGTCGAAGAACCCCCGGGCGACCCCCGATTGGTTGGTGACGACGATGACCAAAAGGCCCCGTTCGTTGAAGGCCCGTACCGCCTCCACGGCCCCCGGCAGTATCCGCAGCCTCTCCAGGTTGTCGAGATAGCCCACATCCTCGTTCAGGGTGCCGTCCCGGTCGAGGAAGACCGCCCTCCTCATTATGCTTATGCCTCCCAGGCCGCTTGGGCCGCCGCGAAGACCTCCTCGGGTCCGATGAGGTTCATGCAGGCGAAATCCCCCCTGCAGCGCTTCTTGAGACAGGGGCTGCAGGGTATGTCTTTTCTCACGATGCGGACCTTCTCACCCAGGGGGGCCGTCGTGACGGGGTTGGTGGAACCGAAAACGGCCACCGTCGGGACGCCCAGGGCGGCGGAGACGTGCATCAGACCCGAGTCGTTGGAGACGAAGAGACGGCAGCGGGCGATGAGGGCGACGGCCTCCTCCAGGTTCGTCTTCCCAGCCAGATTAAGGAGGCCGTGACGGGCTTTGGCTGTCACCTCCCCCGTAACTTCGCCGTCGGCGGCGCTCCCGAAGAGGACGACGCGGGCCGCAAGGGTTTCCGTCAGCATGTCCGCCAGGGCGGAGAAACGGGCCGCCGGCCAGCGCTTGGCAGGACCGTAGGCCGCCCCGGGGGCCATGCCCGCCAAGGGCCGCCCCTCGAGGTTGTAGCGCCGCCAGACCCTTTCACCGATCTCTTCCATTTCCCCCGTCAGCTTGAGGCGGGGCCTGGTCTCAGCGCCCCGGCATCCCAGGGCCCGGACCATCTCCAGGTAGTACCTCGTCTGGTGGATCCTTCGGACCTCCCGGTTCACGACGACGGCGTGGGTGAGGAGGATCCCCCGCCCGTCGGTATTGTAGCCGGCCCGGATGGGGATGCCGGCCAGGGACGCGATGATCGCCGCCTCGATGGCGTTTTGGAGGAGGATCGCCGCGTCGAAGCCCTCTTTTCTCAACGCGCCGGCCAGGCGGAACAGACCCGCCGACCCCTCGTGGCGTCCCGGTCTTTCGAAGATCAGGACGTCGTCCACGTGGGGGCTGAGGCGATAGACGGCGGCGACCCAAGGCTTGGCGAGAATGGTGATCCGGGCGCGGGGGTAGGTCTCTCTGATCCAGGCCAAGGCGGGAAGGGTCATGACGGCGTCACCGATCCAGTTCGTCCCCCGCACGAGGATCCGGGAGAGACCTTCCCGGGGGAGCCTCCGCCCCCCCCTGGTCTTCAGGGGTTTGATCTCCCCAAACCGCCGGCTCATCGTCAGTCCCTCTGACAAGGCCTCGTCTTCCACCGCTGGTGCAGCCAGAACCACTGCTCCGGATACCTCCTCACCATCTCCTCGACGATCTTCGTGAAACGCTGCGTGTTCGTCAAGAGGTCCCGTTCGTAGTCACCCGTGTCGTCGATCTGCACCTCCTCCTGGAGGATGAAGCGGTAGCGGCCGTCGGGCATGCGGGGCATGAAGGCGGGCAGGACGGGGGCCTTCGTCCTCATGGCCAGGACTGCCAGACCCACGGCGGTGCAGGCCTGTCTCCCGAAGAAATCGACGAAGACCCCTTCGCGCACCGAGACGTTCTGGTCGCTCAGGATCCCCAAGACCCGGCTTTCCCCGAGGAGACGGGTGATGGTCTTGCCCGAGCCGCCCTTGGGTATGAGGGTGTTGCCGTTGAGGAGACGGACCCAGGCGACGAGGTTCTCCAAGACGGGGCTGTCGAGGGGGCGGTAGACGATGTCGAGGGGTTTCCTCGCCATGGGGAAGGCGACGGTCATCAGCTCCCAGTTGCCGAAGTGGGCCACGATGGAGAGGATCCCCCGCCCCTTGGCGTAGGCCCGGTCGAAATGTTCGAGGCCCTCGAACTCGACCCACCTCGGGAGGTTGTCCCTGGTGATGCCCGGGATGCTGAAGAACTCCGCCGCCACGATCCCGAGGTGCCGGTAGGCGCCCTTGGCGATCCCGACGATCTCGGAGAGGGTCTTGTCGGGGAAGGCCCGGCGGAGGTTGTGGAGGGTGATGAAACGCTGTCGGGGCGAGAGGTGGTAAAAGAGCATAAAGAGGCCCTTGAAGAGTAACTTCCTCACCCCCAGGGGGATGGCGCCGAAGAGGGCCAGGATGGCCGTCGTCGTCCAGGTCTTTTTCATGCCCCCAGTTTCCCTCCCAGGATCGCCTCGAAGGCCGCCAGATCGCCGCCCAGGTCGAGACGGATCCGCAGGATGTGGATATTTCTTATGAAAGCCGGGAATCCGTACAGTTTGACGATGTCCTTCTCCGTCGTGACGATCATGGTGGCGCCCCTTTCCCTGGCTGCGGCCTCGATGAGCCTGCAGTCGTCCTCCTTATAGGGGTGATGGTCGCCGAAGGCAAGAAAGGAGACCACAACGCCCCCCAGGGCCTCGACGGTCCGGCGGAAGCCCCCGGGGGAGGCGATGCCGCAGAAGGCGCAGATCTTTTCGCCCCTTAACGTCTCGGGCGCGGCCGTCTCTTCGCTCCTGCCGGCCAGGAGGGCGACGGGGGTCGGGCGGGCGTAAAGGACGGGTGTCGACGGGAGGACGGACCTCCCGATCAGGTCTCTGAGGCTTCGAGGTGACGACCCCTCCGCCGATCCCGTCAAGATGACCGCGTCGGCCCCCTTGAGGGAGGTAATCGGCTCCCTCAGGGGCCCGGCGGGGAGGAGGAGGCCGTTGCCCACCCCCCGCTGCCCGTCGATGAGGACGATGTTCACGTCCCGGTGTAGTTGCCGGTGCTGCATGGCGTCGTCGAGGACCAAGCAGTCGGCGCCGAAACGGTCGATGGCCTCAAGACCCGTCCTCCACCGCGACGGACCCACCAGGACGGGTACATCGGGGAGGCGGCGGGCCAGGAGGACCGGTTCGTCCCCCGCCTCTTCGGGATCCATAAGTATCCGCTTGCCGTCGGAGACGATATTCACCGGCGCCCTCCTGCGGCCACCGTAACCGCGGCTCAGGACGGCCGGCCTTCGGC
This sequence comes from Deltaproteobacteria bacterium, assembly GCA_029553375.1. Taxonomy (GTDB): domain Bacteria; phylum Desulfobacterota; class Syntrophia; order Syntrophales; family UBA8958; genus JAKPCH01. The sequence goes on along the minus strand of JAKPCH010000035.1, from coordinate 79,209 downwards.
CCCGTTCCATAAGGAGACGGACCGTCTCCATGACCAGGGGGGTCTTTCCCGTCCCCCCCACCGTTATGTTGCCGATGGCGACCACGGGCCGGGGGAGGGCCTGCGCCTTAATAAGGCTCCGCTCATAAAGGGTGTTTCTGATCCTGACGGCCATGCCGTAGAGAAGGGAAAGGGGGTAGAGGAAAGGGACAAGGGGGTGGCTCCGCCCTTCGTCGGGATACCAGAGACCTTCAAGGAGACCCCTTTTTTTTGCGTCCTCAAAAGGGGTCACAATCTGCACCTCCCTCGATCACGCCCCGTTTCCTTCCGGGACCTGCCCGTTCTCCCCGAAGAACTGCATGCAGTGGAGGCGGAAGTACTCGCCGCGGGCGGCCAGAAGTTCATCGTGGGTGCCTTCCTCGACGATCTCGCCGTTGACCATGACTACGATCCGGTCGGCGTGGCGGATGGTGGAGAGGCGGTGGGCGATGACGAGGGTCGTCTTGCCCCTCATGAGGTTGTCGAGAGCGGCCTGGACCTCGCTCTCCGCCTCCGTGTCCAGCTGGGAGGTGGCCTCGTCGAGGATGAGGATGGGGGCGTTTTTCAGGAGGGCCCGGGCGATGGAGATCCTTTGCCTCTCTCCCCCCGAGAGCTTCGTCCCCTGTTCACCGATGATCGTGTCGTAGCCCTCCGGGAGCTGCATGATGAAATCGTGGGCGTTGGCCGCCTTGGCGGCGGCCACGATCTCCTCATGGGTCCTCTCGATGTCGCCGTAGGCGATGTTGTTCCTGACCGTGTCGTTGAACAGGATCGTCTGCTGGGTCACCATGCCGATGTTTCTCCTCAGGGACCGGAGGGTGTAGTCCCGGACGTCCCGGCCGTCGATGAGGATCCGGCCTTCCGTGACGTCGTAGAAGCGGGGGAGGAGATTGACGAGGGTCGTCTTCCCGCCGCCGCTCATCCCGACGAAAGCCACCATCTCCCCGGCCCTGATGGTGAGGTTGATCCCCTTCAGGACCGGTGCTTCCTCGTAGCGGAAGGTGACGTCCCGGTATTCGATGCCCTCGGAGACGCCTGTAAGCTCCACCGCCCCCGGCCTGTCTTTCACCTCCGGCTCCGCGTCGATGATGGCAAAGACCCGCTGGGCCCCGGCGATGCCCTGTTGGATGGTGTTGTTCATGTTCGTCAGGCGCTTGATGGGCTCATAGAGCATGATGAGGGCCGTCAGGAAGGAGAAGAAGGTCCCGGGCGTCGCCCCTCCCTTGATGACCTGGTAACCCCCGTAGAGGATGATGACGGCGATCCCGATACCGCCGAGAAACTCCATGAAGGGACTGGCGGCGGCGTTGATGGAGACGGCCTTGATGTTGAGGCGGAAGAAGCGTTCGTTTTCCTCGGCGAAACGCCTGCTCTCGTAATCCTCCATCCCGAAGGCCTTGACGATCCTGCTGCCCGAGATGGTCTCCTGGAGGATCGTGTTGAGGCTGCCCATGGTCACCTGGGTCCGGGTGGCGATACTGCGCATCTTTCTGCCGAACTTGGCGATGGGATAGACAATGAGGGGAAAGACGAACAGGGCGATAACGGCCAACTGCCAATCCCGATAGAAGATGACGAAGACCAGGCCCAAGAGGGTGAAGGTGTCCTTGAAGAGGCTCGTGACGGCGTCGGAGACGGCGCCCTGGATCGTCCCCACATCGTTGGTGATCCGCGACATGAGGACCCCCGTGGGGGTCCGACTGAAGAAGGCGAGGGACTGCTCCTGGATCTTGCGGTAAAGCTGGTTGCGGAGATCGGCGATGATCCTCAGGCCGATGAAGTTCATCAGGACCGTCTGACCGAAACTGCACAAACCCTTGAGGAGGTAGATGACGATAACCAGCAGGGGGATCCAGACCAGGGCCTGGGCGTCCCTCTTGAGGAAGATGTCGTCCAGGGCCGGTTTGACGAGAAAGGCGAGGGAGGAGGTCGAGGCGCCCACGACGAGCATGCAGATCATGGCCAGTGCGAATTTGGCCGCGTGGGGTCTTGCCAGTTTCAGGAGGCGCTTGAAGACGTCCATCGTCAAATCATCCCCAGGGCCAACGTCGCCGCCCTCTTGGCCGCCCCCGGTCGCCCCAGACTCTCCCGGATGTGGGAGAGCTCTTCCTTGATCCGCCTTCTTCCTTCTTCGTCGTTCAACATCCCCCTGACCTCGTCGGCGACCCTTGACCCCGTTGCCTCCCCCTGGATCAGTTCGGGGACGACCTTCTTTCCGGCGATGATGTTGGCGAGACCGATGCAATCCGCCCTGATCAAGATCCGCCCCAGGGTATAGGTCAGGGGTGAGACCTTGTAGACGATCACCATGGGGACCTCCATGAGGGCCGTCTCCAGGGTCGCCGTGCCCGAGGCCACCACCGCCCCGTCCGAGAGGGCGAGGCAGTCGTAGATACAGTTCTTCATCACCCCGATCTCGACGCGCCTCTGTTTGATCAGGTCCTGAACATAGCCCTCGGGGATCGTTTCGGCCAGGGGCAGGAGGAACCGGATCTTGGGGAAATCGCGCCTCAGGAGGTCGGCCGCCTCGACCATGACGGGGAGGAGACGCCGGACCTCGCTCATGCGGCTACCAGGCAGCAGGGCGACCGTCGGGGCCCCGGGGGGGATCTTAAGCCTTTCGGCGGCCTCGCCTGCGCCCCAGCGCGGTTTGACCAAATCGAGGAGGGGGTGGCCGACGAAGTGGACATTCAGGCCGTGCCGGGCGTAAAACTCCTCCTCGAAGGGGAGGATCACGGCCATGCGGTCCACGTACCTCTTGATCTGTTCCACCCGGCCCCGGCGCCAGGCCCAGACCTGGGGGCTGATATAGTAGAAGACCTTTATCCCCTCCTTCTTCGCCGCCCGCGCCAAGGGCAGGTTGAAGTCGGGATAGTCGATGAGGATGACCAGATCGGGCCTCTCTTCCCTAAGGGCCCTTCTTAGGTCCCTCATGACCCCCAGGATCTTCCCGAGACGGGAGACGACCTCCGTCAATCCCACGACGGCCATGTCCGAGGCCCGGGCCGTCAGGCGGACACCCGCCTCCCTCATCCGGTCCCCGCCGACGCCGTAAAAGGATAAGCGATCTTCGCCTTCCTTCATGGCCGCAACGAGGGCCGCGCCGTGCAGATCCCCCGATGCCTCCCCCGCCACGATCATGATCCTCTTTCCCTCCCCCATGGCGGTCAAGTCGTCTCGAAAGGGGCGCCCGTTTTCATCTCCTCCAGGATACGCAGGGCCAAGGCCAGGGCATCCCTTCCCTCGCGTCCGGAGACGACGGGGGCCGAACGCGTCTTGACGCATCGGATGAAGGAGCGGATCTCCTCCTCCAGGGGGTCTAAATCGGCGACGTCGGGACGGTTGTCCCGGATGGTCAACCTCCCGTCCTCGCCCCGGACCCTCTTGAGGGACACCAGTTCCCTCTTCATAGTGTCCACGGCGTGGTAACCGTCGGGTCCGAAGAAACGGATCTTCTGCATCGTCTTGCCTGTCACCCGGCTGGCCGTGAGGTTGGCCACGCAGCCGTCCTCGAAGGTGAGGCGGACGTTGGCGATATCGATCTTGTCGGACAGGACGGGGATGCCGACGGCCTCCACGGTCCGCACGCCCGAGGGGTTCGCGTGGAGGATGATGTCCAGGTCGTGGATCATGAGGTCGAGGACGACGTCCACGTCCGTACCCCGCTCAAAGAAGGGGTGAAGGCGGTGGGACTCGATGAAGAGGGGCCTTTTGAGGACCTTATTAAGGGCCATCACGGCGGGGTTGAAGCGCTCCACGAAGCCGATCTGGAGGATCCTTCCGCCCCCCGCGGCGAGGGCGCACAGCTCGTCGGCCTCCGCCAGGGTGGCGGCGATGGGTTTTTCCAGCAGGACGTCCACCCCCGCCGCCAGGAAGGCCCTGGCCACCTCGTGGTGGGAGACGGTCGGGACGGCCACGCTGACGGCGTCCACCATTCCGATGAGGGAGCGAAAGTCCGTCGTAGCCAGGCATCCGTAACGCTCGGCCGCCTCGGCGGCGCGCTGGGGCACGATGTCCGCCACGCCGACGATGCGACACCCCGGTATCTTACTGTATTTTTCGAGATGATATTTGCCGAGGTGGCCGATGCCGACCACCCCGACGTTGACGACCTTCATTTTCGGCAGACGCCCCGCTGGGAATTTTCGATGAAGGCGAGAAAATGACGGACCTCCGGCAGGTCCGGGACCTCGTCACGAACCCGCAAGAGGGCGTCCCTCAGGAGGAGCTTGGAGCGGAAGACGATCCGGTAGGCCGCCTTGAGGGCCGCGATCGTCTCTTCCTTGAAGCCCCGGCGCCTCAGGCCGATCATGTTGAGGCCGTAGAGCCTCGCCATGTTCCCCGATGCCATTACGTAGGGGGGGATGTCCTTCGGGACGGCGGAGCAGCCGCCGATGATGCAGTGGGCCCCGATGCGGGTGAATTGATGGATCCCCGTCATCCCCCCGATGATGGCGTAGTCCTCCACGTGGATGTGGCCCGCCAGGTTGGCCGCGTTGGCCATGACGATGTGATTTCCCAGCTTGCAGTTGTGGGCCACGTGGCAGTAGGCCATGATGAGGTTGTGATCCCCCAGGACGGTCACGCCGATATCGGCGGCCGTGGCCCGGTGGATGGTGGCGAACTCCCGGATGGTATTGAAACGGCCGATGATGACCCTTGTCACCTCGCCCCGGAATTTGAGATCCTGGGGGGCGGCCCCGATGGAGGCGAAGGGGTAGATCCGGCACCCCTCGCCGATGTCCGTGTGGGCCTCGATGACGACGTGGGGCCCGATCTTCGTCCCCATGCCGATGGTCACGTCGGGCCCGATGATGGAGTACGGCCCGATCTCCACCCCCTCGGAGACGACGGCCTCCGGGGAGACGACGGCGGTTGGATGGATGTTCATGTCTGTCTGTCCTTGAGTTTGTTTTCCAGCTCCTCGATCCTGCGGCTGAGGGCGGCGATGGTCTTCCTCATCTCCGGCAGCCGCGGGATGATGGCCATCGAGCGGAGCCATTCACGATGGGGTTGGTGGGGTGCCCCGGCGACGACGGATCCCGCGGATATGTCTTCGTGGATCCCGGAACGGGCGGCGATCATGGCACCGTCCCCCACATTTATGTGGCCGACGAGACCGGCCTGGCCGCCGATGAGGACGCGGCTGCCGATCTTCGTGCTCCCCGAGATGCCCACCTGGGCCACGATGATCGCCTTCTCTCCGATGACGACGTTATGGGCGATCTGGACGGCGTTGTCGATCTTGACCCCCGCCTTGATCCACGTCGCCCCCATGGTGCCCCGGTCGATGGTGGTGTTGGCGCCGATCTCCACGTCGTCGTCGATGCGCACGTAACCCGTCTGGGGGATCTTGAGGTTCTCCCACCCCGGTTTTGCGAAACCGAAACCGTCGCTGCCGATGACGGCGCCGGCATGGATGACGACCCGGTTTCCGATCCGGGACCGGCGGTAGACACAGACGTTGGGATAGAGGGTGCAGCCCTCGCCTATCACCACGTCGTGATCGAGGAAACAACCGGGGTAGAGGACCGTGCCCCGGCCCACCCTGGCCCTTTCCCCTACGTAGACGAAGGGGTAGATGGACACCCCCTCCTCGACGACGGCCGTCGCGTCGATCCAGGCCCCGTCGCTCACTCCCCCCTTCGGGGGTTCCTCGGGGTGGAAGAGGGCCAGGACCCGGCCGAAGGCGGCGTAGGGGTCGTCGACGAGGATGAGGTTCTTCCCGGGGCAGGTCGTGTCCCGGGAGACGAGGACGGCCGTCGCCTGCGTCTCGGCCAGTTTGGCCCGGTAACGCCGGTTGGCGACGAAGGTCAGATCACCCTCTCCCGCCTCGTCGATGCCCCGGATGGCCGTGATGAGGGCCCCTTCGTCACCCGCCACCTCTCCGCCCAAGAAGGCGGCTATCTCCCCGACCGTCCTGGCCATGGTCACTTCTTCGCCCCGTAGGCCTTGTCGAACTCCTCCAGGACCCGTTTCGTCAGGTTTTGGTCCTTGTTGAAATAGGCCACGGGCACGGTGCTCGTATCGATGATGGCCGTGTACTGTTCCTTTTCGCCGATGGCGTTGATGATCTTAAGGATCTCGGGGATGTTCTTGGCGAAAAGTTCCTGGCGCCGGGCCTGCATCTCGTCATTGGCGTCCTTGACGAGGTCTTGGTAGTCTCGGAATTTCTTCTGGTAGGACGCCTCCTTGTCCCGCAGGACCTTCTCCTTGAGGACGGGACGCTGCTTTTCCAGCTCGTCCTTGAGTCTCTGCAGTTCCTTTTCCCGGTTCTCGATGGCCTGTTTGTTCTTTTCAAAGATCTTCTTCAGGTCCTCGTTCGCCGCTTTCCCGGCCGCGGAGGTGATAAGGACCTCTTCGACGTTGACGAAACCGATCTTCTGCGCCGCCGCCGGTGACGGTGTCAGGAGGACGACGCTCAGGAAAAGAAACACGGCGCCGATAAACAAGGAGCTTTTCTTCATCTCTCTTACCTCGCTTCCTTCGTTTTTTACATGAACATGCCGATGGTGAACTCCCAGCGGCTCGGGTCCTCGCCTTCCTTGCGGTCCAGGACGTGCCCCCACTCCAGGCGCAGGGGGCCCACGGGGGAATACCAGCGGATGCCCACCCCGGCCGTCTGCCTCATGTCGTCGAAGTGGTAACCCCCTTCCCAGGCGTTGCCCGTGTCGTAGAAGACGACGCCCTTCATGCCCGCGTTCTTGACGAGGGGGAAGAGGAACTCGAAATTGTAATACATCATCGTGGTACCGCCGATGACATCGCCCGTTTTGGGGTCCTTGGGACCCACGTTGCGCAGACCCCTTAGGGAATTGATCCCGCCCACGTAGTATCGTTCGTAGATGGGCAGCTCCTTGCCCTCGTTGGCCTGGAGGTAGCCGATCCTACCCCGGACGTTGAAGACCGTCTCCAGGGGGAGGGAGAAGTACCAGGACGTGAAGGCCCCGTACTTGTCGAAGCTGTTGTTGCCCCCGAGGATGCCGCCGGCATGTGTCCAGGAGACGCCGTTGAGGCTGCCCTTGGTGGGGAAGAAGTTGTCGTCCGTCGTGTCCCGATAGACGCTCAAGGAGGTACTGCTGGTGGTGGTCCTCCCCTCCTGCTCCTTGATGTAGCTCGAGGCCGTTTCCTGGATGTTCGTCACGTTGGCGTTGGAGAGGGTATAGCCCAGCTGACCGTAGATACTCTTCCAGATGGGGTAGCTGAAGGTGATGCCGAAGCCGTCCGTATCCACCTCGTAGTTGTCATAGACGCGAAAGGAGTTCCAGAGGTCCAACTTGGTCCAGAGGGGGATGTCGAAGAGCCACGGTTCGATGAAGGCCAGTTCATAGTAGCTGGCTATCGAACCGATGGTCGCCTTCAGGGAGAGGACCTGGGCCCGGCCGAAGAGGTTCTGCTGGGTGATCTGGGCCATTAGGGTGGCGTGTTCCAGGGCGCTGTAACCCGCGCCGATACTGAACATGCCCGTGGGTTTTTCCTTGACCCGGATGGAGACGTCCGTGAGGAAGGGATCGGGTCCCTTCTGGCTCTGGAAGTCTATCTCCTCGAAGTACCGCAGTCCCTCCAGGGCCTTGTAACTGTCCTTGAGTTTCGTGCTGTTGTAGAGATCCCCCTCGGCGAAGGAGAGCATCCGCCTCATCACCTTGTCCCTCGTCTTGGTGTTGCCCGTGATGACGATGCGGTTGAAGTAGACGAGGTGTCCCTTGTTGATCTCGTAGGTGACATCCACCGTCCGGGCGGCCTCGTTGACCGTCGTCTTGGGGGCGATCTCGGCGTAGGCGTAGCCCTCGTCCTGGCAGGCCTGGGTGAGGAACTCGATATCCTTGATGATCGCCTCGCGGTTGAAGAACTCCTTCTTGCCGATCTTCAGACCTTCCAGGAGCTTTTCCCGGGAGACCTCGAGCCTGTCGCCCTTGATGTCCACCTTGCCGACCTTGAAACGCTGGCCCTCCTTAATGGTGATCGTGATGTAGATCCCTTTCTTGTCCGTGGTGATACGGGGCTCCCCGACCTGGGCGTTGATGAAGCCGTTGTTGAGATAGAAGGCGTTGATCCTGTTGACATCCTGCTTGAGTTGATCCTTCTTCAGGACCCCCGAGTCCGTGAAGAAGTAGAAGAACCCCTTCTCGGAGGTGGTCATGATGTCTTTCAGTTCCTTGTCCGAGAAGGTCTGGTTCCCCTCGAAGGCGATCCGGCGGATGTAGAGCTTTTCGTGTTCCTTGATCTCGATGACGACCCGGCTGTCCTTTTCCCCCACCTTCTCGATCTTGGGGGTGATCTCGGCGTTGTAGTAGCCCTTGTTGTCGTAGAGGGCCTTGATCTTTTCCATGGAGGTGGCGATCTTTTCCCGGTTCAAGGGCTGTTTGACCTTGAAGTCGAGGGCCCCCTCGATGTCGCCCGTGTCCAGGGCCTTGTTCCCCTTGATCAGGATCTCCGTCACCACGCCCTTCTCCTTCAGGAGGAAGGTGATGACCTTGCCCTCCGGCGATTCTTGGACGTCTGCCGCCACGTCGTCGAAGTAGCCGAGGCGATGGATGGCCTTGATGTCTTCCGCCAGTTTTGATTCGGAATAGGGACTTCCCTGGCTGCTCTTCAGGGCCTGGTTGACGACGCCCGTCTCGATGCGCTTGTTGCCTTTGATCTCGATCCGGGCGATCCTCTGGGTCCGGGAGACCTTCATGAGGATATCGGACTTCAAAGAAGCGACAATGGTCCCTATGGAGGCGAGGCCCCGGCCCTGGACGGAGACGGGGGGATAGGTCCTGACGGTTGAGACCTCCAGGACCGTGGCATCCACGTTGATGATATCTCCGAACTCAGTGATCGTCCCCCAGACGGCATGGGTCGCCCCCAGGGCCTTGGCGGCTTCAAGGGCCTCTTTCTTGGTGTTCGTCTTGCCCCCCGTCACCGCCTTGACCGCCTCGGCCCCGACGACCTCGACCCCCCGGGTCCGCTTCAGCTCCCTGACGAGGCCGTCAAGGAGGGAGTCGCCCAGGAAAGGGGCGTTGGCCTTACTGTGGACGGCGAAAGGCAGGACGGCCACCTTGGGGGCTTCGGCGCGGGCTGGCTGGTTAAGGGCGGCAAGGACGGCGACGAAGACAAAACCGACGATGATGTTTAGTTTCTTTCCTCCGGTCATGCCTCAGCCGTTCAAGTAGATCCTGCCGTCCCGCAAACCGATCTGGCGCCCCATCCGGTCGGCGAGGTTCTTGTTGTGGGTGACGACGATGAGGGTAATCCCCTTCTTCCTGTTCAGATCGATGAGGGTATCCTCTATCTTTTTTCCCGTTTCCGTGTCAAGGTTTCCCGTCGGCTCGTCCGCCAGGACGATCTCCGGTTCCATGACGATGGCCCTGGCGACGGCGACCCGCTGTTGTTCCCCCCCCGAGAGTTCCCCCGGTTTGTGGCCGAGGCGGTCACCGAGACCCACCTCCGCGAGGATGGCCTGGGCCTTCCCCTTCGCCTCTCCCCGGGAGAGACCGGCGATGAGGGCCGGCATCATGACGTTCTCCAGGGCGCTGAACTCGGGGAGGAGATTGTGCATCTGGAAGACGAAACCGATGTGGCGGTTCCGAAAGCGGGCCAGTTCCCCCTCGTCCCAGGCGAAGATGTTGCGGCCCCGGAAGAGGACCTCCCCCGCCGTGGGACGGTCCAGGGTGCCGATGATGTGGACGAGGGTGGTCTTACCGGCCCCGGAGACGCCGAAAAGTGCCAGGGTCGAGGCCTTTTCCACCTCGAGGTCGATCCCCCTGAGGACCTCGATGCGGCTGCCGTCCTTGATGAAGGTTTTCCTCAGGCCCCGCACGGAGATGAGGGGCACGCTCTGGTCACTCATAGCGGAGGGCCTCGGCGGGATCGAGGCGTGACGCCCGCCAGGAGGGATAGATGGTGGAGATGAAAGACAGAAACATGGTCCCGATGACGATGACGACGACATCGCCAGGGTTCACCCGCGACGGGAGTTCCGTGAGGTAGTAGACATCCCCGGGGAGGATCTTGATCCCCATGACCCTCTCCACGAAGGCGGAGATGGCGCTTAGGTTGAAGGCCACGACGAGGCCCAAGGCGGTGCCGAGGAAGGTGCCGATGGCCCCGATGATCAGCCCCTGGTAGACGAAGATCCTCATGATGCCGTTTCTCGTGGCGCCCATGGCCTTGAGGACGGCGATGTCCTTGTTCTTGTCCATGACGACCATGATGAGGGTCGTGATGATGTTGAAGGCCGCCACGAGGACGATCAGGCTCAGGATGATGAACATGACCCGCTTCTCCAGTCTCAGGGCCGAAAAGAGGTTCTTGTTCATCTCCATCCAGTGCCTGGCCCAGTAGGGGAAGCCCAGCTTGTTCTCGATCTCCCTGGCGATGCGGTCGGCCCGGTAGATGTCCTGGACCTTGATCTCGAGACCCGTCACCCCCTCGCCGAGGCCGAGGAGGGATTGGGCCTCCTTGAGGCTGATGTAGGCCAGGGTCGAGTCGTATTCGTAGAACCCCGAATCGAAGATGCCCACCACCCTGAAGCGCTTCATCTTCGGGATCACCCCCAGGGGGGTCGCCTCGCCGAAGGGGGAAACGACGGTGACGGTGTCGAAGAGGAAGGCCCCGAGGTGCTTTGCCATCTCCTTGCCGAGGAGGATGCCGGGCAGGGGGGGGGTATCACCCCTTTGAACCTCGTCGAGGGCTTCGATCTTCCCCTCGGCGATCCTCCCCAGGGAAATGACGGCATAGGCCGATGAGGTCTCCAGCCCCCTCAAGACGGCGCCGCTGACGCCGCGGTTATGGCGGAGCATGACCTGGCTGTAGATGAAGGGGGTGGAGGCGACGACGCCGGGGACTTTCTGGATCTCAGCGGCGATCCGCCGGTGATCCTTCATGGGGCCGAGGTGTTCCATGAGGACGATGTGGGAGTTGATGCCGAGGATCTTGTCCCGGAGGTCCTTTTCGAAACCGTTCATGACGGCCAGGACGATGATGAGGGCCGCCACGCCCAGGAGGATGCCCCCGATGGAGATGAAGGTGATGACGGAAAGGAAGATCTGTTTTCTCTTGGCCCTTAGGTAACGAAGGCTTATGAACCACTCATAGGACATGGGTCCGCCTACCTCACCCTTCCTCTTTGCGGCGCAGGTGGGGAAAGAGGATGACGTCCCGGATGGAGGGGGAGTCGGTGAAGAGCATCACCAACCGATCGATGCCGATACCCTCACCCGCCGTGGGGGGCATGGCGTACTCGAGGACCCGGATGTAGTCTTCGTCCATCTCGTGGGCCTCCTCGTCGCCCCTTGCCCGTTCTTCAAGTTGCATGAGAAAACGCTGACGCTGGTCCTCCGGGTCGTTGAGCTCCGAGAAGGCGTTGGCGATCTCCCGGCCGCAGATGTAGAGCTCGAAACGGTCGGTGAAACGGGGATCGGCGGGGTTCTTCCTCGCCAGGGGGGAGACCTCGAGGGGGTACTGGGTGACGAAGGTGGGCTGGACGAGCCTGTCCTCCCGGGCCTCGAAAAGGGTCATCAGGACCTTCCCCGGCCCTTCCCCCTCGGGGACCTCGAGACCCTGGCGGCGGGCGAAGTCGATCAGGGCCTCGCCGTCGGCGATGGTTTCGGCGTCCAGTCCCCAGAATCTTTCCACGGCCTCCGCCACGGTGAGGCGGCGCCAGGGGGGCGTCAGGTCGATCGTTTGGCCCTGGTAGGTCAGCTCCGTGGTCCCGAGGACCTCCCGGGCCAGAAAGGCGAAGAGCTCCTCCGTCATCACCATGAGGTCCTCGTAGGTGGCATAGGCCTGGTAGAACTCCATCATGGTGAACTCGGGGTTGTGAAAGGTGGAGACCCCTTCGTTGCGGAAGTTGCGGTTTATCTCGAAGACCCGCTCGAGGCCGCCCGTCACGAGGCGCTTGAGGTAGAGCTCCGGGGCGATGCGGAGGTAGAGGTCCATATCGAGGGCGTTGTGGTGGGTGCGGAAAGGCCGGGCCGCCGCGCCCCCCGCCTTGGGCTGCATCATGGGCGTCTCCACCTCGAGGAAATCCCTCTCCTCCATGAAACGCCGGATGAGGGAGATGATGCGGCTCCTCTTCTTGAAGATCTCCACCACCCGGGGGTTGGAGATGAGATCGAGGTGGCGCTGCCGGTAGCGGGTCTCCACGTCCGTGAGACCGTGCCACTTCTCCGGCAGGGGCCTTACGGCCTTGGAGAGGAGGCGGAAGCGGGAGGCGTCGATGGTGAGCTCCCCCGTCCTGGTGCGGAAGATCCTCCCGGCGACAAAGACGATATCCCCCACGTCCAGTCTCTTGAAGAGACGGAAGGCCTCCTCTCCCAGGACGTTTTGACGCAGGAAGGCCTGGAGCCTGCCCTTGCGGTCCTGGACCATGATGAAGGCGCCCTTCCCGAAGTCGCGGACGGCCATCATCCGCCCGGCGATGGAGAACTCTTCCTGAACGGCCCCCAGGGCCTCGCCGTCGAGGGCCCCGTATCTCTCGATGATCTCTCCCGTCGTGTGACCCACCCGGACGTCGTTCGGGTAGGGGTCGATACCCTCTTCACGGAGGGACCGGATCTTCTGTCGTCGCAACCTTATCAATTCGTTTTCCGTTTGTTCCATCTTCGGCCTCAGAAAATCGAACTTGTGTTGCTATAAGTTTTCCTCAAGTTAGTCAAGAAGGATTTGGCAAATTTACATTGTCCCAACGGGTCAGTTGGTGTAATGACGTCGTTGAACAGACGCACGAGGAGGGGAGACATGGTTAACAAGGCCATCCTTATCGGCAGGTTGGGGTCCGATCCCGACATCCGTTACACCCCCGACGGGGTCATGGTGACCAATTTCAACATCGCCACCGACGAGATCCGGAAGGACAAGAACGGTGAGCGTATCCAGAAAACGGAGTGGCACCGGATCGTGACCTTCGGGAAACTGGCCGAGATCTGCGGCTCCTATCTGACGAAGGGGAGACTCGTCTTCATCGAGGGTCGCATCCAGACCCGTTCCTGGGAAGACAAGGACGGTGTCCGGAGATCGACGACGGAGATCGTGGCCACGAACATGCAGATGCTTGAGGCCAAGGGGCAGGGGAGGGTTCAGCAGACCCCCTCGGAGGAAGGGCCGCCGCCCTTCCTGGGGGCCGATTCCCTCCCCGAGGACGACGTCCCCTTCTGAGGGACCTTCGGGCAGGCTATTTGGGCTCGATCTTTTTGTTCTCCGGGGCCACGTCTATCTCGTCGTGATCGCGCGTCGCCTTCTTGAAGTTCCTGATACCCTTCCCTAGGGCGCTGCCGATCTCGGGCAGTTTCCCCGCCCCGAAGATGATAAGGACGATGACCAGGATCACGAGCAGCTCGGGCATGCCGATTCCAAACATGTTAAGATCTCCTTGAGATGATCGCCCCCTCCCTTAGACGAAGGGGGAGGCTTTGTCAAACCGTTAATGGGTGTCCTTTTCGGGTAGGCGCAGGCGGACGACCCGTCCCGGGGGGCCCAGGTCGCCCAGGTCTCGGCCCTGGAAGGAGACCCTCACCCCCCCGGCGTTGCCGATGAGGAGGGTAAACCCCTTCTTGGCGGATCTCTCCAGCTTCTCCCCTTTCCGGAGGATAAATTCCTCAGGATCACCGTCGTCCGTCGAGATCCTCAGCCAGGTCGTCTCCCGGCCCTCGATGACGAGATCGTATCCCTTGGCCTCCTTCACGCCTTCCCCGCCGCCGGCGGGGGCCACGGGGGTCGGGGCGGCCGAAGGGGCCGCCTGGGGGGGAGCGGGGACATCTCGGCCTGCCGGGGGGGACGTCGTCTCGGACAGGTCGCCCCGGAAGACTAAGATAGAAAGCACCCCCACAAAGGCCACTATGGCCAAGACAACCATGAGGATGGGGAAGATCCTTTTTTTCCGGGCCGGCGGGGGACCATCGGCGTCTTTTTCTGGCTCCTCATCCTGTCCCCGGGACCGGAGATGATCGTCATACCTTTTGAGGATGGCCGCTTCATCCGCCCCCAGGAAGGCGGCGTAGGCCTTGATGAAGGCCCGGGCGTAAACCGGCTCCGGCAGGAGGTCGAAGCGCCCCTCCTCGATCGCCGAAAGAAAGAGGGGGTTGATCCTGAGGATGTCATGGACGTCCCGGACGGAGAGGCCCCTTCCCTCCCTCAAAGATCTGAGGTCCTGCCCTTTTGCGTCTTTTTCGGTCGTTGTTGTCCCCTGTTCCGTCGTCATCTCTCCCCTTGACGAAGTTTTTCAAAGGGTTTACTCCCTTCCCCCTGATCAGGGCGTTAACAGATTGCGTTTTTGTATTCAACTCAAAAAGAACGTTCAGGGAGGCCGGGTTTGACGAACGAAGTCTCTGGTTTTTTAACCTTCGCCGTGGAGACGGCCCGCCGGGCCGGCTTGATGCTGAAGGAGCGCATAGATCAGCGCCACCTCATCGAGTACAAAGGGGAGATAGATATCGTCACCGAGGCGGATCGCATGTCCGAAGAGATCATCGCCGCCGCCGTGCGAGAGCGGTGGCCCGACCACGACCTGATGACGGAGGAATCGGCGGGCATCGACCGGGGCGGTGAATTCCGCTGGATAGTCGATCCCCTCGACGGCACGACCAATTACGCCCACGCCTACCCCGTCTTCTGTGTCTCTTTGGCCTTGGAACACGGCGGCGAGATCGTCCTGGGGGTCGTCTACAACCCCATGCTGGACGAGATGTTCACCGCCGAGCGGGGGAAGGGGGCCTATCTCAACGGCCGCCCCATCCGTTGTTCCAAGACGGACGACCTCTCGCGGGGTCTCTTGGCCACGGGGTTCCCCTACGACATCCGCCGCAGCCGGGAAAACAACCTCAACTATTTCCTGGCCATGGCCACGAAGGCCCAGGCCATCAGGAGGGCGGGTTCGGCGGCCCTGGACCTCGCCTACGTGGCGGCGGGGCGTTTCGACGGTTTTTGGGAACTGAAACTCAAGCCCTGGGATATGGCGGCCGGCTGCCTCCTCGTCACCGAGGCCGGTGGGACGGTGACGGATCTCCACGGTGGGCCTTTCCACATCTTCGTGGACGGAATCCTCGCCTCCAACGGGAGGATCCATGAGGCGATGGCGGAGGTCCTCAGGAACGCCCCTCCATGGGGTTCCTGAATCCCCTGCCCTTCAGAAGCTGTATTCCACCTCCAGGATCACCCGGTCGTTGCGGCTCCAGCGCCCGTAGAGGCTGTCGCTCTGACCACCGAAGAGTTCCAAGGCCAGCCTTGAGATGAGGCCGTCTCGGAACTTGTACTTCGCCATCAGTTTCTGGTAGCGTCCCTTCTCGCCCGTGGTGAGGGTGAAGTTGCAGAGGAACTGGAAACTGATCTTGTCGTTGTACTCGACGTTGACGCGGCTCAAGAAATCGTTCCTGCCCAGGCGGGATTTCTTCGAGCTCGAGACGTAATTTTCCGCGTTCTGGAAATTGGTGATCACCTCGTTGGCGTACTCCGCCGTGACGTCGATCTTCTCCAGGCCCACCTTCTTGGCCCAGTCGTCGATGGTGTAGGTGAAACCGAGGACATAGCTCAGGTAATTGTCATCCTTGTAACCGTAGCTGTAATTGTAGAGGGCCTCGCCGTGGAACTCCCATTTCTCGTAGGTCGTGGAAAAGCCGGCGGCGTAGTAATCCACCTTGACGACCTCCTTGATCCGCACGGGCTGGGTCACCCCGGGGACGGCAGTCGGCCGCCGCTCTTCCCGGACGACGTAGTAGGGGTTGGGGCCGTGGTAGTAGGATAGGAAGAAGTCCCAGCCCTTGAAGGTCGTCTTTGCCCGGAGGAGGTAGCCGAAGTTCGTGTCCGAGACGCGGGGGCGGTCGTTCTCCATGTTGGCGTTGCCCGCGTCGTACATGTCCGCCTCGACCGTATCCCCCTGTTTCCTTTCCCCCATCCACCGCGACGTCTCGCTGGGGACCTTGTTCTCCTGGTACACGGGGAGGAAGGCCGCCGTCAGGGTCCAGTCACCCAAGTAGTAGTCACCCCTGGCCTGCCAGAGGTTGAGGTCCTTGGGGTCCAGGGGGTCGTTGACGTCCTGGGGCCGCATGCGGTCCGACGGGATGAAGAGGGTGGAGATGCCGCTGGTGATCGTCTTCCTACCCACGACGGCGTTGAATTTCTCCCCCGTGATGTTGAGGTAGAGTTCGTTGAGCTCGAGGATCCGCCGCCTGCGGTCCGTGTCCTGAAGGTACTCGTGGGCGAAGGTCCCCGAATAGGTGTTCTCCTCGTTTCCGTACTCGACCCATCCGCCGAGGTTGATATCCCAGTTCTTTCCCCCCGTCTTGTCGGAAAATTTGGCCAGGACGTTGCCGAAGCGATTGCGTTCGTCGGCCCCCTCCCTCTCCGGGGGGTTCTGGGTGTACTGCATCCCCCGGAGGCGCAGACTGCCGTGGAAATTCTTGACCAGCTTCGTGAGATAGCCGTCCTCTTTCTCCTCGGCGGCCTTTGCCTCGACCACCGGAGGGGGTTCCGAGATGCTTTCCATCTCCTTCAGGAGGTCCATCTCCGGCGGCTTGGCGTCTTGTTGGGCCCAGGCGCCGGGGACGGTGAGGCAAAGGGTCGCGGCGAAAAGAAAGGCAAGAATCCGAAGGTTCATCATTGTTGATCCCCGGTGAGGAAGAAGGGGGGCAGGCACCCCACGTTATTGCCCATCGCCAACTCTGGGCGGGACCCCTCTCGTGAGGGAGAGGGGTCACCAAGGTACTGATAAAAACCGGTGTTGCCGTAAGACCGCTCCCCTGGGGAAACGGTCACCGGCCGTCGCGGGCCCCCCTTAATCGAGGTGCTTGCCCGACAGGATGAAGCGTTCCGTGAAGGTCGAGTCGTCGAGGGGGACGTTGATCTTCCGGGACGTCGTCATCGTCACGGTCTGGTGGTTCTTCTCGTGGTGTTTCATCCACGTCTTCTTCGGCCGCCACACCGTGCCGCCCACGTTGACGTACTCGTGGTTGGTCTGGGTCTTCTGGAGCTTGTTCCTCGTGTCGTAGAAGTCCGTCTTGAGGGTCGTGTAGTGGACCTTTTCGATCCACATGACCCGCTGGGCGTAACCGCTTTCCCGTTTCTTCTTCTCGTTGGCCGGGACGGCCTGGATCACCCAGCAGTCGTGGGTCTGGCCGTCATGGTTGATATTCTCCGACTTCAAGATGGTGTAGTTGTAATTGTCGAGGTCCTCGGGCTCCATGTCCTCGTAGGTGAAATCGGTGCCCATGAAGTAGTTCTTCTTGCCGGCCTTGGCGATGCGCTGCTCCTTCTTCTGGGCGGGGAGGTAGAGCCACTGGTCGTTGTCGCCCCCCTTGTTCTCCCACGTCCGCAGGGCGGTGCCGCGGATATCCCCGGGGCTCAGGAACACGACGAGGTATTTGTGGAGGTCCTTACCCGTCTCCTTGGCGTACCTCCTTACCTGGCGGGTCTCCTTGCTGCCCCCCTTGTCCACGAGGAGCATGTTCTCGCTGCCGATTTCCGTCTTCACCTTGTGGAGGGACTTCTGTTTCTCCATCACCTGACGCCCCGTCATCTGCGCCGACGCGGCGGAGGCGAAGAAGGACACCACCATCAACCCCACCGCCCAAACCGTCAACTTTTTCAACATGGCCTTCCTCCTTAAGACTTTGGGGATCCTCATCCTTGAGACCTCTTCCTCTCCAGGGCCTCGATCCGGGACCTTATCTCCATTATCTCCGTCTGTGTAGGTATATTGAGGCCCTCCAGGGCGGCCTCGACGATCTTTTCTATCCTCTCCTCCAGCTCGTCCATGACGACGCCGTAGTACCAGAAGGCGGTCAGTTCCGTCAGGATCTTCTCCTGCTTCGCCTTGAGGGTTTCCCCCCCTTTCTCCGCCTTTCCCAGGAGTTTGTCGAGGGACGCCTTGGCCTCCTCCTTTGTCATCTCCCCCTTCTGGACCAGTTCGTCGACGATCTCATTGAGCTTGTCCGCCGTGACCAGGCAGAGACCCGCGCCCATCAGGATGGACTTCTTGATCAGGTTGTACATGGTTTTACCCCCCGGGTTGGTCTCGTCCCCCGCAGGGGACGAAAGGATGTGCATTTTTATAGGCCGATGCGGTTGTCTTTGTCAATCCGTCTTTTTTTTCCCTTAGAGGATGCCGGAGCGGATGATGAAGATCAGGAGCCCCACACCCAGGATGCCGGCGAAACAGAACCCCAGGAGCCCCAGGACGGGATAGCCGAAGAGGCTCGGCCCGATGTCCGCCGTGATGACGAGGGAGGACCCGATGATGATGGCGGCGATGATGAGGGCGAAGGACAGGCGGTTCGAGGCCCGGTTCAGCTCGTAGATGAACCGCTCGAGGCCCCGGTGTTCGAAGGCGAGGCGGATCTTCCCCTCCCTCAGGAGGGACATGGTCTCGAGAAGGTCGGCGGGCAGGGCCTTGAGGTTGCCGAGGAAGGCCTCGGACTCCCCGTAGAGGCGCTTGAGGAGGCGCCGGGGCTGGTATTTTTCCTGGAGGACCCTCTTGATGAAGGGCCGGACCTTCACGGTCATGTCGAAATCGGGGTCCAGGACCAGGCCGATGGACTCTACCTGGGAGAGGGCCTTGATCATGAGGAAGATGTCCGGGGGGAGGCGGAGCTGGTGGCGGGAGATGATGTCGACGAGGTCGTTCATGATGTCTCCCACCCGGAGTTCCTTGAGGGGCTTGTAGAGGTGGAGGTCCATGAAGGTCATGAGATCCCGCTCGAAGGCCCGGCGGTTGGGCCGCTCGACCCATTCCACGATCTCCATGACGGCCTCGGCGATGATGTTGACGTCCCGGCGGGCGTAACCGATGATGATGTCCGAGAAGAGGTCCCGGTAGTGATCATCCAGATGGCCCATCATCCCGAAGTCGAGGTTGCAGATCACGTTGCCCGGCAGGATGAAGACGTTGCCGGGGTGGGGATCGGCGTGGAAGAAGCCGTGGATGAAGACCTGCTCCAGGATCAGATCTGTGCCCCGGGAGGCGATGACCTTGCGATCGTAGCCCTCCGCCTCCAGGCGGGCGATGTCGGAGGCCTTGATCCCCTCGATGTATTCCATGGTGAGGAGCCTCTCCGTCGTGGCGTGGCGGAAGACCCTCGGCACGTAAATGTTGGGGTTGCCGCGGAACTGCCGGGCGAAACGCTCGGCGTAGGAGGCCTCCACGTTGAAGTTGATCTCCCTCCTGATGGTGCGGGCGAACTCCTCGACGATGAGGGTGGGGCGGTAGAGGCGCAACTCCTCGATGTAACGCTCCAGGAGGAGGGCGAGGTGATAGAGGATCGCCAGGTCCTCGGCGATCATCTTGCGGATCCCCGGCCTCTGGACCTTCACCGCCACCTCCTCACCCGTGATGAGGGCCGCCCGGTGGACCTGGCCGATGGAGGCCGCCGCGATGGGCTCTTCGTCAAACCGGGCATAGACGTCTTCCAGGGGTTGGCGGAGCTCCTCCTCGATGATCCTCCGGGCGTCGTCGAAGGGGAAAGGAGGGACGTTGTCCTGGAGCTTGGAGAGCTCCTGGGCCAGATCGATGGGGATGAGGTCGGGGCGGGTGGAGAGGATCTGCCCCATCTTGACGAAGGTCGGCCCCAGCTCCTCGAAGGCCATGCGGAGACGCTCGTAGTTGTTGAGGATCTCGATCGGCTCCGTGGGGCCGCGGCTGACGAGGCGCATCCCCACCTCGATGTACCGCCCCAGGTTGAGGCGGTCGATGATGCCCTCGTAGCCGTACTTGAACAGGACCGTCAGGATCTGACGGTAACGGCCGATGTTCTTGTAGGTGTGGGTGAGAAAACTTAACTTGCGAAGCTGCATCGCCCCTTACTGACCCTGGCCCCCCTCCAGCTTGGCCAGGCGTTCCTTGAGTTCCTCGAGCTCCTGACGGGTGGGGATGTTGGCCCGGGCCATGACCTTGTTGACGGCCCCCTCAATCCTCGTCTCCAGGTCCTTCTTGGCCTGCCTCGATTTCTCCCGCCATTCGTTGAAGGCTTCCCGGGCCTCCTTTTCCGTGAGTTCCCCCTTCTTCACCATCTCGTCGAAGAACTCCTTCATCTTTTCCGTCGTCAAAACGGCGAGACCCGCACCCATCAAGACCGCCTTCTTCAACGTGTCCATCATAAGCGCCTTCCTCCTTTCCTGGGATTTGATTACCGCGACGTTATCCCTTTGCCTGATGAATGTCAACGATCTTCCCGTAATTATTATGGGGGGAGGTACGCGTCCTTTTGATAATAATTGTTGACCGGGGGGGGTGTTTCCTCTATGGTGAGGGCCGGAGGGAGGTATTCCATGACGACGACACAGGAATCAACCGGGGCGAAGAGAAGGAAGACCAAGACGTCGCCGCCCGAGGGTCCCCCCTTCACGGCGCGTTTCGAGAGCGTGGGGGCCGTCGTCCCGCCGGGGCGCCTCACGACGGCCGAGCTCATGGCGGGCGTGAAGATGTGGGGGAAGTTCGATCTCGAGGGCCTGACGGGGATCAGGGAGCGGCGGGTCTGCTCGGAGAAGGAAGACTCCTACACCCTCTCCGTCGATGCCGCCCGGGAGTGCCTCCGTTACTCCTCCTACGAGGCCTCCGACCTGGAGATGATCATCTGCTGCTCCATTTCCAGGTACAAGGGCGGCCTCACCCACCTCTACGAACCGGCCCTCTCCCTTCACGTGAAGGAGACCATCGGCGCCCACGGGGCCCTAAACTTCGACATCGCCAACGCCTGCGCGGGGATGCTCACAGGCGTCATGATCATGAACGACTTCATCAAGAGGGGGGTGATCCGCCGGGGGATGGTCATCTCGGGGGAGTGCATCACCTCCTTGAGCCGCAACGCCGTCCCCCGCGTCAAGACCATCTTGAGCGGTCAGCTCGCCTCTCTGACGGTGGGGGACTGCGGCGCCGCCGTCATCCTCGAGCGGTCGGAGCCCGGCAAGGCGTCCCTGACCGTCTCCAGCTTCATGACCCTCGCCCGGTGGAGCGACCTCTGCATCGGCAATGCCTGCAAGGCCTCGCCGGGGGCCGAGATGGAGACGGACGCCCGCAAGATCCACCAGGTGGCCATCTCCGACATGCCGCCCATCATCGCCCGGGCCCTGAAGGAGGCGGGTTTCTCCTTCGGCGAGATCGACCATCTCATCCCGCACCAGACCTCCATGCGGGCCATCTACTCGGGGGACAAGCACCTCAAGAGGTACTTCGGGACCCGGCCGGGCAACATCATCGTCAATATGCAGGAATACGGCAACACGGCCTCGACGAGCCATTTCCTCGCCCTCTACCGTTTCCTGAAGGAGGGGGCCTTCAAGCCCGGTCAAAGGATGGTACTTCTGGCCCTGGCCTCCGGTCTCGTCATCGGCGTCGTCACCTTCAAGATGGATGAATTGGTGTACAAATATGGGTACAAAGATTGAAGCCGTAGGGGTAGCCAGGCCGGGGCTGTTCAGCCGCGGTTCCATAGATCTCGAGGCGAAGGCCGCCAGGCGTTGTCTGAAGGCCGCGGGACTCGATCCCAACCGGGTGGGGATCCTCATCAACGCCGGGGTCTACCGCGACCGGGACATCGGAGAGCCGGCCATCGCCGCCTTCCTCCAGAGGCGGGTGGGGGCCAACGAGGAGTTCAAGGGGGATACCTACAGCTTTTCCTTCGATCTCACGAACGGCGGCTGCGGGGTCTTGAACGCCATGATGGTGGTGGACGGTTTCATCACCTCGGGGATCACCCAACACGGCATGGTGGTGGCCGGCGACGCGGAATCTTGGCCGGGAAAGAGCGAGGGTTATCCCTTCAGAACGTCCGCCGCGGCCGTCCTCCTGAAGGCGGGCGGGGAGGGAGAGGGCTTCACCGCCTTTCGGACCTACACGGACACGCGCCACCTCGAGGCCTTTTCCGGGCGCATCGTCTGGAACGCGGAGAGGAAGAGAAACCAACTCGTCGTGCGGCAGGACCCCTCCTTCCGGGAGGCCTGTGTGGAGTGCGCCGCCGCCCGCCTGGAGGATTTCCTCAAGGAGGTGGCCCTCGACCGGGAGGACCTTCATCTCGTCCTCACCTCCCAGTACCCCCCCGGCTTCGTCTCCCTCTTCGGGGAAAGGACGGGTCTTACCAACCGTCTGGTCGACGTGACGGCGGAGTTCGGCAACATCCACACGGCGGCCGTGGCCGTGGCCCTCGATCGGGCCATGGCCACGGGGAAGTTCCAGGCGGCGGTCAACGTCCTGTTCCTGGCCGTGGGGGCGGGGATCACGACGTCCCTGGCCCTCTACCGGAACCCGTAGGCATCGTCCCCGCCCCGTATCGATGGACGCCGCCGTCCCCTTCGACATCGAGAGACACCGGTCCCTCTACCCCTTCCGGAGTCATTGGCTCATCCGCGGGGGCCATCGGCTCCACTACGTCGACGAGGGGAGGGGGGAGGCGATGGTCCTCCTCCACGGCAACCCCACCTGGTCGTTCTATTACCGTCAGCTCATCCGGGCCTTCTCCCCCCGGTACCGTGTCATCGCCCCCGACCACATGGGTTGCGGCCTCTCGGACCGGCCGGACGAGAGGGAGTTCGCCTATACCCTGGAGGGGCACGTGGCGAACCTCAAGGCCCTCCTGGACCACCTCTCCCTTCCCGGCAAGGTGACCCTGGTCGCCCACGACTGGGGGGGCATGATCGGGATGGCCTGGGCCTGCGCCAACGCCGAACGGGTGGGGAGGGTGATCCTCCTGAACACGGGGGCCTTCCTCATCCCCCCCGGCAAGGGTCTCCCCTGGCAGCTGTGGTTCGTCAAGTATTTCCCCCTCTTGCCGACTGTTCTCGTCCGCGGTTTCAACGCCTTCGCCCTGGGGGCCACGGTCCTGGGGACGAAGAAGGGCCTGGCGCCGGAGGTCCGCCGCGGTCTGACGGCCCCCTACAACTCCTGGCGGAATCGCCTCGCGACCTTGCGCTTCGTCCAGGACATCCCCGCCTCCCCCCGTGATCCCAGCTATGCCCTGGCGAAATGGACGGACGAGCACCTGCATCTCCTGAGGGGTATCCCCATGCTGATCCTCTGGGGAGGGGGGGATTTCGTCTTCGACGACAAGATCCTGGACGAGTGGCGACGGCGTTTCCCCGAGGCGGAGGTCCACACCTTCCCCGACGCGGGCCACTACGTCCTGGAGGACAAACCCGACGAGATCATAGCCCTCATGACGGATTTCCTGTCCCGGCATCCGCTCTGACGAGGAGGCCCCATGACCGCAGGGACGTCGACGAACATCAGCACCCACCTGACCGCCACGGCCGGGAGGCTCCCCGAGAAGACGGCCGTCATCTGCCCCGACGGGTCGTCCTTCACCTTCCGCCAGCTCGAGGAGGAAACGGACCGCCTGGCCCACGCCTTCACCCGGATCGGCATCGTCAAGGGCGTCAGGACCATCATGATGGTCCGCCCGTCTTTGGAGCTCTTCTCCTGCACCTTCGCCCTCTTCCGGGTGGGGGCGGTCCCCGTGATGATCGATCCCGGCATGGGGAGACAGAACCTCGTGGAGAACCTCGCCTCCGTGGAGGCCGGGGCCTTCGTAGGCATCCCCCTGGCCCACGTCCTGAGGATCCTGGGGGGGCGCAAGTTCGCCCACGTGAAGGTGAAGGTGACGGTGGGTCCCCGCTTCCTCTGGGGGGGGTACAGTTTCGAGAGGCTGAGGAGGGGGCCCTGGCGCCCCTTCCCGCCCGTCCCGACGGCCCCCGACGACCAGGCGGCCATCTTCTTCACCACGGGGAGCACGGGCCCTCCCAAGGGGGTCGTTTACGAGCACGGCATGTTCGACGCCCAGGTGCGTTACCTGAACGACCATTTCGGCTACGGCGAGCGGGACGTGGACCTCGCGGCCTTTCCCCTCTTCGCCCTCTTCGACGCCGTCTTGGGCATGACGGCCGTCATCCCCGACATGGACCCCACGAAGCCCGCCGCCGCCGATCCGGCAAAGATCGTCGCGGCCCTGACGAGGCACCGCTGCACGAGCATGTACGCCTCGCCGGCCCTCTTGACGAACCTCGCCCGGTACGGTCGGGAGAGGGGCCTGCGGCTGCCGGACCTCAGGAGGATCATCACCGCCGGGGCGCCCATCAGGCCCGACCTCCTGGCGGAACTCCACGAGATCCTGCCCCCGGGGGCGAAGGTCCATACCCCCTACGGGGCCACGGAGGTCCTGCCCGTCTCCGACATCGACAGCCTCGAGATCCTCGGGGAGACGCGGCGGATCTCCGAGGCGGGGGGCGGCACCTGCGTCGGACGTCCCCTGCCGGGGATGGAGGTGGCCATTATCGCCATCACCGACGAACCCATCGCCGCCTGGCGCGACGCCCGCCCCCTCCCCCCGGGGGAGATCGGGGAGATCGTCGTGAAGGGACCGGTGGTGACGAAAGAGTATTTCCGCCGCCCCGAGGCCACCCGCCTCGCCAAGATCATGGACGAGCGGGACGGGGGTGTCTGGCACCGCATGGGGGACGTGGGCTATCGCGACGACCGGGGAAGACTGTGGTTCTGCGGCCGCATGGCCCACCGGGTGGAGACCCCCCACGGCGTCCTCTTCACCGTTCCCTGCGAGGCCATCTTCAACCGCCATCCCCGGGTGCGCCGGAGCGCCCTCGTGGGGGTGGGCGAACGGGGGAGGCAGCGGCCCGTCATCTGCATCGAGCCGAAGGAACCCGTGGGGGACCTCGACGCCCTGACGAAGGAGTTGTTGGCCCTGGCCCGGACGGACCCCCGGACGGCGGTCATCGAGACGGTCCTGTATCACCCCTCCTTCCCCGTGGACATCCGTCACAACGCGAAGATCTTCCGCGAGAAACTGGCCGTCTGGGCGGCGGGGCGACTCGGCGGGGGGTGAGGTCATGGAGGTCCTCGTCACGGGAGGCGGCGGTTTTCTCGGGGGCGCCATCGTGGACCACCTCCTGAGGGAGGGTTTCAGGGTCCGGAGCTTCGCCCGGGGTGACTACCCCGCCCTGCGGGAGAGGGGGGTAAGGGTCATCCGGGGGGATCTCGCCGACGCCGAGGCCGTCCTGAGGGCCTGCGAAGGTTGCGGGATCGTCTTTCACAACGCCGCCCGGGCGGGTGTCTGGGGCGACTTCGACTCCTTCTACGGCCCCAACGTCATCGGGACGAGGAACGTTCTCGCCGCCTGCGCCAAGACGGGCGTGGGGCGCCTGGTCTTCACCAGCTCCGCCAGTGTCGTCTTCGGCGACGAGGACATCGAGGGCGGCGACGAGTCCCTCCCCTATCCCGAGCGGCCCCGCTCCCCCTACACGGCCACGAAGGCCGAGGCGGAGCGGATGGTCCTGGAGGCCGACTCGCCGGCCCTGAGGACCATCTCCCTCCGTCCCCACCTCATCTGGGGGCCCGGCGACACCCAGATCATCCCCCGGATCCTCGCCCAGGCCCGGGCGGGCAGGATCGTCCGGGTCGGGGACGGCCGAAACGTCATCGACACGACCTATATCGACAACGCCGCCCGGGCCCACCTCCTGGCCGCCGCCGCCCTCGAGACGAACCCGACGGCGGGGGGGCGGGCCTACTTCATCTCCAACGGGGAGCCCGTCAACCTCTGGGACTTCGTCAACCGCATCCTCGCCCTGGCGGGGATCCCGCCGATTAGGCGGTCCCTCCCCAAGGGGGCGGCCGTCTTTTTGGGGGCGGTGATCGAGAAGGTCCATCTGGCCCTTAAACTGCCGGGGGAGCCGCGGATGACGAGATTCCTCGCCGAGGAGCTCTCCACGTCCCATTGGTTCGACATCTCCGCCGCGCGGCGGGATCTCGGGTACGAACCCCTCGTCTCCATCGAGGAGGGACTCCGGCGCCTCAAGGCCTGGCTCGCTGCCGGTCATGGTCCCGCGTAAGGGGGCCTTGAGATTGAGAACATACTAATATTTATTTCGGCATTCCGCCCTTTTTGTTGGCGAAACAGAGGGAAATTATGCGCGTAGCATAAGGGTTAACTCTATGATATTATTGAGCGAAATGCTACGCTGCGGTAATAATTGAAGAATTTATAACTCCTGGTAAATATGTGGTTTATTGCGATGATGCCCTGACGGATGGGGAGGCGGGAAAAATCACAAATAATATCAGTATTGACTAAAACCATGTAAAGCCTGTCTCCAACGATTCGCCCCGTCCCGACGGCCGTTGTCTTGATCCATGATCCTTCTCATCTCACCGCCCGTATCGAGACCCTCCGAGCCCCCGGCCGGTATCGCCGCCCTCCTGGGGGCCCTGCGGAAAGAGGGTGTGGCATGCCGGGGTATCGATCTGTCCCTGGAGGGTCTCCTCTACCTCCTTTCCCTGGGGTGGTCGTCCCCCGACGTCCACGACCGGTGGACGGGGCGTGCCTTTAGGCATCGCCGGGAGCACTTGGCCTCCCTCCGAAAAGAGGCCACCTACCGCCACCCGGACCGTTACCGGCGGGCCGTGGCGGATCTCGAGCGGGTCCTGGGGGCTGTATCCTCACATCGGGCCGCGAGGGTCGGCCTCGCCGATTACGGGGAGGAGGGACGCTCACCCCTGCGCAGCTCTGATCTCCTGGGGGCGGCGGAGGAACCGGAGGGAAACGTCTTTTTCCCCTTTTTCACCGCCCGCCTCTCCCGGGTCCTGATGGAGGAGAACCCCGATACCGTCGGGATCTCCATCAATTACCTCGGCCAGGCCCTCACGGCCTTCGCCGTCATAGGCTGGCTCCGCAGGGAGGTCCCGCGCCTGAGGATCGTCCTCGGGGGGGGACTGATCACCTCTTGGCTCCATCGGCCGGCGGCGGGGAACCCCTTCGGCGGTTTGGCGGACCTGGTCTGTCCCGGACCGGGAGAGGGGACCCTCCTTCACCTCGCCGGCCGGGAGGGAGGGGGATGGACCGCCCGACCCTGTTTCGACGATTTCCCCCTCGGCGACTACCTCTCCCCGGGGGTGATCCTGCCCGTCGCCGCCTCCCGGGGTTGTTACTGGCGGCGCTGCCGTTTCTGTCCCGAGGCGGCGGAGGGCAATCCCCATCTCTCCCGGAGGCCGGCCCAGGTCTTGGGGGACCTCGCGGCCCTCGGCGCCCGTCATGCGCCGGCCCTGTTCCATTTCGTCGACAGCGCCATGAGCCCCGCCCTCCTCTCCGCCCTGGCGGGGAGCGACAACCCCTACCCCTGGTCCGGTTTCGCCCGGGTGGGGGCCGAACTCGCCGACCCCGATTTCTGCCGCCTCCTGGGGGCAGCGGGTTGCGTCATGCTCGAGGTGGGGGTGGAATCGGGGTCCCAGCGGGTCCTGGACGCCCTGGACAAAGGCATCGACCTCGCCACGGCCTCCCGGGCCCTCAAGGCCCTCAAGGGCGCCGGCATCGGCACCTATGTCTATCTCCTCTTCGGCACACCCCCCGAGGGTCGGGAGGACGCCGAGAAGACCCTCTCCTTCGTCGCCGAGAACGCCCTGTACATCGATTACATCAACGTGGCCCTCTTCAACCTCCCCCGGGGCACGGCCGACGAGGGCCTGGAGACGAGGCCCTTCAGCGACGACGACCTGTCCCTCTACGAGGACTTCGTCCACCCCCGGGGCTGGGGGCGACGGGAGGTCCGCCTCTTCCTCGACCGGGTCTTCCGACGCCATGGGGCCGTCGCCCCCATCCTCAAGCGCCGCCCCCCCGTCTTCACCTCGAGCCACGCCCCCTTTTTCCTGTCAGGAAAGGCCCCCGGGCCGCCCCTTGCCGAAACCCAGGGTTGACCAGGCCTTTTCCGCGTCGAAACGGACGACCTCCTCCCCCTCCATGGCGATGACGCCCCGGCGGTCGAGGTCCCGGAGGACCTGGACAATTTCGTGCCTTTCCCGGGCCGTGAGGACGGAAATGTCCGCCACGGGGTCACGGTCCCGGTTGGGGGGCGGGAAGCGGTAGAAGTAGAGGAGGCACATCAAAAACATCCAGGCCTGGGTCGCCTCCTCCAGGGCCTCGTTGGTGGCCTTGATCCGGCGGGAGAACTCCCGGAGCATGACCAGGGAGACCCCTTCGCTCGTCTTCAGGAGGTCCCGGAAGGTGTCCCGGGCGATGACGGCGATGTGGGCGTCCTCGAGGGCCCGGGCGGAGGCCGTGCGGGGGGCGTCGACGAGGGCCGCCATCTCGCCGAAATAGTCCCCCGCCCCGAGGACGGCGAGGACCTTCGTCACCTCCCCCGCCGCCTTTTCGACGGCCACCCGCCCCGTGAGGATATAGAACATCTCCCGCCCCTCGTCGCCCTCCCGGAAGATGTAGCTCCCCTGGGGATAGAAGCGCCCGAACCTCCTCTTCAGGCGTTCGGGGAGCGCCGTCCTGAGGCCCCCCTTCCTGAAGAGGGCTTTTTCGAGGAGGATCAGGTCCCGGCGCAGGTAGGAGGACATCATCTCGGCGCAGAACAGGAGGATCAAAGCGACGTAGAAGACCCAGATGACGAGGATGATTACGGCCTCTAAGGAGCCGAAGATGAGATGATAGCGGCTGTAATGGGTGATGTACCAGGCGAAGAAGTGTTTCGCCCCCTCCATGAGGGCGGAGAAAACGGCGCTCCCCGCGAGGGCGACCCCGAGGGGCACGGGGGCCGTGGGCACGACCCTGTAGACGATGGTGAAGAAGAGGACCGTGACGGCGTAGGGGATGACGAACCTGAACAGGCCGCCCTGGACGTAGGAGAACAAAGGCAATTCCGCCAGGAGGGGTTGTCTGGCCACGAAGGCGGCCGCGGCGGTGACGGCGACGCTCGTCAGACCCACGACCCAGGCCGTGGGGATCATGGCCACGGCCAGGAGCTTCGAGAAGAGGTAGTTGCGGCTCTTCTCGGCCCGGAAGATGATGTTCAGGGCCACTTCGAGGGCGCTGAAGATCATGGCGGAGAACCAGACGAGGGTAATGACCCCCGCCCAACCCAGGAGTTTCTTCTTTTCCTCGATCCCGCCCAGTTGGGCCAGGAGGCCGTCGGACAGGTAGGGGTTGAGGCGTCGTATGCCCCCCAAGAGCTCCTCCTGAATCCCCGGGTGGGAGGTGAGGAAATGGGTGGCCATGACGAAGGTGAGGACGAAGAGGGGGAGGAAGGAGAGAATGGCGTAGAGGGAGATGGCGGCCGCCTGGTTGGTGTCGCCGTTGGCCTGGAAATTGTCCACGGCGTCCGTGAGGATGTCCCAAAGGGCGGCGGGGGGGATGAGGGCCTTTTTCCAGGGTCCGGCCGCCCCCACCGGGGCGGGTTTGGTATTTGCGCCGTTGTCCATGACGATCAATCTATGTTAAGCACCGCCGTTTCTTCAAGGTTAATTCCGCATGTTTATGGCACATCTGTTGCTAGATAAGGCGAAAAAAACGGGAGGTTTACGGCAATGGTCAAAAAGAGATGGCAATCGTTCTTGTCCTTGACGCTTTTGACGGCGGTTCTTCTAGGGGGCGCCCCCTGCGCCTGGTCCGCCGAGGGAGAGAGGCCCACGACGGAATTGACCCTCTCCGTCTTGAGCGCCTATATCTGTAACGGCGACGAGCTTTCCCGTCACAGTGCCGTCATCCAACCCCAGATCGCCGTGGGTTACAAGGGTTTCAATCTCCTCGTCTGGGGCAATCTCGACACCCGTCCCTATCTGGCGGAGCAAGCCAACTACCGCGGCGACCGGCGACAGAACTGGACGGAGACGGACGTCAAGATCGGATACAACAAGACATTCGGCATCTTCAAGGCCGGTCTCACCTACGCCTACTACGGCAACGCCGCCTTCTGGAACTCCGACACGTCCGGCGTCGGTCCCGATCAGAAAGACGATCAGGAACTGGTCCTGACGGCCGGTCTGGAGACCTTCCTTGCGCCCACCCTCACCGTCGCCCGGAGCTTCGACAGCACCCAGCGGTGGTACCTCACCCTCGGTCTGTCCCATTCCGTGGAACTGACGAAGAGGGTGTCCATCGCCCTGGCCGCCACGGGCAGCTACCTCGTCAGCGAGGACGACAACCGGCGCCGGATCAACGAAGACGGGACGGACAGAAAGGCGGACGGGTCATGGAACGACCGCTACAACGACTTTCACGACGCCACGGTCTCCCTGAGCCTCCCCGTCAAGGTCCTCGATTCCCTGACCGTTACCCCCCAGGTCTCCTACATCTTCCCCCTGAACAACAACGCCAAGTACGACATGATGTTTAGGAGCATGCAGGCCGACACGACCTTCCGGGATCGCCAGAGTTCCTTTCTCGTCGGGGGGGTGAGCTTCACCTACCGGTATTGACGCCGCTGTACGAACTACTCTATCTCCCTCCCGGCAGGAACCAGGCCGGCAGGAGCGTGGAGAGGAAGGGGAGGAAGGTCACGACGAGGAGGACCCCGACGGCGATGGCGAAGGGGGCCAGGATACCGCGGCTCAGTCTCTCGAGGGACATCCCCGTCATGCCGCAGACGGAGAAGAGGACCGCCCCCACGGGGGGGGTGATGAGGCCCAGGACGAGGTTGAAACAGACGACCACCCCGAAATGGACGGGGTCGATGCCCATCCGCTGAGCCAGGGGGGCCAGGATGGGGGTCATGATCGTCAGGGCGGGGGCCGTCTCCAGGGGGATCCCCACGAGGAGGAGGACGAGGTTGACGAGGAGGAGAAAGACGTAGGGGGAAGAGGAGAAGCCGGAGAGGAACTCCATGATCCTGGCCGGCACCTGTTCCACCGCCACGACCCAGGCGAAGGCCTCGGAGAGGCCCAGCATCAGCATGACCACCGCCGCCTCCAGGCCCGATTTCAGGAAGATCCCAAACAGCCTTTCCACCCGCAGGCGCCGGTAGAAGAGAAAGCCGGCGACGAAGGCGTAGAGGACGGCCACCCCCGCCGCCTCCGTCGGCGTGAAGATCCCCCCCATGATGCCGCCGATGACGAGGAAGGGCATGAGGAGGGCCGGCAACGCCCTCAAGGCGGCCCTGAAGACCGCGGCGGCCCCGGGGAAGGGATCGGTGGGGTAGTCGCGGCGGCCCGCCGTGAAGACCATGTAGATCGTGAGGGAGATTCCCAGGAGGAGGCCGGGGATGACCCCGCCGAGGAAGAGGGCCCCGATGGAGACGTTGGCGATGACCCCGTAGATGATGAAGGGTATGCTCGGGGGGATGAGGGGTCCCATGCAGGCCGCCGTCGCCGTGACGGAGGCGGACAGTTCGTCGTCGTAGCCGTGGTCGTGCATGGCCGGGAGGAGGACGGCGCCGATGGCCGCCGCCGTCGCCACGGCGGAGCCCGAGATGCCGGCGAAGACGGCGCTGGCCGCGATCGTCGCCACCCCCAGCCCCCCCCTCAGATGCCCGAGGGAGACCCGGGCGAAGGCGACGAGGTCCCTGGTGATCCCCCCTTCGTTCATGAGGTTCCCCGCGAGGAGGAACAGGGGGATGGCCAGGAGGGGGAAGGAGGCCATGCCGGCGAAGGTCGTCTGAATGAGGAGGGTGGGCGAGATCCCCTTAAGGAGGAGATAGACGAAGGCGGCCCCGCCGAGGGAGAAGGCGATGGGGACGCCGACGGCGAGGAGAAGGATGAAGACCCCGGGGAAGACGATCACCGATTCCGGCCTTCCTTCGGGGCCCGGGAGGTGATGATCCCCTCCGCCAGGCTCAGGAGCATCATGGCGAAGCCCACGGGGAGGGCCGCGTAGGGGACGGCCATGGGTATCCCCATGGCCGGCGAGGTCTGGCGCCAGTTCCATAGGGTCTGTTCCGCCCCGTAACAGGTCAGGACGGCCAGGAAAACGAGGAGGAAGGTCTCGGCGAAGAGCCTCGTCGGCCGCGACCAGGCGGGGGGAAGACGGTCCCTGACGACCGTGAGGGCGATGGTGTAACCCCTATCGAAGCCGGCGGCGGCCCCCATCATGGAGAGCCAGACGAGGGAGAAGACCGCCGCCTCCCCCGACCAGGCCGGGACGGACCCCAGGAGGTAGCGGCCCGCCACCTCGGCGGGGATGATCAGGGCCGTCACGACCAGGGAGATGACGGTCAAGACCCGGGCGAGGCGTGCCGAGATGGCGTTGAGGCCCCTCAGGATCGAAGCCATGTCTCCTTCTTCAGGGGTGCTTCATGATGGCGGCGATCTTTTCCCGGCCGAAGACCGCCTCGAACTCCTTGACGGCGGGCGCCATGGCCTTGCGCCAAAGCTCCTTGTCGATCTTCCTGACGACCTTCATCCCCTTCCGTTCCAGCTCGGTCACCTGTTTCTCCTCGTTTTCCCTCCCCAGTCTCCTCTGGAAAGAGGCCACCTCGAGGGCCGTCTTGGCCAGGACCTCCCGGTCCTCCGGCGACAGACCCTGCCACCTCTTGGCGCTCACGATGACGATGGCCGGCGAGTAGACGTGCTGGGTGAGGGAGAGATATTTCTGGACCTCGTTCAACTGGGAGGAATAGATGACGGCGACGGGATTCTCCTGGCCGTCGATGGTCCCCTGCTGCAGGGCCCCGTAGACCTCTCCCCAGGCCATGGGGACGGCGTTGACGCCGATGGCCTTCCAGGCGGTGAGGTGGATCTTGTTCTCCATCGTGCGGATCTTCAATCCCTTCGCCTCCTCCGGCGTCCTCACGGGCCTCTTGGAGTTCGTCAGGTTGCGGAAACCGTTCTCCCAGAAGGCGAGGGCCTTGAAGCCCGCCTTGTCCAGGTCTTCCATCAACTGCTTGCCCACGGGTCCGTCGAGGACCCTGTCGACGTGGGCGTGGTTCTCGAAGAGGAAGGGTATGTCGAGGATGGCCATGGAGGGGCTGAAACCGCTGATGGGGCCCGTGGAACCCACGTAGATGTCGATGGTCCCCTGTTGAACCGCCTCGAGGAGTTCCCGTTCCCCTTTACCCAGCTGACCGTCGGGATAAACGACGATCTCCAGGCGGCCGTTGGTCCTGGCCTTGACGAGTTCCGCCAGCTTCGCCGCCCCCTGGTTGTAGGTGTGGCTCGCCGCCGTCATGGTGGCGAGCTTCAGGGAGGGACGGGTCTCGACCTTGGATGGTTTGTCGGAGGTCCCGCAGCCCAGGGGGATCATGAACGCCGCCGCCATGGCGATAACGAGGATAAGCCTTCTCATCTTTCTGCCCTCCCTATCTTGATTTTGAGCGGAATAAACCCGGCCCTTAGTAACAGATTCCCCCCCGTCTTATCAACGTTTACGACGGGTCGTCATGGAGGGGGCGCCACTCGTACCAGTTGGCGAGATCGAGGCGCGTGGACCAGAGGTCGATCATGGCCCGGTCCCCCTGGTGATTGTCCTCGCCGATCCGCTTGCTGAGGCTCGCCAGGGTCCCCCCCTCGAAGATGAAGACCGTGCGGTGATAGGCGGCGACGAAATCCAGGTGAAAATGGTCTTCCAGGAGCTTGAAGAAGACGTAGTTCATGATGTTGGCGGCGTGGTAGATCCGGGCGGGGGTGATCTTCCGGACCTCGGGGGACAGGGCCCTCAGGGCGTCACGGCGCTGTCGTTCCAGGCTTTTGAGCTGGTGGCTCCTCAGCTCGGGGCAGTGGTCGAAGAGCCTTTTGTGGATCATGATCTCCGGCGGCATGGTCGTCAGTTGATAGATGGCGCTCTCGTACCAGAGGGGGATGAGGCGCATCATCTCCTCCCTCCCGAAGAAGTGGGACAGGCGGTTCAGTTCTTCCTCGCACTCCCAGAGAAACTGGGCCATGGAGCGGCGGGTGGCGACGGGTATGAAACGCTCCTTGCGGGGGGCCTCGTAGATCCTCAGGATGTGACCGCAGGCGACGGCCACGGCGAAATGGATCTCCTCCCCCGGTTCCCTTAGGTAGAGGAGGTTGAGGAAGGGGTCGGCGGGGTCGCCCAGGACCATCCGGGCCGGGACGGGAAGCCCGTCTTTCATCACGGGTCGCACCTCCTTGCCCGTGAGTTCCTCCACCCTCCGCAAGAGGTCCTTCACGCAGTCCATGAGCACCAGGTCCATTGTATCCCCCCATGGGAATAGTCTCACCTTTCGGCGGGGATTGCAAACCCAATCGCCCGGCGTTGAACAAAGGGGAATTTTCGGGTATGTTGGCCCCTCCTGGGAGAGGTGAGGCGATGGAGGAGAACGGATCTTTGCGGCCCATCGTGGCCTTTGTCGGCCCCTCGGGGGTGGGTAAGACCACCCTCCTCGAGGGCGTCATCGGCGAGCTCGTGGGGAGGGGCTGGAAGGTGGCCACGATCAAACACAACCGTCACGGCTTCCAGATAGACCATGAGGGCAAGGACAGCTGGCGCCACAAGAGGGCGGGGGCCAGGGTGACCGTTCTGGCCTCGCCGCGGCAGACGGCCGTCGTGGAAGACACGGAGGAAGACCCGTCCATCGACGAGCTGTGCCGTCGTTTCATCCGCGGCTGCGACGTGGTCCTCGTGGAGGGCTACAAGGACAACCCCTACCCCAAGGTCGAGGTCTACCGCCGGTCCGTGGGTGAGAGACCCCTCTCTTCGAGGGAGGACAACCTCATCGCCCTGGCCGGCGACGAGTTCTTCGACCTCGGCGTGCCCTTCCTCGACGTCAACGACGCACGGTCCGTGGCGGATTTCATCGAAGAGCGGTACCTGAGGGAAAGGCGGAGGTGACCGTGGAGGCGACGGATCCATCGGCCTGGAGCTTCATGAAATGGATCCTCCTCGTCCTCGCCGCCGGTTTCATCGGTCAGTTCGGGAGGGCCATGGCGGAGGGGATCCTGGCGAGGGCCAGGCGACTCTTCGGGTGGAAGAAAAAAGAAAAAAGTCCCCTTACCGAAGTACCGTCCCGGGAGGGACCGGCGGGGCCTGAACCGCCTCCTCCGCCATCCCCTGAGAAATCCGCCAAGAAGGCCCTCAAGGCCCAGCTCAAGATGGCCAAGAAGGCCGCCAAGGTCAAGAAGTGACGCCGAAGAAGTCCCGGATGAGGGATGCGACGAGGCGCGGTTTTTCCATCGGCAGGAGATGCCCCGTGCCGGGGACGAGACGGTGGACGCCCTGGGGCAGAAGGGCGGTTGCCTTCTTCAGATCGATGAACCCCCTGTTTTCACTTTCCTCTCCCTCGAGGATCAGGGTCGGGCAGGTCAGGGAAGGCAGGGACGGCCATGGGTTGTGGGCCATACCCCCCATGAAGAGGGAGGCCTCCCGCCGGGGTGAACAGGTCAGCTGTATGTCCCCCTCCTCACCCTCCTTGAGTCCGTGATTGATGTACAAAGCCAGCATCTCCTCGTCCCACCCCTTGAAGAGATCCTTGGCGCCCAGATACTCCCGCGCCCTTTCCCGGTCGGGCCAAGAGTTCAGCCTCCTGAGGGCCCGGGAGGCGAGGGGGTGTTGATCCACCTTGAGCCCCAGCCGGTACAGATCTTCCGGCAGAAAGATGGGTTCGATGAGGACGAGACGCCGGGGCCGGACCCCGAAGTGGGCACAGGCCAGGGTGATGACCGTCGCCCCCATGGAGTGGCCCACCAGGTATGGTTGAGTGATCGCGAGGCCCTCCAGGAAAGAGGCGAGGTCCTCGGCCAGGACCAGCCAGCTCACGCCACCGTTTTCCGCCTCCCCCTCCCGATGGTCGCAGAAGTAGGGGGCCACGACGGCAAAGGGCGGGGAGAGCTCCCGGGCGATGGGGATCCACAGGTGGGGGTGAAAACCCGTGGCGTGGAGAAAGACCAGGGGAGGTCCCGCGGTGGGGCGGTAAAGGTAGGCGATGGACGTTTCGCCGACTTTTTGGACCTTCGTTTCGTAATCCATGTCTCTCCTTGACGGGCCGCAAAAAGGTCCCTCCCCGGCGGGAAGGGACCCTACCGGTCCCCGGCCTTCCCGGGGAGAGGCGTGTCCCCTCTCCCCGACCGGTGACGCGCCCGATCCGCCCGATCAGTAATCCGTCAGGTGGGAGAGGCCCCTTTCTCCGACCAAGATGATCCGCGTGTGGGTGAGGCGGGAGGAGATGACCTTGGCGATCTCTCTCATGATCTTGTAGGCCAGGTCGCTGTCTGCCTCCATCAGGGCCCTCAATTTTTCACTGTCGGTGGCGACGAAGGAGGAGTCGTCGATGCAGAGGGCGGCGAGGGTGTAAATGTAAGGTTCGACCACGGCCGACCAGCCCATGGTCTCCCCCTTGGTGATGGTGTCGACGGTTACCTGCAGGGGGGGACGGTGGGGGCCCATGTAGTTCTCCAGGGTCAGGATCACCTTTCCCGACCTGACTAAGAAGAGGCTCCGCGCCGGATCTCCCTTCTTGTACATCTGCGTTCCCGCCCCATGCTCCTCGAGGCAGGAAATGGCTGCCACCTTCTCCAGCTGCTCTTCCGTAAGGTTTTTGAAGAAGGGGAACTCCTTGAGCATGTTTGCCGTGACCATGGCGACCTCCTTTCTTCCCGATGGTGATTTTGGACCTATGATACCAAGGTTTTTCCGTTTTCACCACCACAAAAAAATTGACGGAAGCCTTCTTGAGGCCCTACATTGACCCAGCGGGGAAATTGCCCATGAGGATCTTATTTTTCTTGACATTGCTCGTCCTCTCCGGTTGTTCCTTTCACCCGGACCGGCTGTGGGACCTGCGGGAGATCCCCCAGGATCCCCGGGTGCTCCTCGATCCCGTTAGGTCCCATGAACCTCTCCTGTCCCGGGAGGGGCACCGGGAGCGGTACGAGGATTACCGTTACCTCCATTTCCTCCCCTGGCACCAGAAGGGACCGCTCCACGACCGGGGGGAGGTCCTCGAGTCCCTGAACGATTACGCCGCAAAGGTCGCGGGCGGCCAGGCGAAGAGACGCGCGCGCCTCGTGCGGTGGGTCGTCGCCCAGGGGCGCCTCGATCAGGAAGTCTGGCCGGGCAGACGGGCGATCACGGTCCGCCGCGCGGACCTGTGCGGTATCCCCTTGGGGGCGCCGGGGGCCTTGTCACGAGGGGGCTCGGGACGCGCAAGACTGCAGGTCTCCTCCGTCGCCCCCCACACCCCCCTCTTTGTATCCCGTCTCACGAAGGACGGGCGCTGGGCCTTGGCGGAGGCCCCTTTCGCCTTCGGCTGGATGGCCGTCTCGGACCTGGCCTGGGTGGATGAGGCCTTTGTGCGCGCCTGGGAGGGCAGTGGGCAGATCGCCCTCGTCCAGGACGGCGTGTCCGTCTGCACCGTAAAAGGAAGATGCGTCGCGGCGTCCATCGGTGCCCTTTTCCCCCTCTTGTCCGTGGGGGGAGACGGCTCGTACGAGGTGGCCGTCGCTGCCCGGGCCAAGGGGGGCAGGGCGGTCATGGAACGGGCGATGATCGAGGCCGAAGCCGCCGTCCCCTGGCCCCTCCCCCCGACGCCGTGGAACCTCGCCCAGGTGGCCGTCGAACTCCTCGGTACGCCCTACGGCTGGGGTGGACTGGGGGGGAGGCGGGACTGCTCCTCCACCCTCCGGGATCTCTTCACCCCCTTCGCCGTCTGGCTGCCCCGTCACAGCGCCGATCAGGCCCTCTGGGGGGGGCGCCACCGCGACGTCTCCGGCCTCGGCCGTAAGGAGAAAAACGCCCTCCTCATCAGGGAGGCCCGGCCCTTCGCCACCCTCCTGTGGATGCGGGGGCATGTGGCGCTCTACGTCGGGCGGTGGGGGGAAGAGGCCGTGGTCCTCCACAACTTCCCCGGCGTCTGGATGGGGGATGCAAACGGGGTCAAAAAAAGGGCCCCCGTGGGTCTGGCGGCCCTGACATCCCTCCACCACGGCCTGGGGGTCGAAAGGGGCGCCAAAGCGGGGCGGGATCTCCTCGACAGCCTCCAGGGGATGACTTTCCTGATGGAAAATTGAGGTTTTTTTGCTAACCGGGACGGGGAGGAACAATGATGGAAAAGGAAACGGATCGGATCAGGGTGGTCGTGGACGAGGATCTTTGGGATCTGATACCTAATTATCTCGCCAACCGGCGGCGGGACGTCGAGGCGATCGGGGAGGCCCTCGCGGCGGGGGATTTCGAAAAGATCAGGGGGATCGGGCACAAGATGAAGGGCTCCGGCGGGGGCTACGGTTTCGACGAGATCACCTCCATCGGCCGCGGCATGGAAGAGGCGGCCAAGGCGGGCGACGGGATCGCCATCCGTCGGGAGTTGAAGCGCCTGGACGATTACCTGGGGAAGGTCGAGGTCGTGAAAGGTTAGATAGATGGGGGCCCGGCTTCCCTACTTTGACTTCCACGGATTCAAGGCCTTCCTGAGGGAACGACTCGCCGTCCCCGGCGAGGTGTGGGAAAGGGTGAAGGACCTGCGCCCTCCCCAGCTCTACGGCTTGGCCCTTTCTCTGGGGATCCCGGAGGGGCGGCTGGCGTCCCTCGTGGCGGCCTACCTCGAGGTCCCCTACCTCCCCGGCACGGTCCCCGAGCAGTTTCAGGAGGGATACCTCTCCCGTGATTTCTGCCTCTGGAACCTCATCGCCCCCATCATCACCCCCGAGGGCGAGACGGCCTTCCTCCTCAGCAACCCCTTTCTCATGGAACTCATCGATATCCTGAACAAGCGGGTTCCCCCCGACCGGGACATCCGTCTGGCCGTCGCCGAGCCGTCCGTCCTGAAGAAGGTCCTGGGGGGACGGGCGGGTAGGGATGAAGGGGGCGGGGACGGCGGTGACGCCGTGGAGGGGGAAAGAACCGTCCTGACCGTCATCGACTCCCCCGAGACGGTCTCGGAGGAGGACCTGGAGAAGAGGCCCGTCGTCTACGTCGCCAACAACATCCTCTACAGCGCCGTCAAGGAGAGGGCCAGCGATATCCACATCGAGCCCAAGGCACGGGACACGGTCGTCCGATTTCGCATCGACGGCGACCTGCGCGACATGTTCACCCTGAAGAAGGCCACGGGCACCATGGTCATCTCCCGTCTCAAGGCCCTGGCGGGTCTCGACATCGCAGAGAAGCAGAGACCCCAGGACGGCGCCGTGGAGGTCGTGATCGACCGGCGGAACTTCAAGCTCCGCCTCGCCACCACCTCCACGCCCAACGGGGAGAGCCTCATCATGAGGCTCCTCGAACCGACGGCGAAACCCGTGCCCTTCGAGGAGCTGGGCCTGACGAAGGCCCAGATCGCCAACCTCATGGATTTCGCCAAAAGGCGCTACGGCCTTCTCCTCGTCGTGGGGCCCACGGGATCGGGGAAGTCGACGACCCTCTACACCTTCCTCTCCCACGTGGACACGACGAAGAGGAGCCTCATCACCGTCGAGGACCCCGTGGAGTACCGCATCCCCAACGCCAATCAGCAGCAGGTGAACGAAAAGGCGGGGGTGACCTTCGAGGCCCTCCTGAAATCGTCCGTCCGCCAGGACCCTGACATCCTCTACCTCGGCGAGATCAGGGACAACTTTTCCGCCAGGATCGCCGTGGACTTCGCCAGCACGGGTCACATGACCGTCTCCACCCTCCACACGAACAACGCCACGACGGCCATCTTCCGCCTCGAGCGCCTCGGGGTCACGAGGGATATCATGGCGGAGGCCCTCATCGGCATCATCGCCCAGCGCCTGCTGAAGAAGCTCTGTCCCCATTGCCGGCGCGTGGAGCCCCTGACTGAGGAGGAGAAGGAGATGCTTTCCCCCTTCACCGATGAGCTGCCAGCCAGGTCGGCCCACCCCGTGGGGTGTCACCGGTGTATCGAGGGCTACCGGGGCCGGGAGGGGGTTTACGAGGTCATCCCCTTCGATGCCGCCGTGAGCGACCTGATCCGCCGGGGGGCCCCCATCCTGAAGATCCGGGAGTTCATCCGCGGCCAGGGGCACTACCTCATGAGCAACCACGCCGTGGAGAAGGTCCGGGACCTCGTCTTCCCCGTCAGGGACGTCTATGAGAAGATCCTGGTGGAGGAGATCCCCGCCGCCCCGGCGGAGCCGTCGGAGAGG
Source organism: Deltaproteobacteria bacterium (assembly GCA_029553375.1). Taxonomy (GTDB): domain Bacteria; phylum Desulfobacterota; class Syntrophia; order Syntrophales; family UBA8958; genus JAKPCH01. The sequence continues at coordinate 39,467 of JAKPCH010000035.1, read as the reverse complement.
CCGCAACGGGTCGCCGAGAAGAGCAGGAGACGTGCCGGGAGGATCCTGGTGGTGGAGGACGACCAGGACAGTCAGCTCCTCATCGAACGGATCCTGAAGGGGGCGGGCTACGAGGTGGCCCTGGCCGCCGACGGCATCGACGCCCTCATCACCCTCGCCAAGGAGGAGTTCGACCTGATCATCTCCGATATCAACATGCCCAACCTCGACGGCTTCAAGTTGTTGGAGATCAAGAACCAGAAGGGGATCGGGGCGCCCTTGATCTTCCTGACGGGCCGCGTGGGAGAGGAGGACGAGATCAAGGGCCTGGAGATGGGGGCCCTCGATTACTTGAAGAAACCGGTCAAGAAAGATATACTCCTCCTCAAGATCAGGAATGTCCTTTTCGATGTCGAAAGGCGGTGAAGGCTTGAGCGAAAGAGGCCTGAGATCGAGGGGCGGTTTCACCCTTCTGGAGCTGATGGTCGTCATCGCCCTCATAGGTGTCTTGACGACCATAGCCGTCCCCCTCATGAAGGCTTACCTGGAGAGGGCCCGCGCCACGACCTGTCTCGGGAACCGCTACGCCGCCGAGCGGGCCGAGGCGGCCTTCAACCTCGACCGGGCCAGGGAGAGCGCGGGATTAGACGAACTGGTCAGGGCCGGTTTCCTCGCGAAGGAACCCCAATGCCCCAGCGGGGGTGTCTACGCCTGGGTCCAGAAGAGCCCCCAGCCCATCTTGGCCTGTTCCATCCATTACGCCGCCGTCGCGCAACCATCAGAGAACGTTCTGTTTTCAAGCTCCTTCGACAACATGGGGGGTCTCAAGGCCAACTCCGGCGACTGGGCCCTCGTCGACGGCGCCCTGAGGTCCCTGGGCAAAAAGGGGGAGGCCCGCCTGGCCTTCGGCGACAAGGCCTGGACGGATTACGAGATCAGGACGACGGCCACCCTCACGGCCGGCAACGGTTACGGTATCTATTACCGGTCGGACGGGAAGAAGGACGTCACGGGTTACATCTTTCAGTACGATCCCGGTTTCGGCAACGCGTTCATCGTGCGCAAGGTCATAGACGGGAAAGAGCAATACCCCATCGCCCGGGCGCCCATGCCGGCCGGTTTCCCCGTCTACGGTCAGTCCCATCAGGTCTCCGTGGCCGTGAAGGGGGACCAGCACGTCATCACCGTCGACGGGACGAAGGTCCTGGAGTTCAAGGACTCCACCTTCCCGTCGGGCATGGGGGGATTCAGGACGTGGGACAATTCGGAGGTCTATTTCGACAACCTGAGGGTGGTGCAGTGACTACGGGCCGAGGGGGGTCGGATAAACCGGCGGGGGAAGACAACGGTGGGTGAGGAGGAAAAGGCCCGGCCCCGCTGCCGGGGTTGCGGTGCCGAGATACCCCTGGACGGGACGGTGAAGGCCGAGGGGGAACTCTGGTGCCCCCGGTGCGCCGTGGAGCGGGCGGAGCGTTACATCGCCGAAAAGGAGGAAAAGGCACCCCCCCGGCCCCGCCTCAGGGATACCAGGGCCTGGCGGATCACCCTGGGCGTCGTCGTCCTCCTTTGCCTCGTCGTCGCGGCCCTCCAGGCCCCCCGGGTCATGGAGGCGATGAAACCGAACAAGCCCCTTCGCCTCGGCACCTACGAGACCGACGCCGTCGCCGACGCCTGCCTGAACAATCTCTGGAAGGCCGCCGCCCTCCTCCAGGGGGGGAAGACGCCCCCGGCCGATCTCCGCTGCCCCGCCACGGGCAGGCCCTATCTTGTCACCCGCCGGGACGGACAGGTCGAGGTCCGTTGCCCCGATCCGGCGGCCCACGGTCTGAAGGGGCTGTGGGCCTCGGACCGCCAACCCCTCCCCGTGGTCGTCAAATAAGACCCCATGAACTACCGCCTCCTCCTGGAGTACGACGGGACCGGTTATGCCGGTTGGCAGGCCCAGAAGAACGCCCGTTCCATCCAGGGGACCCTCCGGGAGGCGGCGGAGAGGGTCACGGGGGGTGAGGTGGATCTCCAGGGGGCCGGACGGACCGACGCCGGCGTCCACGCCCTGGGTCAGGTGGCCCATCTCAGGTGCCCCAGGAGGTTGGAGCCCCGGCGGTTGCAGAACGATTTGAACGACCTCCTCCCGGCCACGATCAACGTCCTCTCCGTCCGGGAGGCCCCGGAGGGATTCCACGCCCGCCACGACGCGAAATGGCGGGCCTACGTCTATGTCATCTCCCGCCGCCGCTCGGCCTTCGGCAAGCGCTATCTCTGGTGGGTCAAGGACCGCCTGGACACGGACAGGATGGCGGCGGCCTGCGCCTTGTTCAAGGGCCTTCACGACTTCGGGGCCTTCGCCGACAAGCGGCGGGACAAGAACCTCTCCCCCCTGGTCCTTATCCACGACGTCGGCCTCGCAAGGAGGGGCGACCTTCTCCTCCTCTCTTTCGTGGCCTCCCACTTCCTCTGGAAGATGATCCGCCGTATGGTGGGCGCCGTCGTGGAGGTGGGGAGGGGGAAGATGGGCAGCGGGGACCTGGAGGCGGCCCTCCATGGAGGCGCCGTCGATCTGGCCCCCCTGACCGCCCCGCCGTCCGGCCTCTTCCTCGCCGCCGTGGGGTACGAAGGCGAAGGGGGTTGGGAGCGGGTCCGGTTCTCCCTCCCCGTGCCGGGGCTCGGGTGGTTCCAGGGGGTCCCGGTGAACGGGGCCGAAGGTTAGGAGGTTGATTTTTGGAGACGGCCGATTTATCCGCCTTCAGTCTCGTCCTCGTCCGGGACGGGGAGATCGTCCACCGGGGCCGCGAACGGGGGATCAAGCCCCTCATCGACTGCCTGGAGGGGTACGACGCCTCCCGGGGCCGGGTCGTGGTCTGGGACCGGGTCGTGGGTCTGGCGGCGGCCCGCCTGATGGTCTACGCCGGTTTCGTGGCCGCCGTCCGGGCCCGCGTGGCCTCCGTGCCCGCCCGGGACTTCCTCGCCCGCCACGGCCTGGACCTCAGGGCCGAGGAGATCGTGGAGGCTATCCTGACACCCGACGGGAAGAACGTCTGTCCCGGGGAGATCATCGCCCTGGAAACGGAAGACCCCCTGGCATTCATCCGTGAGATCAAGACGAGATGGGCGGGATACTGCGATGTCCCCCTGCCGGACAAGGCGGACCAGGATTTTGAAGGCTGCCGGGGCCAGTGCGGTTACACACCCTGGTGCCGCGCCTGCAAGGAGTCCCGGGGCCTGGGTTACCTATGAGCCGCCGTCGGCTCCCCACAGCCTTGACGCCCCAGCGACGAGGGGTCAAGGCCGGGGCGGCTTGAGGAGAAAGGTCTCCTGGCGGCAGGTCTTGCGGCCCCTCTTGAGGATCTCCTCGCTGCAGTCCCGGGGTCGGCCGTCTTTTTCGAAACACAGCCAGACCTCCTTCAGGAAGCGCCCCCCGTGGGAACAGACGGGGACGATGCCCCGGGGCGACAGGCGGCCGTCGGAGCGGATGAAATCGGAACGGAGCCGTTCCACCGTGAGACGGAGGGGTTTGTCCGGCCCCTCGTAGGCCGGGGGGATGATTACCCCCTCTCGGATCCTCTTGGCCAGGGCGAGGTAACCCCGGGGCGAGAGGCCCGAACAGGTGCCGTGCCTTCGCCACTCGTGGGCGTAGAGGGCGTCGTGGGGGAAGAGTTTCGGGAACTCCGCCTTGAGCCCCTCGGGGAAGGGGATGGCGGAACAGTCACGGGGGTAGCCCCGTTCGTACTGGGGCCAGAGGCCGTGGAGGACGAAGGCGGAGGGCGAGGCGGCCCGACACTGGGGGTGGTCGCGGTTCCGGGCCTCGTCGCAGAAGGCGGGCGACCAGCTCAGGGCCAGGACGTAGAAGTCGAAACGCCCCGGGACACCGCCTCCCCACGCCGCCCCGGCGGGGGCGACGGCCGTGAGGAGGACGAAGAGCAGGGTCCAAACGATGCCCTTACGTTTTATGATAACCTCCTCCCTTCGCTCCCCTGTTATGAGATGACGATCCAATACCCCTTTTGCCCGAAAAAGGGAAGGGATGCAGAAGGGTTGCCAAGGGGGCATCTTTCCATGACCGAGAGAGACAAGGATCAAAAGGGGCCTCCGGAGGACGGGTGCACGGGCGTGGCCTCCCTCCTCGACCTCGTCCGGACCCTCAGGGGCCCCCGGGGCTGTCCCTGGGACCGCCGCCAGACGGACCGGGACCTGACGAGGTATCTCCTCGAGGAGGCCCACGAGGTGGTCGACGCCGTCAATGCCGGCGATCCAAAGGAGGTGAAAGAGGAGATCGGCGATCTCCTCTTTCAGGTCCTCTTTCTCTGTGTCCTGGCGGAGGAACGGGGGGAGTTCACCTTGGAAGAGGTCTGCCAAACCGTGAGGGAAAAGATGATCCGCCGACACCCCCATGTCTTCGGCCGCGTCACCGTCGCCGGCGTCGAAGAGGTGAAGGCCAACTGGGAGACCATCAAGAGAGAGGTGGAGCAGCGGGGAAGGAAGGGGATCGGCGACGGGATCCCCCGCTCCCTCCCCGCCCTGAGGAGGGCCCAGGAGATCCAGCGGCGGGCCGCCGCCGTCGGTTTCGACTGGCCCGACGTCGGGGGGGTGTGGGCGAAGGTGGCGGAAGAGCTCGAAGAGTTGAAGGAGGCGGCCTTGACGGGCCGGGGCGAGGTCGTCGCGGCGGAGATGGGGGATTGCCTCTTCACGTTGGTCAATCTCTGTCGGTTTCTGGAGGTGGAGGCCGAGGAGTCCCTCCGGGGCAGCGTCGAGAGATTCATCGCCCGCTTCGCCTATATGGAGAGGCGTCTGCGTGAAGATGGCAAGGACCTCCCCGGGACGGATCTTCAGGAGCTGGACCGCCTCTGGGAGGAGGCGAAGGACAAGGGTTGAGGGGTCTTTTACCCTCGGGGTTCTAAGGGGATCCCTCGCCGTCCAGTTCGGAGCGGATGGCCAGACCGATCTGCTCCATGAGGTAGGGCTTTTTGATGTACTGCCTCACCCCGAGGCGATGCAGTTCCCGGACGCGCTCCGTCTCGGAGAAGCCGCTGGCGATGACGGCCTTCTGACCCGGTCGGACCTTGATCATCTCCCGATAGGTGTCCAGGCCGTCCATCCCGGGGTCCATGATCATGTCGAGGAGGACGAGGTCCACCGTGTGATCCTTGATATAGGCCACGGCCTCCTCGCCGCTCGCCGCCGTGACGACGCGGTAACCGAGCTCTTCCAGGATCTCGGAGGCGATCTCCCGCTGCTGGGGTGAGTCGTCCACCACCAGGATCTTCTCCCCCTTGCCCTGGTAGGCCTCCGGCGGGATTGGGGCCTTCTCGGCCGCGGCCTTTTCCCGCGTCGCGGGCAGGTAGAGGGAGATCTCCGTCCCCCGGCCGGGGAGGCTCCTGATGTCGATGTGGCCCCCGTGGTCCTTGCAGATCCCCCAGACGACCGTCATCCCCAGGCCGGTGCCGCTCCTCCCCAGGACCTTCTTGGAGTAGAAGGGCTCGAAGATCCTCTCCATGTCCTCCTGGGAGATACCGCTGCCCGTGTCGGCCACGGTCAGGACCACGTAGTCCCCCGGGGGGATACGGTCGAGGGCCTTGAGGGGACCCGTCAGGGTGACGTTGCGGGTGGTGATGGTGACCTCCCCCTCGCCCGTGATGGCCTCGGCGGCGTTGGACAGGAGGTTCATGACGGCCTTCCCCAGGTGGAACTTCGATCCCGAGACGTTGTTCAGCCCCTCCTTAAGATCCGTCCGGAACCGCACGCCCCGGTGGTAGTAACAGAGGCGCTCGTGCTCCGACGAGCGCAGGTGCTCCGCGACGACGGCGTTGAGATCGACGACGCCCGTCTGGACGACGCCGCGCCTCCCCAGGGTGAGGAGGTCCTGGACGATGGCGGCGATCTTTTCCCCCGATTTTTTGATGACCTCGAGGGGTTTCCGCATGGGGTCCCCCGGCGGCGTCCTGATCAGGAGGAGGTCGGGGTAGCTCACGAGGCCGCTGAGGATATTGTTCAGGTCATGGGCCACGCCGCCCGCCAGGGTACCCAGGGCCTCCATGCGTTTCGCCCTCTGGAGGCGGGCCTCCAGCTCCCTCCGCTCCGCCTCGGCCTTTTTCAGGCGGGACAGGTCGCGGTTGTAGACGACGACGCCGAGAAAACGCCCCTCGTCGTCATAGAACGCCCTCTCCTTGCGCCACACGGGGATACGGTCCCCTTGGGCATTGACGAACTCCACCTCCGCCTCCCTCTCCCCCTCTTTTTTCAGGGCCGCGAGGAAACGGGAAGAGTTTTCCTCGCCCGCCTCGGGGCACCAGAGGGAGGGATGGGCGCCCATGATCTTCTCCCGGCCGTAGCCCGTCATCTTCAACAGCATGGCGTTGCAGTCCACGAGGCGTCCCGTTTGGTCGAGGACCTCCACGCCGTCCGGGGCGGCTTCGAAGAGGTTCCGGTAGTTCTTCGCGCCGTTGAGGCCCTCCTTGATCCTGCCGATCTGTTCGTAGAGGGAGTAGGTCTCCAGGGCGTTGGAGCTGTGGAGGAGGATCAGGGAAAGGAAGGAGAGGGAGATGTCGTTGACCTTTTCCTCGTGGGGTTTGAGGATCCCCATGAACATCCCGTGGATCTGCGAGGCCGTGGCCATGACGTGGAGGAGGAGCCTCTTGGGGACGCCGGGGCAGGGGACGATCAGGGGCCTCTTTTCCCTAAGGGCCCAGGCGAAGGTCCCCTCCTCGATCAATTGGTCCGTCGCCCGGCGGAAAAACGCCTCCTCCGCGGGCGGGTCGATTTGGAAAGGTTCGAACTCCTTCGTCTCGTCGTTGACGAGATAGAATGCCGTCCCCCGAAAGGGGATGAGGGCCCTGAGGCGGCGGCGCGTCTCCGCGATGATCACCGCGGGGTCGCCCTGACGGTTGATCTGTCCCTGGAAATCCCCCAGGGTCGCCGCCGTGTCGAGGGCGTCGAGGACGAAGCGGTTCACCCCTTCGAGGTAGCGGATCCGCTCCTCCAGGTTGAGGTCGAGGTGGAGGGGGGGTTCCCTAAGGCGCATCATAGAGGAAATAATGGAAGATCTCATCCAGTTGCCTGAGGGCCTGGTCGGCCACGACGGGGATGGTGCAGGGGGAGATACCCAAAAGGTCCCAGACCTCCGCCTCCAGGGGGGGGACCCTCCTCTCGCCGCTGAAACCTGAGCCGGCGGCGATGGCGATCATGTCCGCCAAATGGACTATCGCCGCCTCCAGGGTGTTCGGCGACCGGAGGGGGCTATGGTGATACCTGATGATCGTCTCCAGGGACAGGGGAAAACGCCAGCGCTTCATGAGGATATGGGCGAGCTCGGCGTGATCGAGGCCCAAGACCTCTTTCTCCACCTCGTGGAGGGGCCGGAATTCGCTGCGGGCCTTCTCGATGATCAGGCAGGCGACATCGGGCAGGCGGTTGTAGAGGGCCAACAAACCCATGTCGTGGATCATCCCCGCCACGAAGAGGCGCTCCGTGTTCTGGATGTTCTTGTAACCCCCCAGGAGCCGCGCCCCGAGGCCGCACAGGAGGCTGTGCTCCCAGAAGGACTTCATGTCGACGACCCGGGAGGGTATCATCTGGAAGATCTTCAGGCAGTTGATGCCGCTCGCCAGGGTGGCCATCTGCCTGGTCCCCATGATGGTGACGGCCCGGGAGATCTTGTCGATCCGGGAGGGGAAGTTGTAGAAGGCGCTGTTGACGATTCTAAGGATGCGGGCGGAGAGGTTCGTGTCCTTCTCGATGACCTCGGCGATCTCCTGGGCGGAGCTGGAGGGGCGCAGGAGGACCTCGTTCACCTGGTGGAAGACGTCGGGCAAGGTGGAGAGGGGGATGCTGTCGCCGACGGCCTTGACGATGTTGACGGGGATCCGGACCTTCCCCTCGTCCGTGTTATCGGGGTGATATTCCTCCGGTCGCGACCAGCGGGCCACCGTCTCGGGATCCGTCTTGCCCCGGGCGAGGCGGGCGACGCAGAGGCGGTAGAGGGCCTTTCCCGCCGGGTGGTCGATGTTCGTGTAAGGAAGGAGGGCCCTGGCCTTTCGCTCCGCCGCGGCGACAAAGTCGGGATCGAGGTCGGGGCCGAGGCCGCTGCCCCCTTCCTCGTCCCCCACCCCCTCGACGTCCGCCTCGATCACCCCCCACATCTTGAGGACCCGGATCCCGCGGGGGGTGAGCTCCGTCCCCCTGGCGATGAGCAGGCGGCCCGAGGTGTCGAGGACGTCCCCGGCGAGGACCATCCCTTCCCGCAAGTTCGCCGTTTGTACGAGGCCCATGTGAGCTCCTGACGGGGTTTACCCTCGAGACGACAAGGCGTGCCGTGTTGAGGTCTACACCCTTATATCGGCAACGGGGGAGGCAAACTTTAGGACGGCCCTTCAATATGGCGCCCTTTCTTGACTTGCCGGGGGGATCCCTCTATAGAGCCGGAAACGAAAGGCAAAAGGGGGAAAGTGGTGAAGATGAAGGGCGGAGGGGAACCGACGGTCCGGGTGGGGATCATGGAGGGCCGTCGGGAGGTGAGGGGGTATCTCGAGGGGTCTTTCACCCTGGGCGGCTCGACGTGGAGAGAGACGGGTTTCGTGGCCGCCGCGACGCCGGACGGTGGGGTGAGGCTCTCCTCCCCGGGGGGACTGACGGCGGCCGGGCGGGATCGCCTGCGCCTGCAAGGGTCCCCGGGGTCCCTGTTTTGCCTCGAGGACGTGACGATCGGCATCTCCTTCCACTGGGAGCGGAGGCGGAGACAGACCTACGCCGGCGATCTGGTCCTGGAGGGGACGCCGGAGGGGCGCCTGCGGGTCATAAACGAGATCCCCCTCGAGACCTACCTCGAGAGCGTCGTGGCCTCGGAGATGCGGGAGAAGGCCCCCAAGGAGTTTCTCAAGGCCCACGCCGTCGCCTCCCGGAGCTGGCTTCTGGCCCTCTTGAGGCGCCGAGAAGGGTGTGATCTCGGGGCGGGCGATGACGGGCGACGGGAGACGGGAGACGAGATCGTCCGCTGGTACGGCCGGGAGGACCACGAGGGTTACGACGTCTGTGCCGACGATCACTGCCAGCGTTATCAGGGTGTCGGTCACGTGACGGGGGAGGGGGCGGCCGCGGCGGTCCGGGAGACCCGGGGGCTGGTCCTCCTGCACGGCGGGGAGGTCTGCGACGCCCGCTACCACAAGGCCTGCGGCGGCATCACGGAGGATTTCGCCAACGTCTGGGAGCCCCGTCACGTCCCCTATTTGACCTCCGTCTCCGACGGCGAGGCGGACTTCCCCCCCCGGCGGGGTGAGGAGGAGGCCCGGGCCTGGATCCTCGCCGATCCCCCCGCCTTTTGCCGCCTGAGGGATCAGGCCCTCCTCGGGGAGATCCTGCCCGATTACGACCGCGAGACGGCTGATTTCTTCCGCTGGCGGGTCGTTTACGACCGCCGGCGCCTGGAGGGTATCATCGAGGAGAAGTCGGGCCTCTCCTTCGGGCGACTGCGCGATCTCGTCCCCCTCGAGCGGGGGCCGTCGGGGCGGATCATCCGCCTGAGGATCGAGGGTTCAGAAAGGACCGTCGTCGTGGGGAAGGAACTGGAGATCCGGCGCTGGCTCTCCGAAAGCCATCTCCTCAGCAGCGCCTTCGTCGTCGCCCGGGAAGGGGGGAAGGGGGCCCCCGATCGTTTCGTCCTCTACGGGGCGGGCTGGGGTCACGGCGTGGGGATGTGCCAGGTCGGGGCCGCCGCCATGGCGGTTAGGGGTTACACCTGCGAGGCCATCCTGAGGCACTATTTCCCCGGCGCCACCCCGGCGGTGATCTATCCGTGACGGCCCGGATCAAGACGGCCTTCATCCTCGGGGCGGGACTTGGGCGGCGCCTCCGCCCCCTGACGGACCGGTGTCCGAAACCTCTCCTGCCCGTCGCCGGGCGGCCCATGATCACCTACGCCATGGACCACCTCATCGGGGTGGGGGTGGAGAGGTTCATCGTCAACACCCACCACCTCGCCCACCGTTTTCACGAGGCCTTTCCCCGGGGGAGGTGGCGGGGCGTCCCCATCACCTTCCGCCACGAACCGGTCCTCCTCGACACGGCAGGCGGTCTGAAGAACATCGAGGATCTCCTGCACCCGGACGACGGGGAGATCTTCGTCTACAACGGCGACATCCTCTCCGATCTCCCCCTCCGACCCCTGCTGGCGGCCCACGGCGACCAGGGCCGGGAGGTGACCGTCGCCCTCCGCAGCGGGGGGCCGACTCCGAACGTCGGCCTGGACGAAGGGGGGAGGATCGTCGATTTCCGTTTCGCCCTCGGGCGTCGTGCCGCCAGGCTGTGCCAGTTCACGGGGATCTACATCGTGGCCCGCCCCTTTTTGCGGAGGCTCGCCCCCGGCAAGATACAGGATATCGTGCCGGTCTTCATCGACCTGGTCCGACAGGAGGCGGGGGCGGTGGGGGGCGTCGTCATCGACGAGGGCCGCTGGTGCGACGTGGGGACCGTCGCGGCCTACGAGGCCCTCAGGGATGAAGGGATGGGCCGGGTCCACGCCCCCTTTTCCGAGTATGGGCCCCCCTTGGGCCTCGGGGATCCCGGGGGGCTGGAGGTGGAGATGATGGAGGGGGGCGGATCGAACCGGGTCTTCCACCGCCTGCGCTGGCGGGACGGGTCGGCCGTGGTCATGGTCTACGACGCCGAGGTGAGGGAAAACCGACTCTTCGCCCCCCTGGCCGCCTTCCTGAAGGCCCGGGGGGTGCCCGTGCCCGCCCTCCTCCATCACGATCCCCGGCGGGCCGTGATCGTCATGGAGGACCTGGGGGAGAGGGACCTGTGGTCCTGCTTCCCCGAGGGTGAGGCGGTCAGGGGACCCCTCTACCGTCGGGCCCTCGAGGCGATGAAGAGGCTCCACTCCATCCCCCCGGGCGAGGCCCGGGCGGCGGGGATCGAGTTGCCGCCCCCCTTCGACGCCGATCTCTACGCCTGGGAAAGGGATTACTTCCGGGTGCGTTTCCTGGAGGCCCTCCGGGGTATCCGCCTCACGCATCAAGAGGCCGCGGCCTTCGACGAGGGGGGGAGAAAGGCGGCGGAGGCCCTCCTGGCCGGTCCGTCCTGCCTCATCCACCGGGACTTCCAGTCCCGCAACATCATGGTCCGCCGGGACGACGTCTTTCTCGTCGACTTCCAGGGCCTCCGCCTCGGGAGCCCCCTCTATGACCTCGCCTCCCTCCTCTGGGACCCCTACGTGGACCTGCCCGGGGAAGAGCGGGAGGAGTACCTGAAATATTACCATCGCCTCGACCCGTCCGTCGGGCCGTGGCGGGAATTCCGCCGCCTCTTTCACCTCGCCGCCGCCCAGCGCCTCATGCAGGCCCTCGGGGCCTACGGTTACCTGGGCCTCGTGCGGGGGCGCCCCTGGTTCCTCGACCAGATCCCCCGGGCCCTCTCAAAGTTGGGCGAAGTCGTGCTCAATTCTCAAGAGCTCGATTTTCTGGAGCCTGTTTTGCGGAAAAAATAGGGGTCGCGTCCGGAGATGAACAGGATGCCGACGACGATGAGGCAGATGAGGGCCGCCGAGAGGAGATAGACGTTCTCCAGGCCCCAGTCCCGGGAGATCTTCCCCACCCACGGCACCGCCAGGGCCCCCACCCCGAAGATGAGGACCGAAGTGATCCCGTAGGCCGTCGAGCGCCAGCGGCCGGGGGTGAAGTGGGCGATGAGGCTGTTCTCGATGGGCTGGATCCCCAGGGCGAAGAAGACGTAAACGGCCCCGGCGATGACGAGGGGCGCCTCGGTGACGGACCGGATCATCAAGACGAGGGGCAGGCAGGTGAGGTTGAAGAGGAGGTAGAGCCGGACGAGGCGATAGCGGTCCGCCAGGGCGCCGCCCGTGAGCTGCCCGAACATCCCCACGATGTAGATGAGGGTGACGAGGAGGCCCGCCGCCATGGTGGAGAGGCCCTCGGCCTTCAGCCAGGGTATCTCCATGAGGGAGCGGCCGAGGAAGCCCGCCTTGAGCTCGATGAGGGGCGGCAGGGAGACGACGTTGATGCGGTAGACGAGACCCCCCAGGGTGGCGACGAGGCAGAGGACGACGAACCTTCTCATGTCGGCTCCTTGGCCCCCTTCGCCTCCCGTGTCGGCCCTCTTCACCTCGGTCTCGTCGATGGGGGTCATGGCCATCGCCGCCCCCCAGAGGAGGGCGAAGAGGGCCGCCGCCAGATAGGCCCACCGCCACCCCGCCAGCCAGTTGAGGAGGCCGGCCAGGAGGGGCGCCGTGGCCATGCCGAGGGAACCGGCGACGCCGTTGATGCCCAGGGCCGTGCCCCGGTTGAGGGTCCCCCGGGAGATCATGGCCATCCCCGCGGGGTGGTAGATGGAGGCGAAGAAACCGACGACGCCGAGCCAGACCATGAGGGCCGTCGGCGTCGAGGAGAGGGCCGTCCCCAGGGCCCCCGCCCCCGTCCCCAGAAAGAAGACGATGATGGCCAGGCGGTTGCCGAGGCGGTCGGCCAGGATCCCCCAGGGGAGGGAGAAGAGGCCGAAGAGGAGGTACATGGGGAAGGCGAGGGCGAGGACGCCGCCGAGGTCCAGGCCCAGGGAGGCCGCGAGGGAGAGGGCCAGGGCGGGGAAGGCGAGCTCGTAGAAGTGGAAGAGGTAGTGGGCCGCGAAGGTGAAGGTGATGATCTTCCGCTCGTTCGTCATGTCAACCGGTGCCTGATGCCGTCGCTGATAGGTGGTATGGGTCAGAAGGGGACGGAAATGTCAAGGACGAAAAGGGGAAAGGAAGGGGGGGCGCCGCAGCGGCGCGACGCCCCCTAAGGAGGGTCTGAATCCGTCAGTAGCCGATCTTGTCGCGGCCCTTGAGACGGAGGATCTTTCTCGCCTCTTCCGGGTCGGCGGGTTCGATCCCCAGTTCTCGGGCGATGCGGACCATCTTGGCCACCTGTTCGGCGTTGCTCTTCGCCAGCTGCCCCTTTTCGAGGTAGAGGTTGTCCTCGAGGCCGACGCGGCAGTTCCCGCCCAGAAGGAGGGACTGGGTGCAGATGGGGAACTGGGCCCTGCCGGCGACGCAGACGGAGAACTCGAAGTCGCCGATGTGACGTTTGGCGTGCTCCACGAGGAACATGAGGTTTTCCGGGCTCGCCGACAGGCCGCCGAGGATCCCCAGGACGAACTGGATATAGACGGGGGTCTTGATGTAGCCCGCCTGGATGAGGAAGGCGACGTTGTTCACCATGCCGGCGTCGTAGATCTCGAACTCCGGTTTCGTCTCGCTCTTGTTGAAGTTCTCGCAGTACTCCCTGAGGGTCTTGAAGGTGTTGGGGAAGATGAAGTCCTCCGTCATGTTGAGCATGAATTTCTCCCAGTCGTACTTCCATTCCTTGAAGCGGGTCAGCATGGGGAAGAGTCCCCAGTTCATGGACCCGGCGTTGCAAGAGGCGAGCTCCGGCCGGAACTTGACCACGGGGGCCACGCGCTGCTCGATGGTCATGCCCATGCCGCCGCCGGTGGTGATGCAGATCACGACGGGGCAGCGCCCCTTGATGTCCGTGATGATCTCCTCCATGAGGTTGAGGTCCGGCGAGGGCATGCCGTTTTCGGGGTTACGGGCGTGGATGTGTACCACCCCCGCCCCCGCCTCGTAGGCCCGGACGGCCTCGTCGGCGATCTGCTTGGGGGTGATGGGCAGGTAGGGCGACATGGTGGGGGTGTGGATGCTCCCCGTGATCGCCGCGGTGATGACTGCTTTTTCCTTCATCGTTTTCTCCTTTCGTTATCCCTTGAGGAAACCCGGTTGGGCCCACTCGGGGTTGGGGTAGGTGTAGAAACCCTTGCCCGTCTTCGCGCCGAGCTCGCCGCGGTCGATCATCTCCTTGAAGGCCGCGGGGGGCAGGTCCTTCGGGTCCTTCGAGTCGTTGTAGTAGGACATCTCGATGTCGTAGACGACGTCGAGGCCCACCATGTCCATCATGGCGAAGGGCCCGTAGGGCATGCCCGTGAAGACCATCCAGGCCCGGTCGATGTCCCTGAAATCGACGAAGCCGTTGCAGGCCATGTAGAGGGTCTGCTTCTTGACGGCCCGCCAGACGCTGTTGAAACAGAAGCCGAGGATCTCCTTGTTCACCTTGAGGGGGATGAGGTCCAGGGACTTGATGAACCGCCGGGCCGTTTCGATGACCTCGGGGTCCGTCTTGGTCCCCCCCATGACGTCGCAGAGGATGAAGCCGACGGCGGGCTGGTAGAAATGGATGTTGAGGCATCTCTCGGGACGCTTCGTCGCGTCCTCGATCCTGGAGATGGGGATGGAGGAGCTGTTGGTGGCCAGGATGGCGTGGGCCGGGGCCAGCTCGTCCATCTGGGCGAAGGTCTTACGCTTGAGGTCCAGGACCTCGGGGACGGCCTCGATGACCAGGTCGGCCTCCTTGAGGCACTCCCCGAGATCGGCCGTCACCGCGACCCGGCCAGCCGCCTCGTCCCATTTTTCCTTGGGGACCGTGGGGCCTTTCCCCATGGCCGCCATCATCCCCTTCACCTTCTGGAGGGTCTTGGGGTAACTGTCGGGGACGGTGTCGAACCCCTTGACGGCGTAACCGTAAGAGGCGCACTGGACGGCGATCTGTGTCCCCAGGGTCCCCAGGCCGACGACGCTTACGTTCTTTATTTCCATGCTCTTACCTCCTTTGGTCTTAGATCTTTCCGTGAAAACGCAACAGGGTGATGAGACCGTCGTCCCGCCAGCGGGCGATCTCCTCCGGGGTCCGCCCCTGGGAGGCGGGTCGTTCCTCCATCTCCTTGAGGACCCCTTCCTGGGCCATGTCGCCCCAACCCTCGGGCCACTTCTTCCAGTCCGCCATGTCGGCCCACCAATCCTCCACGGTGGGACCGATGTGGTGGAGGATGCCCTTGACGCCGTACTGGCCGCCGCCGAGTTGATAGATGAGGTTGGGCCCCATGAGGGCCAGCCTCAACCCGGGGCCGAAGGTGACGGCCTTGTCCACGTCGGCCACGGAGCATACCCCCCGCCAGACGAGATCCACCGCCTCCCGGTAGAGGGCGACGGAGATGCGGTTGGCGATGAAGCCCAGGGCCTCCTTCCTCAGGATGATGGGTTCCTTGCCCAGGGCGCGGTAGAAGTCATAGGCCCGCTGGAGGTACTCCTCGGCCGTCTTTTCCCCTTTGCTGATCTCCACGAGGGGGATGAGGTAGGGGGGGTTGTAGGGGTGGGCCCCCAGGCAGCGTTCGGGGTGTTTGGAACCCTCGGCGATGCGGCTGATGAGGAGCCCCGAGGTGCTGCTGGCGAAGACGGCCTCCTCCTTGGCGAACCGGTCCACCTGGGCCAGGAGGTCCCGCTTGACCTCGTAGCGTTCCGGCGCCGCCTCCTGGATGAGGTCGGCGTCTTTCAGGGCGGCGGCGATGTCGGTGGTGTACCGCGCCAGGCCCATGGCCACCCGGGCCTGGTCGGCCGAGACGATCCCCTTGGCGGCGAGGTAGTCGAAACTCCCGCTCACCCGCTTGCGGGCCGCCTCGAGGGCCTCCTCGGAGACGTCGTAGACCGCCGTGGGGTAACCCTTCCAGAGGAAGTTCACGGCCCATCCCGCGCCGATGAGGCCGCCGCCGAGGACGGCGATTTTCTCTATCTCTTTACCTGACATGTCTTTCCTCCTTGCTTATCAGTAGATCATCACGCCCAGGGGTATGACCACCAGAAGGGCGATGATGGTCGCGACGATGTGCCCCAGGAAGATGTGCTTATAGGCGTTGGCGTGGGTGAGGCCCGTCACGGCCAGGAAGGTGATGACGACGCCGTTGTGGGGCATGGCGTCGAAACAGCCCGCCGACATGGTGGCGATGCGGTGGATCAGCTCCGGCGAGAGGTTCAGGGCCAGGTATTTGGGCACCAGGGTCTCGAGGATGATCCCCAGGCCGCCCGAGGCGGAACCGGTGATGCCCGCCATCATGTTCGTGGCGATGGAGAGGGAGACGATGGGGTGCATGGGGAGGTTGAGCATCCAGGAGGAGATGACCTTGAAACCGCTCGTGGCGGCCACGGCCATGCCGTAACCGACGTCGGCGCAGGTGTTGACGATGGGGATGACGGTGTTTATGGCCCCCTTGTTGAGGGTGTCGAGGATGTTCTTGAAGTAGGGGAAGAAGAAGACGAGGCAGACCGCCGTGCCCCCCGCCAGGGCCCAGACGGCGTCGAGCTTGAAGGCGTTGAGCATGACGACGACGACCACCATGGGGATGACGCTCAAAAAGACGTTGGGGAGCTTCTCCATGGGGGCCGTTTCACCCGCCACCACCCCCGGGCCCGTGGGTGCCACGTAGACCTCGTTCCTCGCCTGGGCCCTCTTGAGCTGGTATTTGAAGTAGAAGAAGTTGAAGGCGGCCACGATAACGGCCCCGACGATGCCCAACAGGGGGGCCGCCATGGGCGTGGAGGCCATGTACTTCGTGGGCATGATGTTGAGGATCTGGGGGGAGCCGGGGAGCATGGTCATGGTGATGGAGCCGATGGAGAAGGTGTAGGGGATGACGAAGAGGTGCCAGGGGAGGTTGAGTTCCTTGAAGATGGGCCGCCCGATGGGGATGAGGGCGAAGATGACGACGAAGAGGCTGACGCCGCCGTAGGTCAGGGCCAGACCGATGACGGCGATGGCGATGGCGGCGTTGACGGGGTTCTTCCTCCCCACGAGTTTGAGGATCCCCTCGGCGATGGACCGGGCGGCGCCGCTGTCCTCCATGACCTTGCCGAAGAGGGAACCCATCAAGAAGATGAGGTAGAACTTGGCCGCGTAGTTCACGAAGCCCTTCATGTAGGGCCCCATGAGGGCCGGCAGGACGTCCATGCCCGAGAAGAGGGCCACGAGGACCACCGCCATGGGCGCCAGGAGGATGATGTGCCATCCCCTCAGGGCGAAGACGACGATGAAGGCCAACGAGACGACGATACCGATGATGCTGAGAGTGGTGGGATCCATACCGTTACTCCTTTCCAGAGGGTTTGATGCAGGATCCCTTCTAAGGGGACGGGGCGGGGATTGACAATGGGGGGGATCACCCATTCGGCATGGGGTGAATCACCCCTTTTTCGTCAGCCCCCCCAGAGGTCGGGATCGACGATCCCGATCTTGATGGCGTACTTGAGGAGTTCCAGGCGGTCGTGGATCCCCAGCTTGTTCATGACGGCCAGGCGGTGCTTCTCCACCGTCTTGGCGCTCACGCAGAGGATGTCGGCGATCTGCCCCGTCGTGTTGCCCTCCACGACGAGGCGGAAGACCTGCTGTTCCCGTTCCGTGAGGAGGTCGTAGCCCCGCGGCGCCGGCGACTTCTCCCGGTTCCGCAGGTAGCGGCCGATGACCTCCGCCCGGATGCCGGAACTGAGGAAGTATTCCCCCCGGTGGGCGGCGCGGATCGCCTCGAGGATGTCCATGCGGGGCGAGGCCTTCAGGACGTACCCCAGGGCGCCCTGGGAGAGGGCCTGGTAGACGAAGCTCTCCTTGGCGTACATGGTCAGGATGACGATCTTCGTCTCGGGGACGGAGGAGCGGACGAGGCCGATGAGCTCCAGACCACCCAGGACGGGCATGGAGATGTCCAGGACCGTCACGTCGGGCCTGGCAGCCTTGGCCGCCTCGAGGGCCTCGGCGCCGTCCTGGGCCTCGGCGACGACGCCGAGGTCGGCCTCGGCGTCGATGATCTGTCTCAGGCCGTCGCGGACCACGGCGTGGTCGTCGGCGATGAGGACCCGGATCTTCCTCACGCCTCCTCCTCCAGGAGGGGGATCTCGACCCTGATCGTCGTCCCCTTCCCCGGGGCCGAGGAGATGGTGACGACCCCCTTGAGGGAGGCGATGCGTTCCCGCATGCTCAGGAGGCCGATCCCCCGCCCGCCCTCGGCGGGGAAGGCCTGTGCGCGGGGGTTGTAGCCCACCCCGTCGTCCTTGACGGTGAGGATGATCCGCGGGTAGCTGAAGGTCAAGAAGATCTTTACCTTTCTGGCCCGGGCGTGCTTGGAGATGTTGGTGAGGCACTCCTGGAGGATCCGGTAGAGGACCGTCTCCATCTGGAGGGGGAGGCGCTTCTTGAAGCCCGCCGCCTGGAACTCCACCTCCAGGCCGGGGCGGTTGCGCTGGTATTCCTGGACGTACCACTCCATGGCGGGGATGAGGCCCAAGTGGTCCAGGAGATCGGGGCGGAGGCGGGAGATGGTCGTCCTGACCTGTTCCGCCATCCTCTCCACCTGGCCGATGAGGGCGCGGCACCTCTCCCTCGACTCCGCCGCCTCGGGGGGGAGGGAGAGTTCCAGGGCCTCGAGGCCGAAATGCAAAGAGGCGAGGTTCTGGCCGAGGTCGTCGTGGAGGTCGGCGGCGAGGTTCTTTTTCTCCTCCTCGCTGACCTCGATGAGGCGGCGGGAGAGGTGGCGGATCTCCTCCTCCGCCTGGCGGTTGGCCGTGATGTCCACGATCATGGTGACCACCGCCGCCCGGCCCCGGTAGAGGGCGGGGGAGGCCCACAGCTCCGCCCAGAGGACGGAGCCGTCCTTCCGGAGGGCCCGGAAGGGGTACTGCTCGGGATGGAACTGGCCCCGCTGGCGCCTCAGGCCCCTCAGACGGACCATCTCCCGGTCGTCGGGGTGGATGACCTCCCAGAAGGGCTCGCCCAGGAGCTCGTCGGGGGAGTCGTAGCCCAGCATCTCGGCGAGGCGCCGGTTGACGTAGCGGAACCGGCCGTCCTGGTGGAAGCAGATCCCCACGAGGGTGTTCTCCGCCACGGTGCGGTACTTCTCCTCCGATTCCTGGAGGGCCCGCCGGGTCTGCTGCTTGTCCGTGATGTCCAGGACGAAACCCTCGTAGCCCGCCACGGCCCCGTCGTCGTCGAAGCGGAGAGCCGAGGTGATGCTCACGTCGATGATCCGGCCGTCCCGGCGCCGCATCCGCGTCTCGAAACCGCGCACGGAGCCTGTCTTGGAGATCTGCTCCTGGAAGCGGAGACGGTCCGCGGGGTCCACGTAGAGGGAACGGGCCGCCGTGAGGCCGATCACCTCCTCGCGCCTCTCGTAGCCCAGCATCTCCACGCCGCCCTCGTTGATGTCGAGGATGACCCCGTCGATATCGGTGAGGTAGACCATGGCGGGGGAGCGCTCGAAGAGGTGGCGGTACTTCCGCTCCGAGGCCTCCAGTTCCCTGATCCTCTCCATCAGGGCGTCTCTTCCGCCGGGGGCCGTGGTCGGGTCTTGATCCAGGACGATGACCTCCCTTCCCTTTTTTGGGGGAGGCATCTTAAAGGGGGGAGGGGAGGCTGTCAAGGGATCACTCGAGGACCTGTCGGGCCTCGTCGTCGGGGAGCTCGGAGACGTCTTTGAGTTTCCTCTCCAGGGCCCGTGCCCGGGTGCCGCCCTCGTCGAGGGTGTTGCGGGCCGTGTCGAGCTGCCTCCTCATCTTGTCCAGGAATTCGCCGAAGCGGCGGAACTCCGTCTTCACGGCCCCCAGGACCTTCCAGACCTCCGAGGCCCTCCGCTCGACGGCGAGGGTCTGGAAGCCCATCCGCAGGCTGCTGAGGACGGCCGCGAGGGTCGTGGGGCCGGCGGCGACGACGCGGTACGTCCCGATGAGTTCCTCCACCAGGCCGTTCTGCCTCAGGACCTCGGCGTAGAGACCCTCCGTGGGGAGGAACATGATCCCGAAGTCCGTCGTGTGGGGGGGGTGGACGTACTTGTCCCGGATGTCCTTCGCCGCCCCCCGGACGACCCGCGCCAGGGCCTCGGAGGCCCGCTGGAGGGCTTCGCCGTCGCCCCTCTCCGCCGCCTCCTGGAGGCGGAGGTAGTCCTCCTGGGGGAGCTTGGCGTCGATGGGCAGCCAGAGGCAGGCGTTCGGATCGTCGGCGGGGCCGGGGAGGCGGACGGCGAACTCCACCGTCTCCGCGGAACCGGGCCGGACGCGGACGTTCTTGGCGTACTGGGAGGGGGTCAGGATCTGTTCGAGGATCGCCCCCAGCTGGACCTCTCCCCAGGTCCCCCGGGTCTTCACGTTGGAGAGGACCCGCTTGAGGTCCCCCACGCCGGCGGCGAGGTTCTGCATCTCCCCCAGGCCCTTGTGGACCGCCTCGAGACGGTCGCTCACGAGGCGGAAGGATTCCCCGAGGCGGCGTTCGAGGGTCTCGTGGAGCTTCTCGTCCACCGTCCTCCTCATCTCCTCGAGCTTCCGCTCGTTGCCCTCCCGAAGCTCCCTCAGGCCCCCGTCGAAGGTGTCCCGGATCCGGTCGAGGGCCTCGCGGTTGGACCGGCTCAGGTCCTCGAGGCGGGCGGTCATGTCCCGCAGGTAGCCCTGCTGGCCCGTCGCCAGGCCCTCGAGGTGGCGGGAGAGGGTCTCCCCCAGGAGGCCGATCCCCTTCGTCACCTCTTCCCGCAGGTCCCGGGCGGACAGCCTGGCCTCCTCCCTGGCGAGGCGGAGCTCCTCCCTCAGGGTCTCCTCGGTCTTTTTGCCGTGGCGGGTCACGAGGACGAGGGTCGCGACGCCCAGGGCCGCCGTCAGGCAAAGGAGGATCAAGGCCAACCAGAGGAGGACTTCGTTCATGGACACCTTCCCGGGCGTTTTTTCGGGACCCTATCAGAATCGACCCCGTTAGGCAAGGCGGGGCGGGGCGCACCCTCCCTTGACAGGGTGCCGCGGCGGGCCTATAAACCGGTCAAATCGCCGTCGGAGGTGGGAATATGGACTGCAAGAAGGAAAAGAACCTCGCCGCCTGCAACTGCACCTACGAACCCTGCCCCCGCAAGGGTCTGTGCTGCGACTGCCTGTCGTACCATCTCAAGCGGCGCCAGCTCCCCGCCTGCGCCTTCCCCAAGGAGGCGGAGCGGACCTACGACCGCTCCTTCGAACACTTCGCCCGCCTGGTCCAGAAAACTTGAAAGACACGATACCTAATTCGTGAGGCCTCGGGATCGCTGGGCAAGATTTCGGAAAGAAGGGGTCGTCCCGTCCCCCCGTTTCATGGCGGTTCACCGCCGTGGTTTGCGGCCCGGCCGTCGCCCGCGGTTTTTCCCCGGGGACCCGTCGGGGCGGGCCATGAGCTTTTCCCGCGGCGGTTGCCGGAGGGGGGACAAAAAGATCCCCCCGGCTCGCGGGGACACCGGGGGGAAGGGGGGAACTTGATTATCAAAAGTCTTTGAACTCGCCCTCCTCCTTGTCCGTCAGGGGGATGAGCTTACCGGGCGTCGCTTTCTTGACGTCCGGCCTTTTTTTGACGGCGGGGGTCGGGGCGGGGACGGCCTTGCGCCTCGTGACGGCCTCCCTGAGGCTCCCGAGGCCGCCGACGGCGTCGGATCCGCCGACGACGTCGATGAGGGTCTTGGCCACGTGCCTGACCTGTTCGGCCTGGGCGTTCATCTCCTCGGCGGCGCTGGCCGTCTCCTCGGCGTTGGCGGCGTTCTGCTGGACGACCTTGTCCATCTCCGCCACGGCCCGGCTGATCTGATCGATCCCCGTGGACTGCTCGTGGGAGGCCGCGGAGATCTCCGCCACGAGTTCGCCGACCTTCAGGGCGCTGTCGGCCACGGCCATGAAGTCCTCGTTCGTCGTCCTGACGAGGCCCGAGCCCTCGCCGATCTTCCTCACCGTGTCCTCGATGAGGACGGCCGTGTTCTTCGCCGCCTCGGCGGCCCGCATGGCCAAATTACGCACCTCCTCCGCCACGACGGCGAAACCGGCCCCCGCCTCGCCCGCCCGGGCGGCCTCCACGGCGGCGTTGAGGGCCAAAAGATTCGTCTGGAAGGCGATCTCGTCGATGGTCTTGATGATCTTGGAGGTCTCCTCGGAGGCCTTGGAGATCTCGCCCATGGAATTCGTCAGCTTCGTCATGGAATCCTTGGCCCGGTTGACGACGCTGGTCGTCTCCTTCATGAGGGCGTTGGCGTGTTCGGCGTTGTCGGCGTTCTGCTTCGTCATGGAAGACAGCTCCTCGAGGGACGAGGAGGTCTCCTCGACGGCGGCGGCCTGCTGGGAGGCCCCTTCCGCCAGGGACTGGCTGGCCCCCGAGACCTCGGCGCAGGCCGACACGAGCTGCTGGGCCGATTCGTTGAGGTCGTGGGCCGCCCGGGCGATGGGGTTGCTGATCTTGCCCGCGAAGACGAGGACCGCCAAGATCGTCACGATGAGGAAGGCCAGGCTGACACCCAGGATGACGTTCCTGATGAAGTGGGCGTCTCCCAAAAACTCGTCCACGTTCTGGGTGAAGCCGACGCTCCAGCCCGTGATGGGGACGGGGGCGAAGCCGGCGATCTTCTTGTCGCCCCTGAAGACGTAGGACTCGGAACCCCGCTGCTTGGCGAGCATCTTGGCGACGATGGCCTCCATGCCCGCCTGCTTCGTCAGATCCAAGTCGAGGATGAACTCCTTCTTGGGGTGGGCGATGACGATCCCCTTGGGGTCGACCATGAAGGGATAACCCGTCTTTCCCACCCTGACGGCGTCGAACTGTTCCTGGAGGAAGTCGATCTTCACGGCCGCCGCGGCGACGCCGACGAACTGGCCGGAGGCGTCGTAGATGGGGGCGCCGATGGGGGCCACGATATGGCCCGTCGCCTTCGATTTCGCCACGTTGTTCACCACGGCCTTGCCGGCCTTGGCGGATTTGAAGTAATCCCGCTCGGAAACGTCGAGGCCCTTGAGCTTGCCGCCCACGTTGTCGGCGAAGATGCGGCCGTTGGCGTCCACCAGGTAGAACTGGTCGTAGTCGTGGCCGATCCTCTTCATGACGGCCGCCAGGGCGGCGTTCATCCTCTCCACCTCGGCCTCCGCCGGCGAGCCGGCGGAATACTTGGACGCCGCCGCGACCGTCTCGGGCATGGCGGCCAGTTCGTGGACGAGCTTCAGCTCCTCCTTAAGGACCATCTGCACCATCGCCGCCAGGGAATCGGCGATCCGCTCCGACCTGGCCAGGGCCTCCTTCTCCAGGCTCTGGGAAGAACGGACGGCGGAAAAGACCCCCACTACCAACAGGGGGATGAGGACCGCCAGGATCCCCCCCAGGAGCAACTTCATCCGCAAGGTCATCTTCTTCATGTTATCCTCCTTACCTCTTAATAGTCCGTCTCCGATTGAACGCCGTTTACCAATTGCTCTGCACTATTCATGCCAATAAGCCTCACCACCCGGGCCGGCAGGGCCGGGCGGGCGCGTCGCTAACAGGCGGCGCCGAGGGGAAAATTTTTTGTCGATCGCTGATTCTCCAATGATTTCAAATATTTAACCTATGCCGGAGCTCCGGCATACCCCCTCGGTCCCCTGTTTTTATCCGAAGTAACACGGATATTATGCTCATAAAATGACCCGAGGGGAAATTTTGGGGCCCAAACGGCCCCCTTTTCCCCTGGAAAGGCAAAATGGGGCAAAACGGCTTGTTTTTCGAAAAACCGCCCCCGGCGGGGGTGATCCGCCGCCTTTCCGATCCAATCCCGCCACGACTTACGCCAAACGGGTGTGATGCCCCGGAATTCCCCTTGTGGGCGGCGGAGGGTTCTGCTATGGGTCGAGGACCTTCCCGGGCGGTGATCCGTCGCCCCCGGGGGAGGGGTCTGGGGGGGTCATGGTGATGGGGAGGGGTGGACGGCCCCCCGCCTCGGGAGGGAGGAGATGAGAAGAAAACCGTCGGTCGTCCCGTTCGCTTTCTTGTTTTTCCTGGTCTTTTCCCTCGCCCCCGGGTCTGGTCACGGCTCTCCCCCCCAGGGGGCGCCCGCCTCCGAGGCCCCCGGGGAGGTCCGCCTCGACCTGAACTACCTGAAGGGGTACGTAAACGACACCGCCCGGATCGTCACCGCCCCCGCCCGGTGGCGGGAGCAGGAGTGGCTGACGGCCGCCGCCCTCTCCTCGGCCGTCGTCGTCCTCTACGCCTACGACCAGGACATCCGCGACTGGACCCTCCGCCGCCGGGGCGTGACGACGGACCTGGTCTCTAGGTACACCAAGCCCCTCGGCGAGGGGTGGTACACCTTGCCCGCCCTGGGGCTCTTCGGGGTTTACGGCTACGCCGTGGACGACCAAAGGCCCCGGCGCGCGGCCCTCCTGGGGGTGGAGAGTTTCGTCATTTCCGGGGTTTTCACCCAGGTCCTCAAGTACGCCACCCACCGCCACACCCCCGACGAGTCGGGGCGCTACGACAAGTGGGACGGTCCCTCCTTCTCCTCCGACCGCCTCTCCTTCCCCTCCGGACACGCCCAGACGGCCTTTTCCATCGCCACCGTCATCACCTCGGAGTACGACCACGCCGCCGTCGCCCCCGTCGCGTACGGCCTCGCCGCCCTCACGGCCCTCTCGCGGGTCAACGACGACTGCCACTGGGCCTCGGATGTCCTCGTGGGGTCCCTCATCGGCTACTTCACCGCCAAGGCCGTCGTCGGTCTCCACCGGAAAAAGGGGCCCTGGGGACTGGCCCCGGCCCGGGTGGGACGCGGCGCGGGCCTGGCCGCCTCCTACCGGTTCTGAGCTTGACACCGGGGTGTCATTTCCCCGTCACCAGGCGGAAGAGGCGGGCGGCGGGCCCCTCGACCTTGGCCACGGCCCCCCGGGGACAGATCTCGAGACAGCAGTAACAGCGGATGCAGGCCTCGTAGTCGATCCGCGGGGAGTCCGGCCCCGGCGAGAGGGCCCCGGCGGGACAGATCTCCACGCAGAGGCGGCAGTTTTCGCATCTCTTCGCCGTGATGACGGGCCGGGGCGTCAAGTGGCGGCGCAGGAGCCCCTGGACGGCGGGCGGTCCCACGAGGAGACCCTCCGTCCGGGGGAGGGCGAAGTTGTCCACCCGCGGCAGGTCGCCGTCGATCTCCGGCTCCGTGCGCCAGTGGCCGAGGCGGCGGGCCCACCGCAGGGTGGGGAGGTCCTCGGGGGGCAAAGAGAGGAGGCGGCAGACGGCGGCGTCCAGGGCATAGGCGTCGCGGGACGCCATGAGGACCCCCACGGGGCGGGGGGTACCCCCCTTGCCCGGACCCTGACCCTCCAGGGCCAAGACGCCGTCGAGGACGGTGAAGGCGGGCTTTACAACCTCGTGGATCGTCACGAGGAGGCGGGCGAACATCTCGCCGTCGACGCCGAGGCGGAGGTGCCAGTCGGGTTTGCGGTGGCCCACGACGCAGCCGAAGAGGTTCTTGACGCCCAGGGTCAGGAGCATCTGGGCATGGGTCTTGAGCTTGGGGAGGTTGAGAACCCAGGGGCACTCCAGGGCCGCACGGGCCACCTCGATCCGGCCGAAGGGCGGGCCGACTTCGACGGTCGCGGACTCCGCGAAGGGGGCCGCCTCGACCCCGAGGCCCCTCAGGGCGTCGGCGAAGCCGCCCTCCCTGAGGATGCGGCCGAAGGAGCCGAGGGCGGGGCTGTCCATGACGACGGGGCGTCCCCCCACCTCCAGGACGTATTCCACCGCCGCCCTGACGACGAGGGGGTGGGTCAGGACGGCCTCCTCGGGCCGGGCGGGGGACAGGAGGTTCGGCTTGACGAGGACCCTCTCCCCCCGCCCCATCCGCCGCCCGCCGACGAGGTCCATGACGGCGAAGAGGCGCTCCCGCAACTGGTCGTATTCGTACGACGATTCCCGGACGACGACGAGCATCCCAAGGCCCCCTCAAGGCCCCCTATACCCCATCGGCCCGCCGGGGGCAACGGGACGTAACGGGCGTCGCCGTCCGCCCCGGGGGAGCCCCTCTTCGGCGCCTCCTTCTTGACAGAGGGGGGCCCGGGGCGCTAAGGCTCCGCCATGATCACCATCGTCGCCCCCCAGGGTTTGCGATCGGACCTTGCCCCCCTCCTCCGGGAGGCGCCGGGCGCCTCGCTCCTCCTCCTGCCGGCGGCGGACCCTCCCCCCGCCTCGGGCCGGGCCGTCGGGGCCGTCCTGGCCGCCCTGCGGACCCCCTACTTCCTGAAGGTGGACGGGGTCGGCGTCGTCCCCTCCCCCGGCGCCGTGGGGCGCCTCCTCCAGGCGGCCCGGGACACGCAGGCGGGCATGGTTTACGGGGACTACCGCCGGCTCACGACGGGGGGCGCGGCGATCCCGCACCCCCTCACGGACTACCGGACGGGGTCCCTCCGGGACACCTTCGATTTCGGCCCCCTCGTCCTGTTCTCGACGGAGGCGGTCAGGGAGGCCCTCTCCCTCCACGGGGCGGTCCCGGCGGGCCTCAGGCACGCCGGCTGGTACGACCTGCGCCTCAAGCTCTCCCTCAAGGGCGGGATCTTTCACCTCCGGGAGTGCCTCGCCGCCGTCGCGGAGGGGCCGGGTCCGTCCGCCCACTTCGCCTACGTGGACCCCGCCTTCCGGGACCGCCAGCGGGAGATGGAGGAGGTGGCCACGGACCACCTGCGGCGCCTCGGGGCCTGCCTGGAGGGCGATTTCGCCCCCGTGCCCCCCGACGGGGACGTTTTCCCCGTGGAGGCGAGCGTCGTCATCCCCGTGCGGGACCGGGCGGCGACGATCGGCGAGGCCGTGCGCAGCGCCCTGGGCCAGGAGGCGGACTTCCCCTTCAACGTCCTCGTCGTGGACAACCATTCCACCGACGGGACGACGGATCTCCTGCGGGGGATCGCCGACGGCCGCCTCGTCCACCTCGTCCCGAATGAGCGGGGCCTGGGCATCGGGGGTTGCTGGAATGAGGCGATTTTTTCGCCCTTTTGTGGTAGGTATGCCGTCCAGCTCGACTCGGACGACCTCTACGCGGGGCCGGACACCCTCCGGCGCCTCGTCGAGGCCCTGCGGGAAGGGGACTGCGCCATGGTCGTGGGTTCCTACACCGTCGTGGACGCCTCCTTGAACGTCATCCCCCCCGGGCTGGTGGATCACCGGGAGTGGACGGACCGCAACGGCCGGAACAACGCCCTGCGCGTGGAGGGCTTCGGGGCCCCCCGGGCCTACCGCACCGGCGTCCTGAGGCGGATCCGCTTCCCCGACGTGAGCTACGGGGAGGATTACGCCGTCGCCCTCCGGATCTGCCGGGACTACCGCATCGGGAGGATCTACGAGAGCCTCTACCTGTGCCGGCGCTGGGAGGGGAACACCGACGCCGCCCCGTCGCCCGAGACCCTGTACCGTTACAACGCCTACAAGGATATGGTGAGGACCATGGAGATCGAGGCCCGGAAAAGGAAGAACAGCCCCGGGGGAGGGAGGGAAGGCCGTGTCTGAAGGGAACGTCCTGGCCCGTTTCCCCGCGCCCCCGGGGGAGGGGAGGCCCCTGGCCGACCTCTGCCGGGAGCTGTACCGGGGGCAGTTGCTCACGTGGCGGGAATTCGCCGAGGCCTACGCCGCCCTCCAGGCGGTGTGGATCCGGGAGCTTCAGGCGGGGGGTGAGAGGTTCGTCGTCCAGTTCAACCCAGGCCGGGAGGCGAGCACGGCGGCGGATCTCGACCCGGCGGCCCTGGCGGCCCGGCCGTGCTTCCTCTGCCCGGACCGTCTCCCCCGGGAGCAGGCGGCGGTCCTCTACCGGGAGGAATACCTGATCCTCTGCAACCCCCGGCCGATCTTCTCGCCCCACTTCACCGTCTCCGCCCGCGCCCACCGCCCCCAGGACCTCGCGGGGGGGATCGAGGACCTCCTCGCCCTGGCCAAGGACCTCGCCCCGGACCTGAACGTCTTCTACAACGGCCCCGACTGCGGCGCCTCCGCCCCCGACCACCTCCATTTCCAGGTCTACCCCCGGGGGGGGCTGCCCGTGGACAGACGCCTGGCCGAGGCGGCCAAGGACATGGGGGCCTTCTCCCTCGCCTGCCTCTCCCTGGCGGGCCGGGAGGCCGTGGTCCTCGCCGGGACGGAGGCCGGGGACCTCGCCGGGGGCGTGAGGGCCCTCCTGGCGGCCCTGGGGCGGGTCCGGGGCGGTGAGGGGGAGGGGATGGTCAACTGCCTTGGCGGTTACTACGGCCGGGGGTGGGTCCTTGCCGTCTTCCCCCGCCGCCGGGGTCGCCCGGGGGCCTATTACCTCGCGGGCGAGGGGCGGAGGGTCATCAGCCCCGGTTCCGTCGAGATGGGGGGGATGGTGATCACGGTCCACGAGGGGGACTTCGCCGCCCTGGACGAGGGGACCCTCCTGGGGATATACGAAGACGTGGCCCTGGAGGCCCCCCTCGTCCGCGAGGCGGCGGCCGCCGTCCGGGGCGTCCTGAGAGGAGCTTAGGGAGATGGAACGAGAAGGGGTCACGGCCCAGTCCCTCATCGAGACCTCCTCGGCCTACTGGCTCTCCTGCACCCTCCAGGCGGCGGTGAAGCTTCGGATCTTCACGGCCCTGGGGGAGGGGGCCAAGACGGCCGAGGAGACGGCGGCGGCCGTCGGGGGAAGCCTGCGGGGGACGAGGCTCCTCCTCAACGCCCTGACGGCCATGGGTCTCCTGGAGCGGGAGGGGGAGGGCTACCGCAACACGGCGGCGGCGAGGGACTTCCTCTGCCAGGACGCCCCCGGGTACGTGGGGCACATCATCATGCATCACCACCACCTCCTGCCGTCCTGGGCGGCCCTGGCGGAGGCGGTGCGGACGGGTCTCCCCCGGCGCGACGAGGCGTTCTGGGAACAGGAGGGGGTGCGGGAGAGCTTCGTCCTGGGGATGTACGACCTCGCCCTCCGGCGGGGACCGGCCATCGCCCGCTGTCTGCCCCTCGCGGGGAGGAGGCGCCTCCTGGACCTCGGCGGGGGGACGGGGATCTACGCCGTCCTCTTCTGCCGGGAGTACCCAGGCCTGACGGCCGTCGTCTTCGACCTGCCCCAGAACCGGACCCTGGCGGAGGGGACCGTCGCCCGCTTCGGCATGGCGGGGCGGGTCGCCTTTCGGGGGGGCGATTTCCTCGCCGACGACCTCGGGGGACCCTACGACTGCGCCTGGCTCTCCCAGATCCTCCACGGCGAGGGGCCGAAGAACTGCCGCCTCCTGATCCGCCGGGCCGCCGAGGCCCTCGCCCCGGGGGGCCTGATCCTCGTCCACGAGTTCCTCCTCGCCGACACGGCCGACGCCCCCCTCCACCCGGCCCTCTTCTCCCTGAACATGCTCGTGGGGACGAGGGAGGGGCGGGCCTACACGGAGGGGGAGATCAGGGAGGCCCTGGGAGAGGCGGGTTTTACGGACGTCAGGCGCCTTGACTACCCCTCGCCCCAGGGGGCGGGGATCATCGCCGCCGTGAAGGGGGGTGGGACGTGATGGACATGAGGACCAGGAAGATCATGTCGGCGGCGTTGCTCTTCCTGGGCGCCTGCTCCGCCGTGTTGGGCCTCTGGGGCCTGGTGATGGTGATCAAGATGGCCCTCTTGCCCTCCACGGACGCCATGGGCCACAGCCGTCAGTACGAGGAGGGCTGGCGCCTCTTCTTCATGCTCTTCATCGGCCTCCCCTCCCTGGCGGCCCTGCTGGGCGGCCTGGCCCCCTGGCTGATCTGGTGGCGGAACCGGCGGAAATGATGGCCCTTGCCTTTGGTGTCTCTTCCCAAAAATACTGATATTATTTTCCAAATTATGCCCGGACAGGCCCGCCGCCGGCCAATAATTATTAGCGACTAATCAAAGTTAAGATTTTGATAATATTGGGGAAATACAAACAGTGCGGTAATCATTGAGGAATTCTGTAACACATTGTAATTTAAAGCGAATCTGCGATATTTTCCGATAATCTCCCCACCGGTGAAAATCGTCAAAAAATATTAGTTTTGGCCTAAAATCTTGGATGTTTTCCCTCCCGAGGGGCCGGGGGGGGAGAAAAGGCCTCCCTCCAGACGGGCGATAAAATACGGGGACACGATAAGGCCTTTTGCCCTAAAAATTCGCCAGTAAATACGCTGGATTGCGAATTAAGTGTTGTGTCCCCGTATTTCGGGGCGGGCGACGATGACGCCGGGGGCGTCCCGGCGGGTGGCGATATAGGCCGCCAGGGTCTCCTTCGAGATCACCACCCTGCCCTCCCGGGAGGAGGCGTGGAGGAGGTGGGGGCGTCCCGCCTCGATGACGCAGATCCCGACGTGGGAGCAGTCCAGCCCCTCTTCGCCGGCGGCGACGGCCACGATGTCCCCCTCCCTGAGGTCCCCTTCCCGGGCGGCGAGGTCTTCCCGGCCGAGGACGTGGTAGGGTCGTTTCGAGAGCTCCTCCTCCACGGCCGCCAGGGCCTCGAAGACCGTTTGGTCGCCGAGGGGGCCGTAGCGGCGCCGGTGGCGGGTCATGAAATTGATGGTCTTCGCCACGGCCCGGCCCCCGAGCCTTGCCGTGATGTCCCTAAGGACGCCCTTTCGCTCGGCGTCCCGGAACCAGTCGACGAGGTAGTGGAGACGGGAGGCGTAGCCGCGGCAGACCCCCCCCCGGTAGCGCAGCCTCGCGAGGTGGGCGGCGAAGGCCCCGCCCCCGGCGTCGGAGACGGTCATGGCCAGGGCCAGGGCGGTCTCCACGAAGGTGACGCAGTCGAAGGCCCTCAGGTTGACGACGGGGTACTCCTCCCCCGTCCCCTCGAGGGTCCCCTCCCGATAGGGCCTCTCCAAGAGGAGCCGCCCCGCCGCCGCCGTCAGCTCCCCCGGCGTCGCCCATGGGGGCCCTTGCCGCAGTTGCTCCACGAGTCCCTTGAGGATCGCCTCGTCCGGGTCGGCCAGGGCGAGGACCTCCCGGATGAAGGTGGGCAGGTCTGCCACGACGCCGAAGTGGGCGTGGCGGAAGATGGGGGCCTGGGCGTCCCGGTTCACGGCGATGACGGTCCGGGAGTTCCTCATGCCCGATACGTGCTGCTGGGTCCCCGAGATGCCGCAGGCGACGTAGAGGGAGGGGGCGACGGTCCTCCCCGTGATGCCGACCTGGCGGCGGAAGGGGAGCCAGCCGCTGTCGCACACGGGACGGGAGCAGGCCACGGCGGATTTGGGGAAGAGGGAGGCGAGGCGGTGGACGAGGGGGAGGTCTTCCTCCCGGCCGATCCCGCGCCCCACGGCGACGACCACCTCGGCCGTGTCCAGGTCCCGGGCGCCGCCCCCCCCCGTCTTGACCCCCAGGGGCCGGATGCGGCCCCTCCCGCCCGTGTTCCCCGGCGCTGGCGTCTCCCCCCCCGGGGCCTCGGGGGGCGTTTGGCGGGCGTCATCGCCGTCCTCCCGGGGGAGGCAGGTGACGACGGCGGGGAAGGCGAGGGGGACGACGTCCTCCCGGAGCCTGCCCCGGCAGAGGGAGCGGGTGAAGATCACCCTGCCCTCCTCGATCCTCACCTCTTCCACGGCCGTCAGGACACAACCCCCCAGGGCGACGGCGAGGGCGGGGGCGCAGTCCCAGCCCCGGGAGGTGTGGGGGAGGAAGATGTAGGGGGCGGCGAGGTCCCCGAAGACCTCCCGGAGACGCACCTTCCAGGTGTCGGGGTTGTAGGGTTCGAGATCGGGGCCGTCGATGACGTAGGGCTCCCAGGGCCCCGGGAGACCCTCGTGGGCCGCCCGGGCGGCCCCCCTCCCCATGACGACGGCCACGGCCGGCGCCACGGGGGACGGGGCGAGAAGGGAGGCGAGGCGCAGGGTGGAGGCGGACAGGGGGGTCAGGCGGCCGTCCCTCACCTCCAGGACCACGGCGGCCACGTAGGGGATCACGGCATGAACCCCCGGGAGCGGCAGAGGCTCACGAAGGCCTCCGGGCCCGCGAGGAAGGAGCAACTCCCCCCCTCGGGACGGTAGCGCCTCAGGACGGCCTCCCGCGGGGGGCACGGCGGCAGGTCCCGGGCCTCGACGGTGTTGAGGGAGGCCTTTTGGGCCTTGAGGACCAGCGAGAGGGTGGGGTAGCGGGGACGGTTGATCCCCGACGGGACGGTGAGGAGGGCGGGGAGGTCCACGGCGAAGGTCTCCCGGTCGCCCCCCTCCACGTCCCGTTCCGCCGTCAGGGGCCCGCGGGGGTTCGAGATCCCCAGGGAGACGACGTTCGTGAGAAAGGGCAGACCGAGGAGCTCCGCCACGAGGGGACCCGTGAGGCCGTGTCCCCCGTCCTCCGACATGACCCCGGCGAGGTAGAGGTCGTAGCCCCCGGCGGCGGAGGCGATGAGGTGGGCCGTCTGGAGGGGGGTGGGGGGGGCCTCGTCGCGCCACAGGCAATGGAAGGCCTCGTCGGCCCCCATCCCCAGGGCCCTCCTCAGGACGGCCGCGGCCTCTTCGGGACCCACGGACAGGGCGTGGACCGTCGTCCCCGGCAGGTTGTCCCGGATCCGCAGGGCCGCCTCGAGGGCGCAGGCGTCGTCCTCGTTCATCGTCAGGGCCGTCCCGGCCTCAGGGGGGATCCAGTCCCCCAAGGGGGTAAAGCGAAGGGGTTCCGTGGGGGGGACGACGGCCTTGACGAGGACCAGGACCCTCACGGGCTTCCCTCCATGAGGCCGTAGCGCTTCAGCTTGAGGTGAAGGGTCCGCCGGGTGATGCCGAGACGGCGGGCCGCCTCGCTCTTGTTGCCCCCCACGGCCTTCAGGGTCCGGACGATGGCCTCGCGCTCCACCTCCTCCAGGGGGGCGACGTCGTCCCCCCCGGGGATCGGGCCGGCCGTCGTGAGGAGGTGGATGTCCCCGACGTCGAGGTAGGCCGACCGGGAGAGGACGACGGCCCTCTCCACGACGTTCATCAACTCCCGGACGTTACCCGGCCAGGGGTGTTTCAGGAGGAGGTCCATGGCCTGGGGCGTGAAACCCTTGACGGCCTTCCGGTTCCGGTCGGCGAAGTGGCCCAGGAAGTGCTGGGCGAGGATGGGGATGTCCTCCCGCCGGGCCCGGAGGGGCGGCACGGCCAGCGTCACGACGTTCAGGCGGTAGAACAGGTCCTCCCGGAACCGGCCGGCGGCGATCTCCCCGGCGAGGTCGCGGTTCGTGGCGGCGATGACCCGGCAGTCCACGTGGAGGGTCTCGCTCCCCCCCACGCGGGTGAGTTCCCGCTCCTGGAGGACCCTCAGGAGCTTGGCCTGCATGGCCAGGGAGGTCTCGCTGATCTCGTCGAGAAAGATCGTGCCCCCCTGGGCCTGGAGGAACTTCCCCTCCTTCCGCCGGTCGGCCCCCGTGAAGGCCCCCTTCTCGTGGCCGAAGAGCTCCGACTCCAGGAGGCTCTCCGTGATGGCCGCGCAGTTGATCCTCACGAAGGGTCCCTTCCGGCGGGGGCTGTTGGTGTGGATCGCCTCGGCGATGAGCTCCTTGCCCGTCCCCGACTCACCCGTGATGAGGACCGTCGCCTCCGAGGGGGCCACCTGGGAGACCATCTCGAGGAGCCTGATCATGACGGGGGACCGGCCGATGAGACGCCCGGGGTCGAAACGGCCGTCGAGGGTCTCCCTGAGGGCACGGTTCTCCTCCCGGAGGCTGACGTGCTCCACGGCCCGCTCCATCTTCAGGCGGAGCTCCTCGAAATTCAGGGGCTTCTGGAGGTAGTCGTAGGCCCCCTTCTTGACGGCCTCCACGGCCGTCTCCACGGAGGCGTAGGCCGTCATGACGATGACGGCCACGGCGGGGTTGTGGTCCTTGATCCTTTCCAGGGCCTCCAGGCCCGACATGCGCAGCATGCGGATGTCCATGAGGACCAGGTCGAAGGCCTTCTTGCGGACGGCCTCGACGGCCGTCTCGCCGTCGTCCGCCTCTTCGGCGGCGTATCCCCACCTCCTCAGGAGGGTGCGGAGCATGAGGCGGTGGGCCCCGTCGTCGTCCACGATGAGAACGGTGCCTTTCCTCTGAGGCTCTTTCATCGCGTCCTTTCCCCTTCTCCTTCCTTGTCGTCCCCGGCGGGCAGGACGAGGGTGAAGACGGAGCCGCGCCCCACCTCGCTGTCCACGCGGATAAAGCCGCCGTGGGCCTCCATGATCCGGGAGGCCACGGCCAGGCCGAGGCCGGTACCCCCCGGCCGGGTGGTGAAGTAGGGGTCGAAGATCCGCTCCCGATCCGCCGGCGCGATGCCCGTGCCCGTGTCCTTGACCGTGACCTCGACCTCCCCCCCCTCACGGCGCCACGAGACCGTCAGGGTGCCACCGTTTTCCATGGCCGTCAAGGCGTTGAGGAAGAGATTCAGGAGGACCTGGGTGATCATCTCCCCATCGATAAGGGCCGGGCAGGGGGCCTCCCCCTCCCGGACGATATGGACGCCCCGGCCCGCCGCCCTCTGCGCGACGAGGCTCAGGGCCTGGTCGACGACCTCCCCCAGGTCCGTGACGGTAAGGGAGGGCCTCAGGGGCCGGGCCAGGTCGAGGAGCTGGGTGATGACCCGGTTGAGACGCTCCACCTCCTCGATCATGATGGCGGCGATGCGGCCGTCCTCGGGGTCGTCGCCGTACCGTTCCCGGAAATAGGTGGCGAAGCCCTTGATGGAGCTCAGGGGGTTTCTGATCTCGTGGGCCACGCCCGCGGCGAGGTCGCCCATGGCGGCCAGGCGCCGGTTCCTCGCCGCCTCCTCCTGGAGGGCCCGGATGTCCGTCATGTCCCCCATGAGGACGCAGAGCCCCTCACCCTCCCCGGCGGGGAAGAGGGAGGCGTCGATGTGGAGGACCCGGGACCTGCCGTCGGGGCCCTGGAACTCCATCTCCCGGGAGAAGGGGGCCTTGCGGGTCGCAAGCTCCCCGAAGAGGTCCCCGATGGGCCCCGGGAGGGCCTCACGGTAGGGGAGGCCCAGGACGGCGGCGGGGGGACGGCCCAGGATGGCCTCGGCGGCGGGGTTGTATGCCGCCACCCGCCCCCCCCGGTCGAGGGCGACGAGGCCGGCCGGTATGTTCTCCACCAGGTGGTCGGAAAAGGCCTGGACATGGGAGAGGGAGGCCCGGGCGGATCGGTATCGCTGGACGACGAGGAGGGACACGATCCCCGACACGCCCACGAGGAGGAGGATCAGGGCCGTCCCGAGGACGCGGGTCATCTCCTCGCGCCGGGCCGCGAGGACGGGTCCCATGTCCAGACCCAGGAAGATGACGTAGCCCGACGGGTCCCCGGCGCCCTCGAACACCTCCCCGGGTTCCGAGAGGGGCAGGAAGCGACGGTAGACCTCGAAGGTATCGGCCCCTTCGGGGTTCTGGACCCGGCGCCACCTCACCTCCCGGAGGCGGGAGGCCTCCTTCAGGTCCAGGCCGCTGAAATAGACCTCCCCGATCCGGGCGGGGTCGCTGTCGGCCAGGATGGTGCCGTCGACGTCGGTGATGATGATGTAGTCCACGCCCGGTTGCCGGGCCGTCTCGATGAGGAGCTTCCTGATCTCGAAGGCCTGCCACTTCAGGCCCCGTCCCGTCCTCGCCGCCGCCTCGAAGGACCGGATGAGGGCCTCCCCCTTTTCGAGGAGGAGGCGGGTCGTCACGTCCCGATGGGTAGAGAGGGTCTCCAGGCTCATGAGGAGAAACAGCAGGGCCAGGATCGCGGCGGCCCCGATGACGAGGCGGGGGGTTATGTCCAGACGGGATCTGCGTTCCAATGTCCTTGCTCCTCGGCGTTGGATAACACAGGGAAAGGCCCTTATCCATCGGTTTTTGCCCGCCCCTTTCACGAAACCCTTGCCGCGGGGAGTTTTTTTTATTAGAGTCCCTTCGATCCAAGGGGGGAAGGACGATGGGAATGACGATAACGGAGAAGATCCTGGCGGCCCACGCGGGCCTGGATCGCGTCGAGGCGGGGACGATCGTCAACGCCCGGGTCGATGTGGCCATGGGAAACGACGCCACGGCCCCCCTCGCCATCGCCGCCTTCAGGGAGGCGGGGGCGAGGAAGGTCTTCGATCGGCGCCGCCTGGTCCTGGTCTGCGATCACTTCACGCCCAACAAGGACATCCAGGCGGCGACGAACTGCAAGATCATGCGCGACTTCGCCCGGGAACAGCAGATCCCCCGTTTCTACGAGGGCGGCGAGGCGGGGATCTGCCATGTCCTCCTCCCGGAGGCGGGCCTCGTGGTCTCGGGGGACCTCGTCGTCGGCGCCGACAGCCACACGTGCACCTACGGCGCCCTGGGGGCCTTCGCCACGGGCGTGGGGAGCACGGACCTGGCGGCGGTCATGATGACGGGGGAGCTCTGGTTTCGGGTCCCCGAAACCGTCAAGGTGGTCCTCAGGGGCAGGCCGGGGCCGTGGGTGTCGGGCAAGGACGTCATCCTCGCCCTCATCGGCGCCATCGGCGTCGAGGGGGCCAACTACCGGGCCCTGGAGTTCACGGGGGAGGCCGTGGCCCACCTGACCATGGCGGACCGCTTCACCGTGGCGAACATGGTCGTCGAGGCGGGGGCCAAGAACGGCGTCTTCCCCCCCGACGAGACGACGCGGGAATACGTCTACGCCCGCGGGGACAGGGACCCCGTCTTCTACGAGTCGGACCCCGACGCCTCCTACGCCGACGTCCTGGAGATGGACGTCTCCGCCCTGGAGCCCCAGGTCGCCTTCCCCCATTTGCCCTCCAATGTCCGCCCCGTCGGCCGGGTGGGTTCCATCAAGATCGACCAGGTCTACATCGGTTCCTGCACCAACGGCCGGATCGAGGACCTGCGCACGGCGGCCCGTCTCCTGAGGGGCAGGAAGGCGGCACCGGGCGTGCGCCTCATCGTGGCGCCGGCCACGCCGGAGGTCTACCGCACCGCCCTCGCCGAGGGCCTCCTGGAGGTCTTCCTCGACGCCGGGGCCGTCATCAGCCCCCCGACCTGCGGGCCCTGCCTGGGGGGCCACATGGGGATCCTCGCGGCGGGCGAGAAGGCCCTCGCCACGACGAACCGCAACTTCGTCGGCCGCATGGGACACCCCAAGAGCGAGGTCTACCTCGCCAACCCCGCCGTCGCCGCCGCCACGGCCGTCCTGGGGCGGATCGCCCATCCCGACGAACTCAAGGGGGTGCACAGGTTATGATCATCAAAGGCCGGGTCTGGAAGTTCGGGGACAACATCAACACGGACCTCATCATCCCCGCCCGCTACCTCAGCTCGACGGATCCCGGGTTCCTCGCCGCCCACGTCATGGAGGACGCCGACCCCACCTTCGCCTCCCGGGTGGCCCCGGGGGACATCATCGTGGGGGGCAAAGACTTCGGTTCCGGCTCCTCGCGGGAGCACGCCCCCATCGCCCTGCGGGCCGCCGGTATCGCCTGCGTCGTCGCCAAGGGCTTCGCCCGGATCTTCTACCGCAACGCCTTCAACATGGGCCTGCCCATCTTCGTCTCCCCGGACCTCTTTGACCTCGTCGAGGAGGGGGACGTGATCGAGGTGGACGCCGCGGCGGGGCGCATCCTGATCCCCTCCAAGCCCGCCGCGGAGGTGGCCGTCGCCCCCATCCCGCCCTTCATGCGGGATCTCCTCGCCGCGGGCGGCCTCATCCCCTACCTGACGAAGGGGGTGGGGCGATGAAGGGGGAGGGCGTAACCATCGCCGTCTTCCCCGGCGACGGCATCGGCCCCGAGGTCGTCGCCGAGGCGGTGAAGATCCTCGGGGTGATCGAAGGGGCGCGGCGGGTGAGTTTTCGCCTCGACTACGGCCCCGTGGGCGGGGCGGCCCTGGACGCCTGTGGTGAGCCCCTCCCGGCCTCCTCGCTGAAGAAGGCCCTCGAGGCCCGGGCGGTCCTCCTGGGGGCCGTGGGCGGTCCCAAGTGGGACGGCCTCGATTACGCCCTCCGCCCCGAACGGGCCCTGCTGGGTCTCAGGGAAAGGCTCGGTCTCTTTGCCAACCTCAGGCCCGTGACGGTTTACGAGGAGTTGATCGACGCCTCGCCCCTCAAGGGGGAGGTGGTCAGGGGGACGGACATCCTCATCGTCCGGGAGTTGACGGGGGATCTCTACTTCGGCACCCCCCGGGGCATCCGCACGGAGGGGGGCAGGAGGGTGGGGGTCAACACCCTCATCTACACGGAGGAGGAGATCCGCCGCATCGCCCAGGTCGCCTTCCTGGCCGCCCGGCGCCGGAGACGGAGGGTCACGTCCGTGGACAAGGCCAACGTCCTGGAGAGCACCCAGCTCTGGCGGGACGTCGTGACGGAGACGGCGGCTTCGTATCCCGACGTGGAGCTGGATCACATGTACGTGGACAACTGCGCCATGCAGCTCGTCCGGGACCCCCGCCGGTTCGACGTCGTCTTGACGACCAACATGTTCGGCGACATCCTCAGCGACGAGGGGGCCATGATCACGGGCTCCATCGGGATGCTGCCGTCGGCGAGCCTCGGGGAGACCCACGCCATGTACGAGCCCATCCACGGTTCCGCCCCCGACATCGCCGGTCGGGGGACGGCCAATCCCCTGGCGGCGATCCTCAGCGTGGCCATGATGTGCCGCCACACCCTCGGCTGGGAGGAGGAGGCCCGGGCCGTGGAGGGGGCGGTCCGGCGGGTCCTGCGGGACGGCCTGAGGACGGCGGACCTCGCCCGGCCGGGCGAGAGGACCGTCGGCACGGCGGAGATGGGCGATGCCGTCGCCGCGGCCCTCGCGGCGTCCCTCGGGGGATGACGGGGCCTCGGGCGTCCCCCATGGCGGAGGTCCGCTACTTCGACGCCATCAACCTCCCCTCCTTCCCCCGGGAGGCCGTTTACCGCCGCCTCGGTTACCGGCGGGGGAAGACCGTCTTGACCCCCCGGCAGGGGGAAGAGACGGAGAAGGCCGTCGCCCGGGCCCTCTCCCTCATCACCCTCAAGGGGGCCGTGACGAGACTGCCCGTCGCCTTCGCGGGGGAGGAGACGATCCGTCTCCCCGGGGGGCATGTCTTCATCAGCCGCCGCCTCAGGAGATTCCTGGCGGGGGCGGAGGAGATCTGCCTCATGGGGGCCACGGCGGGGGCGGAGATCGGGGCGGCCATCAGGGAGGAACAGGAGGCGGGTCGGCTGGCCGTTGCCGTCGTCCTCGACGCCGTGGCGAGCGAGACGGTGGACGCCGCCCTCGACTGGATAGGGGCCTACGTGGCCGCCCAGGTGCGCCGGGAGGGCAAGAGGGTCATGAAGGGCCGTTTTTCGGCGGGCTACGGGGATTTCTCCCTGGAGAACCAGACCCTCATCCACGAGCTGCTGGGTCTGGAGAGGCTGGGCGTGGGCGTCAACGAGGCCTGCGTCCTCGTCCCCGAGAAGTCCGTGACGGCCGTGGCGGGCATCGCCGGGGGGGTTGAGGAGGAGACTGTCAGATGAGGAAGCACGGGAACAGGAAGATCAAGGGCCTCATGGAAAAGAAGGTCCTGGTCCTTGACGGCGCCACGGGGACGGAGCTCCAGAGGCTGGGGATGCCGGCGGGCGTCTCCCCCGAGTTGTGGTGCGACCGAAACCCCGAGACCCTCTTGAGGATCCAGAGGGCCTACGGCGATGCCGGGGCCGATGTCATCTACACCTGCACCTTCGGGGCCAACCGCCTGAAACTGAAGGATCACGCCTTCCATGGGGACGTGCGGGACCTGAACCGGCGCCTCGCCCTCATCACCCGGGCGGCGGCGGGCCCGCGCCGTCTCGTGGCGGGGGACCTGGGGCCGACGGGCCGTTTCGTCGAGCCCTTCGGCGATCTGCCCTTCGAGGAGGCCGTGGCCGTTTACCGCGAGCAGGCGGAGGGGCTCCTCAAGGGCGGGGTGGACCTCTTCGTCATCGAGACGATGATGGACATCCAGGAGGCCCGGGCCGCCCTCATCGCCGT
>JAKPCH010000033.1 GCA_029553375.1 Deltaproteobacteria bacterium | reverse complement strand
CAGGGTGTCGTAGATGTAGCTCTTGACGGAGAGGTAGGCCTTCTCCTCCTCCAGGCCGTGCCCGTCGCCCCGGCCCTGGAGCTCCACCTGGCGGAGGGCGATCTGGACCTTGTAGAGGAGGTCGTCGATGTGGAAGGGCTTCTTGATGAAATCGACGGCCCCCCGCTTGAGGGCCGTCACGGCCAGCTCCGTCGTCGGTTTGCCCGTGACGACGATGACGGGCGTGCCGGGACTCCTCTCCCGGATGTTCTCCAGGAGATCGAGGCCGTTCATCCCCGGCATCATGACATCCGTGATCACCAGGTCGGCCCCCTCGCCGCCGAGGGCGGCGAGGGCCTCCCTCCCGTCGGCGGCCCCGCGGACGCCCGTGTAGCCGCTCTGGTGGAGGGCCTCGACGATCATCTCCCGCGTGGCCTCGTAGTCGTCCACGACGAGGATCCGGCGGCGGTAGAGGTCGTCGGTCAGGGTGTCGACGGCGGAGACCATGGGCTACTCCCTGCCCGGGGGGTGGCCCTTCCGGATGATGTCCAGGAGGCTGTAGGAGATCTTCTGAAAGATTTCCCCCTCCCCCCGGGGGGTCTGGGAGAGGGTGACCACATCGTTGTAGGGGTCCCGGGGCGCAACCTCGCTTCCCTCGTCGACGGCGCGACTCTTGTACTGCTTGGTGTAGGCCCGGATGACACTGTCTACCTGGTACGATGTGATGGTCATGGCGACACGCTCCCTTTCAATTCCCCTATCGGCAGGGGAGGGGAAAAACTTGAATCGCCCCCGCGATTTTTTTTGCCTTTCAAGACGGGATGTTGGAATGGTTCCGTGAGATGACCGTGGCACGGTTTATGAAATAGCATGGGAAGACCTTAAGGAGGGGGGCAGGGCAATGGCGGAGGCGATGAAGAGGGAGGAGGTCGCCGAGCTCCTGAGGGACCTCAACGAGTGCCAGGTCCATCTCAAGAGGAACAACGTCTATTCGTGCCTCAGGCGCTTTCGGGAGGTCCTGAGGCGGGTCCAGAAGACACGGATGCTCGC
This sequence comes from Deltaproteobacteria bacterium, assembly GCA_029553375.1. Lineage (GTDB taxonomy): Bacteria > Desulfobacterota > Syntrophia > Syntrophales > UBA8958 > JAKPCH01. The sequence goes on along the minus strand of JAKPCH010000033.1, from coordinate 2,534 downwards.
CCAGGACGAGCGCCTCGTCATGAAGGAGATCAACGCCTTCCAGGGGGATCTGGCCGCCTCCCGGGCCTACCGGGACATGTACGGCCCCGCCACCTTCCGGGACAACGACCTCAAGACAACCCTCGATTTCCTCGAGATGCTCATCGACCTCAAGGAAGAGGAGCTCCGGGAGGAGCGGGAGGCCGTCGAGAGGAGTCAAAAAGTTGACGACTCTCCCGCGGAGGGGTCCCGGGCTCTGGCGATGAAGGCCAAGGAGGCCCTCGACCGGGGAGACTGGGGGACGGCCGGGGAGATCATCAAGGACGACGAGACGGCAACGGACATGGTCTTCAATATGTTGGTCAGCGCCGGCATCGAGTACCGGCGGCGCCACGACCCCGACCGGGCCATCGCCGAGTACCGCAAGGCCCTCGTCATCCAACCCGACGACGAGGGCCTCTACTACAACATCGCCCGGGCCTGCGTGGAGAAGCGGGACTGGGAGGGGGCGTGGGAGGCCGTCGAGCAGGCCCTGGAGATCAACCCCGACTTCGCCGAGGGGAGGAACCTGGGGCATTTCATAAAGAGGGAGCGGGAGCGGTCGCCGGGTGGGGATCAGGTGAGATGAAGAGGGCGAAAGGGGCCAAGAGGAGGGACAAGGACGGACCGGAAATCTCCCTGTGCATGATCGTCCGGGACGAGGAGGCCTGTCTGGGGCGCTGCCTGGAGAGTGTCCGGCCGTGGGTGGACGAGATCGTCGTCGTCGACACGGGCTCCACGGACCGGACCGTGGAGATCGCCCAGGGCTTCGGCGCCCGGGTCTATCACCACCCCTGGGAGAACGACTTCAGCAAGCACCGCAACCAGTCCCTCTCCTACGCCCGGGGGCGGTGGATCTTCCAGCTCGACGCCGACGAGGAGCTCTTCCCCGAGGACGGCCCCCTCCTGAGAAGGATCGTCGCGGGGGCCGAGGCGGACTATTACCACTGCCGCTTCTTCGACCTCAGGAAAGACGGGACGATCCACGGGACCTTCTACCTCGTCCGCCTGTTCCGCGGCGACCGGGGGATGACCTACGAGCGGAAGGTCCACAACCAGCTGCGGACCGTCGGGAGAGGGGCGTACTGTAACCTCCGGGTCCGCCACTACGGCTACGACCTGTCTAAGGAGCGGATGGAGGCCAAGCACCTGAGGACGACGCGCCTCCTCGAGGAGATGCTCGCCGAGGACCCCGACGACACCTACTGCCTCTTCCAGCTCTCCTCCTCCTACTCCATGCACCGGGACTTCGCCAAGGCCGTGGCCTACGGTGAGCGGGCCCTGGCCGTCATGCGGGAGAAGAACCTTCGAAACGGTTATTTTCTCACGTGTTTTTACACCGTCGCCCAGGGTTACCTCGCCCTGGACCGGCCCGCAGAGGCCGAGAGGGTATGCCGGGAGGCCCTCGCCCTCTTCCCCTACCACCTCGACATGTACCATGTCCTGGCGGCGGCGGCCTTCCGCCGGGGGGACCGCCAAGGGTGCCGGGAGGCCTCGGAAGGTTTCCTCGCCCTCTTCGACCGCATCGAGAGGGACCCCTCCCTCACGGGGTCGTTCTACTGCCACAGCATCGCCAAGAGGCACGAGATCTACGTGGGCCTCGGCTGCGTTTGTCTCCAAGAGGGGGATCACGAGAGGGCCGAGGAATTTTTCCGGAAGGCCTTAGGAGAAACCCCACAGCCCCTCGCCCTGGCCGAGAGCGTCTGCCGTCACTACCTCGCCGCGGGCCGCAGCGAGGCGGTCCTCCCCTGGCTGGCGAGGGTCTACGAGGGAGGGCGCGCCGCGGGCCGGACAGCCCCCCTCCTGGAGGAGCGCCCCGCCCTCTTCCTCCCCCTGGGAAAATTTTTCCTCCTCCAGGGGTCATTCGAGGCGGCGCGGGACTGCCTCGACCGCGCCCGCCGCCTCCCCCTGAGCCCGGAGGAGCGGATGGGGGCCCTGGCGGCCCTCATCCGGGCGACCTGGTCTCTCGGCGACACTGACGGCCTCGCCGCCGCCCTCGAAGAGACCCACGCCCGTTTGGGTCTGGACGCGGGGGGGACCATCGATTCCCTCAACGACCTGGGCGCCGTCCTCTACGACCTCGCCGCGGCCCTGGGGGAGAGGCGCCTCTGGCAGGCCGCCGCGGCCCTCCTGGGCCTCGCCGTCGAGATCGCCCCGGGGGGTCTCGACCGGGAACGCTTTGCCAACATCTTGAAATCATAGACAATAATCCCGAAGAGCAAAGGTCTCAAGAAAACCGTCTTCCCTGCCGATAGTAGGATCAAAAGACAGCGCGGCAGGGAAGGAGGTGACGGTCCGAAGCGGCCAGGGGCCGGGGGCCCGAGGTCCCCGGGGGTGGTGAAACTTTTCAACCACGGCAGGGATGCCGAAAAAAACTATCAAGGAGGATAAAGGTTATGGGTTTCAGGATTCAGAACAACATCGCGGCCATGAACGCCCAGCGGAATCTGGGCATTTCCGATGCGGGTCTTTCCAAGTCCCTGGAGAGGCTCTCTTCTGGTTACCGGATCAACTCG
>JAKPCH010000031.1 GCA_029553375.1 Deltaproteobacteria bacterium | reverse complement strand
GGGCGACCGGTTGGCCGCTCTGCCGGCTCAGGGAACGGCCCCCCAAACCCCGCGGCGCCTTCGGGACCCCTTGACACGGGGACGGACCTATTGTAAACAGCGTTTACAAAAATCCCGGCGGGGAAGGACCGAGAAAGGAGGAAGGCCATGTCTTTGCCCACGAGAAACAACCCGTACAGCTTCGACGAGTTCCTCTCCTGGCGTAAGGGGCTCGACTACTACCGTGACGACGAGTTCTTCCAGAGGCTCCTGAGGCGTTACTGCGGGTCGGACTGGGAGAGGATCGACGAGGAACTGCGGCGGATGTCCCCGAAGGTATCCTACCGGTGGCGGGACTTCGCCGAGAAGATCTCCTGGCCCGAGAACAGGCCCTACGTCAAGCACTTCGACGGCCACAACCATCGCATCGACAGGATCGTCCGCCCCCTGGAGACGGAGGTCATGGAGAAGGAGATCTTCGCCGAGGCCCTCTTCTCGAAACGGACGCCCCTGTGGCTGAGGCTGGCCAAGTCCTACCTCATCTATCAGAACGGCGAGGCCTGCATCGCCTGCCCCATCGCCTGCACGGAGGGCCTCGTCACCCTCCTGGAGCGCTACGCCGACACGGACGAGACGCGGCGCATCCTCGCCCACTGCACGGAGGGCATTGACGGGGATTTCGGCATCGCCGCCCAGTACGTCTCGGAGATCCAGGGCGGGTCGGACGTCCCGGCCAACGTCCTCGAGGCCGTCAACGAAGGGGGCGCCTGGCGCCTCTACGGGACGAAGTTCTTCTGCTCCGCCACCCACGCCGACTACGCGGCGGTGACGGCGAAACCGACGGGTTCCGAGGAGATCGCCCTCTTCGTCGTCCCCTCCTGGCTGCCGGGAAACAAGGAGAGGGAGATCCGAAACGGCTTCACCATCGACCGGATCAAGTGGAAGATGGGGACGACGGAGCTGACGACGGGGGAGATCACCTTCACGGGCGCCCTCGCCTACCCTGTCGGGCCCCTGAACAGGGGCCTGGCCAACGTGGTGGGCATCGTCCTGACCTATTCCCGCCTCGCCGTGGGCCTCTCCTCGGGGGCCTTCATGGCCCGGGCAGTCAGGGAGGCCCAGGGCTACGCCCGCTTCCGCGAGGCCTTCGGGATGAAGATCGGCGATTTCCCCATGGTGGCCGGTCAACTGGCCGAGATGGAGCTGTTCTCGAAAAGGACCGTCGCCGGGGCCTTCAAGCTCTACCGCGACTTCTTCGCCCTCCCCGGGGGCCTGAAGGGGGGCCTGGTGACGGACGAGACGGAGGAGGTCAAGAAGCAGCGCTTCGACATCCGCGAGCTCATCATGCTCCAGAAGATCACGGCCTCCAAGGACAGCACCGACGTCCTGAGGCAGGCCATGAACGTCTTCGGCGGACACGGCGTCATGGAGGACTTCTCGTCCCTCCCCCGCCTCTTCAGGGACTCCGTGGTGAACGAGCTCTGGGAAGGGCCGCGCAACGTCCTCCTCACCCAGATCCACCGGGACTTCCAGCGGGTCTGGAAGTGGTACCGGCCATCCGACTTCGTTAAGCGGGTCCTCGCCGGGGCCGACGGCGCCCTCGTGAAGGAGCTGGGGGCCGAGATGGACGAGCTGGTCTCCTACCCCAGCCTCTTCGCCAAGGGCGATAAGACCGTCGAGGTCTGCCGGCGGTGGGACCTCCTGTGCGAGAGGCTTTTCCACACCTACCAGGACACGGCCCTCGCCGAGGTCCCTTAGGACCGGAGAGGGAAAGGAAAGGACCCCTCGGGGGGATCCGTCGGACCGTCACCCGCCGCGGGGGGCGACGGGTTCTCCATGGAGGGATCGTTCGCGGAGGGGGCCGCGAGGGGCCCCCTCACCTTAACAATATCAAGGAGGCACCATGTTCGACTTTGTCATGACGGAGGAGCAGAAGCGGCTTAGGGAAGAGGTGCGGGACTTCGTCAAGTGGGTCCCCAGGGAACTGGTCCTGGACATGGACCGGGACGTCGTCAAGTTCCCCAAGGAATTCCTGAGGGAGGCGGGGAGGCGCAACCTCATGGGGTGCCGTTACCCCCGCCAGTGGGGCGGCCGCGGCATGGACTGGGTGAGCACGGGGATCGTCATGGAGGAGGTGGGGACCATCGGCTACGAGCTCGCCTGCGTCTTCGGCGTGGGGGCGGAGCTGGTCTGTGACGCCATCATCCAGCACGGCACGGACGCCCAGAAGGAAAAATACGTCAAGCCCCTCCTGAGGGGCGAGATCTTCGCCGCCGAGTGCCTGACGGAGCCCCGGGGGGGCTCGGACTTCTTCGGCGCCACCACGAAGGCCGAGGACAAGGGGGACTACTTCCTCCTCAACGGCCAGAAACGCTTCATCGTCGGGGGAGAGGGGGCGGACTACTTCCTCGTTTACGCCCGCACGGACTTCTCGCCCCAGGCCAAACCCCAGGAGTCCATCACGGCCTTCATCGTGGACCGGGGACCGGGGGTGGAGACGAAGTATCTCTACAACCTCATGGGCTGCCGGGGCGGGGGCACGGCCCGCCTCGTCTTCCGGGACGTGAAGGTGCCGAGGGAAAACGTCCTGGGCCGGGTGAACGGGGCCTACGACGTCTTCAACACCATGATGATCCCCGAGAGGCTCGGGACGGCCATCATGACCATCGGCACGGCCCGGACGGCCCTGGAGATCGCCACCCACTACACCACGAGGCGCAAGGCCTTCGGCAGGACCATCAACCAGTTCCAGGGCGTGAGCTTCCAGATCGCCGAGGCCGCCATGCTCCTCGACGCGGCGCGCGCCATGGGCTACACGACCTGCCGCGCCGTGGACGCCGGCGCCGACGTGAACAAGACCCGCCGCCTCATCTCCGAGTCCAAGAAGTTCATCACCGAGGCCTGCCAGAAGGTGGTCCACAACGCCATGCAGGTCGTGGGCGGCATCGGTTACACCACCGTCTTCCCCCTGGAGAGGATCTACCGGGACATCCGCCTCGCCACCATCTGGACGGGGACGAGCGAGGTCATGTCCATGATCGTCGCCCACGAGTGGTACCGGGAGTGCATGATGGAGCGGGCGAAGAGGAAGATGAGGGACTTCGAGGCGGACGCCGAGGAGGCCTTCGCGGAGGAAGAAAAGATCTACGAATAGGGGGGCTCAGGCCCGTATCTCCGCCGCGAAGAGGCGGGCGATGACCAGGCCGATGTTCTCCATGTGCCGCCGCACCTCCCCGGGGCCCCGCCCGGGGTGCTGGCGGTAGGTGATGAGGATCCCGTTCAGGGCGGCGAAAAAGGCGTGGGACAGCATGCGCACGTCCTTTTTCGCCCCCTTTCTTTCGAAGAGGCGGTCGAAACCCTCCAGGACGGACCGCTCGATTTCGTTGAGACTGTCGATGAGCTCCTCGTCCATGTTGCCGTGGAGCATGAAGTGTGTCATCATCTTAAAGTACTCCTCCCGCTCGATGAGGTAGCCGAGGTAACGCATCGCCGCCTCTTCGATGGAGGGGTGCCTCCCGCCGTCCCCGCCGGACATGAGGCGCGGGATGAGTTCCTTCACCCCCCTGAGGAAGGCGGCGACGAAGAGGTGCTGCTGGTTGGGGAAGTAGCGATAGATGAGGGCCGGGGAGATGCCCGCCCTCCTTGCGATCTCCCTCATGCTCACCTTGTCGAAGGGCTTCTGGGCGAAGACGTGCTCCGCGGCGTCGATGATGGCGTTTCTCCTCGCCTCCCGCTGTTCCTCCCTCTTTGTACCCCTCTTGGTCACCTCTCCCTTCCCTCCTTCGAACCGCCCGTGACGAGGTCAAACGGGCCATTGTGCCCCTTTGCCTAACATGTCGGGGCCGCCTTGTCCATGAAGGAGGCGGAGGTCTTCCAAAATCGCCTTGACTGCCCCCTCTCCATTCTATAGTCAATAAGGGCGTTTTTTCATGGAGGGCAGGTTATAGGAGATGATCACCATCGGCGGTTACCTGCACCGGGAGGAGCTCAGGGACCTCATCAGCCGCGCCATGCACGGCACGCCGGCCCCGGGCGACGGCGAGGCCCTCACCCGCCTGGTCCACTTCAACCAGCTCTTCGTTTACCGCTACCTCCGCATCTTCTGCCGCCGCCTCTTCGGTGCCCTCCACGGCCCCGACCTCAGGGAAGAGGAGATCGACAACAAGGGGAGGCTCAAGGCGGCCATCGTCCGTCGTCCCCCCTACCGCAACGAGCGCATCGACGCGCTGATCTCCGCCTTCGAGGAGCAGCCGGGGCGCTACTACCTCGAGACGCCCTGCCGTGCCGTGTTGGTGTTCGGAAAGGGCGACTCGAAGGAGCGTTTCGTCGGCTCGTGGCGCATCAAGAGGGTGCGGCGCCTGGCGGAGAAGGTGGCCCGGCGGATCAGCGACTGGATCTATGACGCCATCAAGAAGAGGGCCATGGACCTCGCGGCGGAGAGGGCCGCCAGACTGCACGTCCCCCGCGAATCCCTCCTCTCCACCCCCGAGGAGATGCTCGCCGAGTTCATCGCCGCGGAGGAGCGCTTCACCCAGGACATGAAGAATCTCAGGATCGCCAACGACCCGGATCTGCTCGTCATCAACGACGTCGCCGGCGTCAAGGTGGTCCTGGAGGACGGCGAGAAGGCGGCCCTGCGGAGGGCCCTGGAGACGTTCGAAAACTGCCGCGTCATCGAGGAAGAGCGTCACCAGGGGCTATACAACGCCGACAACCTCGTGGTCCGCATCGAACCCCCCAAGGAGGAGATCGTCTCCCGGCCCATCCCCCCCGTCGTCCGGGAGGCCCTGGTGAGGCGGGGCATGGGGGTCGACAGACAGGCGGACGAATTCGCCGCCTTCGTCCGTTCCGGCGAGCGGGAGGTGGACCTGGAGATCATCTGCTCCAACTACCAGGAGCTTCTCGAGAGCGAGATCGGCCGGTGCATGCACGAGGACAGGATCATCTCCCAGCGGCTCCACCAGCAGTACCGGGGTCACCTGGCGAAGAACGTCGAGTACCTCGTCCGTTACCTCTTCCTGTTCCCCTTCTCCGACCGCCCGGACCTCGAGGAACTGCCCGTCCGCATCTGGGACCGCTACCTCCCCGACTATTTCGACTCCGTCATCGCCCGCCTCTTCCACATCCCCCCCGGCGACTACTAAAAATCGGGGGACACAATACTTAATTCCTAACTTGCCGATTTAATTGGGGTATTTTTGGGGCCCAAGGGGTTATCGTGTCCCCCTATTTCCCCCGTCTCGGAGTCTCAGGGCCGCCTGGAGGTTGACCTGGGCCTCCCGGTATGAGTGGTTGATGAAGAGGGCCTCGCGGAAGCGGGCGATCGCCTCGTCGATCTTCCCCTGGCGGGCCAGGACGATGCCGAGGTTGTTTATGGCCTCCACGTGGTCGGGTTTCAGGCGCAGGGCCTCCAGGTAATGGGCGGCGGCCTTCTCGAGGTCGTTGCCCCGGGCATAGGCCCGGCCGAGAAAAAAGTGGTTCTCCGCGCTTGAGGGATCGAGGCGCACCGCCTCCTTCAGGTGGCCGAGGGCCCCGGCCGCATCCCCCCTGTCGAGGAACAGCTTGCCGAGGTTGCGGTGGGCCTTGTCGGAGGAGGGGTTGACCTCCAGGACCCGCCGGAAGCGGGCCGCCGCCCCCTCGACGTCGCCCCGCCGGGCATGGATGACGCCGACGTTCAGAAGGGCCTCCGGGTCGTCCGGCCTATACCTCAGGGCCTCCTGAAAGTTCTTGAGGGCCTCGTCGTCCTTCCCCTCCAGCATCAGGGTGAGGCCGAGGTTGTAGTGGGCCCACCAGTTCCCCTTCGTCACCTTCGCGGCCCGTTCGTAGAGGGTCAGGCTGTTTTGCCAAAACCGGACTTGGTGCCACGTGACGGCCGCCGACACGGCCAAGGCCAAAGCCGCCAGGACGGCGAGGATCTCCCGCCGCCGGGGGACCCCCTTGAGGAGATCGGGGACACCCCAGGCGATCATGATGAAGACGCCGATGAGGGTGGTGTAGGTGTAACGGTCGGCCATGGCCTGGAGGCCCACCTGGACGAGACCGATGACGGGGACGAGGGTCCCGAGGTACCACAGCCAGCCGACGACGAGGTAGGGGTGACGGCGGGCCTTGAGGAACGCGAAGGCCGTTACGGCGCCGAGGAACAGGACCGAGAGGATCACCGGCGGCGACAGGAGCGAAAGTCTCACGTAGGGGTAAAAGACGGCCAGATCGACGGGCCAGAAGGTCTTGACGAGATACATCGCGTAGGAGAGGAAGGCGTTGGCGATCCGCCCCGGGAGGGGGAAGAGCTCCATGGGTTTCACGACCCGCTGCTGGGCCCAGAGGGTGACGCCGGAGGCGACGACAACGACGGCGAAGAGGGGTATCTTTTCCGCGACGAGGGACGCCGGTCTCATTACGGGCCGCGTCTCCGCCCGCGGCGGCGCCTCCCTGACGGGAGTCTTCTTGGCCTTCCCCTTCCCGATCTTCTTGCCGCGCTCCCCCGGCGGCGCCGACGCCGTCGCCTCCCGGGGACCCTGCCCGCCCGCGGCGGCGAATCTCCCGTAGGGCCAGTAATCGAGGAGCAACAGGACGAAGGGGAGGGTCACCAGCATGGGCTTGGCCATGAGACCCAGGACGAACAGGGCGAAAACGAGCAGGTATCTGCCCCTGCCGCCCTTTTCCACGTAGGAGGTGTAGGCCGTCAGGGTCAGAAAGAAGAAGAGGGTGGAGAGGAGATCCTTCCTCTCGGAGATCCAGGCCACGGACTCCACGTGGAGGGGGTGGAGGGCGAAAAGGGCCCCGACGAAGGCGCTGCGCCAGAGGGCCCCCGTCATCCTCTTCAGGACGAGGAAGAGGAGGACGGCATTGGCGAGGTGAAAAAGGAGGCTGACGAGGTGATGGCGGCGGGCGTCCAGACCGAAGAGACCGACATCGGCCATGTGGGAAATCCAGGTCAGGGGGTGCCAGTTGTGGGCGTGGGTGGTGGTGAAGGCCCAGACGACGTTGTCCGCCGTCAGCCCCCGGCGGACGTGGGCGTTGTCGTAGACGTACTCGTCGTCGTCGAAGGAGACGAAATCGTGACCCGTGACCTGCCAAAAGACGGCGGCGGTGACCAAAACCAGAAAAAGGGGGACACAATACCTATTTTTTCTCAAAAAATAGTCCATTAAAAACAACGAGTTAGAAATTAAGTATCATGTCCCCCGATTTCCACCGACCCTTGACAAACGGGAAACCTCGCTTATATTTTCCTTGTCTAAGGTTAAAACCCTTGTCAATTCGATTCGTTGCCGGATCGTAACCCATCTGTTTGCAATGAGGCCCGCATCGGCCCGCAAAGGGCTCGGGGTCCGGACACGTGGGATCAAGGAGCTTTTACCGACCCCCCACCGGCTTGTCAACTCCTTGTGGACCCCTGCCCCGGGCGGCAAGAGCGAGGCAAGGAGGTACCGATGTCACAGATCATCCAGCACCATTCCTACCCCCGCAAGGTCGCCGTCATCGGCAACTTTATCCCCCGCCAGTGCGGCATCGCCACCTTCACGACCGATCTGATCACCGCCATGGTCCAGGAAAACCCCGAGGGCGAACACTGGGCCGTGGTGATGAACGACCGCCCCGAGGGCTACCGTTACCCGCCCCGGGTCCGGTTCGAGATCGACCAGCACAGCCTCATCCAGTACCGCCTGGCGGCCGATTTCCTCAACATGAACCGCGTGGAAGTCGTCAGCCTCCAGCACGAGTACGGCATCTTCGGGGGCGCCGACGGCGACTACATCCTCGAGCTCCTGGGGAACCTCCGCACGCCCGTCGTGACGACCCTCCACACGGTCCTCCAGGAACCGACGGAGGGCCAGGCAACGGTCATCAAGAGGATCGCCCAGATCTCCGACCGCCTGGTCGTCATGAGCCGCCGGGCTGTGGACATCCTCCGGTCCGTCTACGCCGTCCCGCCGGAAAAGGTCGCCTTCATCCCCCACGGCATCCACGACGTCCCCTTCGTGGACCCCAACTTCTACAAGGACCAGTACGGCGTGGAGGGAAGGAAGGTCATCCTGACCTTCGGCCTCCTGTCGCCCGGCAAGGGGATCGAGAACATGATCGACGCCCTGCCCGCCATCGTCAAGGAACACCCGGACGCCGTCTACATCGTCCTGGGTGCCACCCACCCCCACGTCAAGCGGGACCAGGGGGAGGCCTATCGCCTCTCCCTCCAGCGGCGGGCCCGGGAGCTGGGGGTGGCGGACCACCTGATCTTCCACAACCGCTTCGTCGATCTGACGGAGTTATGCGAGTTTCTGGGGGCGGCGGACGTCTACGTGACCCCCTATCTCAACCGGGAGCAGATCGTCTCGGGCACCCTCGCCTACGCCCTGGGCTGCGGCAAGGCCGTCGTCTCGACCCCCTACTGGTACGCCGAAGAGATGCTCGCCGACGGCCGGGGCCGCCTCGTGCCCTTCAGGGACCCCGCCGCCCTGGCACAGGAGGTGAACTACCTCCTGAGACGGGAGGTCGAGCGACACGCCATGCGCAAGCGGGCCTATACTTACTGCCGGGAGATGGTCTGGAAAGAGGTGGCGCGACAGTACCTCTCCCTCTTCAGCACCGTCAAGGAGGAGCGGGAGATGGCCCCCCGGCCCGTCTTCCAGGCGAAGACGGTCAGCGTCGCCCCGCCCGAGGTCCCCCAGCCCAAGCTCGACCATGTCCTGGGCCTGACGGACGACACGGGGATCCTCCAGCACGCCAAGTTCATCATCCCCGCCCGCGACTTCGGTTACTGCACCGACGACAACGCCCGGGCCCTCATCGCCGTCTTGATGTATCAGGAGATGACGGGGGAGAAAGAGGTGACGACGGACCTCGCCTGCCGATATCTGGGCTTCCTGCTCCACGCCTTCGACGGCACAAGGGGCCGATTCCGGAATCTGTTGGGCTACGACCGGCGCTGGCAGGAGGAAATAGGCTCGGAGGACAGCCACGGCCGGGCCGTCTGGGGGCTGGGCGAGGCGGTGGCCCTCGCACCGTCGACCGACATCCGGGCGGCGGCCCAGGACATCTTCGTCCGGGCCCTCCCCGCCGTCACCCACTTCACCTCGCCCCGGGCCTGGGCCTTCGCCCTCCTGGGCATCGACGCCTACCTCAAGCGGTTCGGGGGGGACAGCGAGGTCCGGCGCGTCAGGGAAAACCTGTCGGAGCGGCTCTACCTCCTCCACCGACAGAACGCGAGGGACGGCTGGCCCTGGCTCGAGGACTGCCTCACCTACGCCAACGGCAAGATCGCCCAGGCCCTCATCGTCTCGGGGAACGGTCAGAACAGGCCCGAGATGCTCAAGGCCGGCCTGGGTTCCCTCTCCTGGCTCATGGAGGTCCAGACGGGCGAGAGGGGCCACTTCGTCCCCGTCGGCAACAAGGGCTGGTATCCCAAAGGCGGCGCCAAGGCCCGGTTCGACCAGCAGCCCATCGAGGCCTTCAACATGATCGAGGCCTGCCGGGCCGCCTACGAGGCGACGGGCGAGGAGGCTTGGGTGCATCACGCCCAGACCTGCCTGGAATGGTTCCTCGGGCGCAACGACCTCCACGCCCCCCTCTACGACCACAAGACGGGCGGCTGCTGCGACGGCCTCCAGAGCGACGGCCCAAACCGCAACCAGGGCGCCGAATCCACCCTCGTGTGCCTCCTGTCCTTCCTCCACTTTTACCGCCTGCGGCCCCACCAGATCGCCCGTGAGGCCTTCACGCAGACCCATGCCGCGGGGGGAGCCCTGGCCCATGCCGGATAAACCCATCGTCATGGTCAGTTCCTACCCGCCGCGCCTCTGCGGCATCGCCACCTTCTGCGAGGAGGCCCGGGAGTTCATCGCCAAGGCCAACCCCGGACGGGAGGTCCTCGTCATCAGCCACACCGACGGGGAAGGCGAAGGGGTCTTCCCCATCATCGACACGAGGAAGGCCGACTGGTGGCGCCCCGTGGCCCGCCAGATCGAGAGGCTCGACCCCTACGTGGTCCACATCGAGCACGAGTACGGCCTTTACGAGCATTACGACGACCGGGGCGTAGGCGACGGCAACGACGGTTTTCTCGATCTCCTCGAGGCCGTGGGCACCTTTCCCCTCGTCGTGGAACCCCACACGGTCCACGGCCGCCTGCGGGACGCCGAGGCGGACTTCATCTACCGCCTGAGCAGGCGCTGCCACGTCCTCCTCTTCAAGTGCCACTATCAGAAGTGGCGCCTCGACTGGACCTTCCAGGGCAAGAACTGGCCCACGCCCCGCAACATCATGGTGGTGCCCCACGGGGCACGGCCGGACAAGCGGTGGGGGATCCACGAGATCCCAGAGCTGAGGCGCCAGTTCAACCTGGACAAGACGGGGCTGGCCGAACACGTCGTGGGCATGATCGGCTGGATACAGTCCAACAAGCGGTGGGATATCCTCCTCTCCATGTGGGAGGGGATACACAGGGAGATCAAGGAAATCAGCGGCCAGGACTGGGATCTCCTCGCCGCGGGCACCTGGCGGGACGAAAGACACCGGCGGGACTACGAGGAATGGAAGAGCGAGGTCATGGCCCTGGAGAGCAAGGGGATCGCCCACTACTACGAGTTCGTCCCCCGGGGGGACGATTACTACAAGATGATGGCCATCTGCGACTTCATCGTCCTGCCGACGACGGACGAGACCCAATCGGGGACCCTGGCCAGGATCATCGCCCTGAACAAGCCCTACATCACCACGGCCCCCATGGAGGGCCTCACGGCCCAGACCCTCGAGAGCGAGGGGGGTCTCCTGTTCACCACCAAGGAGATGCTGAGGCAGAAGGTGATCAAGCTGGCCCTCGACGAGGGGCTGAGGATGGAGCTGGGCGAGAACCTCAAGCGGTACCTCGACAACGTCGTTTCCTGGGAAATCGTGGCGCGGCAGTACAACGAGGCCTACGAGCTCGCCCGCCGGGCCGTGGAGACGGGCCGGCCCGTCGTCTTGGACCTCGAGTTCTGAGAGGGAGTGCAAAAGGTGGTATCGAGGAAAGAACCCTTCCATCGCTACGAGGGAAACCCCATCATCCGGCCGTCGGACATCCCCTACGGGGCCAACGCCGTCTTCAACGCCGGCGCCGCCCTCTTCCGGGGCGAGACCCTGCTCCTGATGAGGGTGGAGGACCGGCGCGGCATCTCCCACCTGGCGACGGCCAGGAGCCGCGACGGGGTGACGGGCTGGCGCATCGCCTCCGCCCCGACCCTTACTCCCGACCCCGTCAACCACCCCGAGGAGGCCTGGGGGATCGAGGACCCCCGGATCACCTACCTGGAAGAACTCGACCTGTGGGTAGTGCTCTACACGGCCTATTCCCGCCTGGGGCCCCTGGTGGCCATGGCGACGACGAGAGATTTTGAAAGTTTCGAACGGTGGGGGCCCGTCACGCCCCCGGAGAACAAGGACGCGGCCCTCTTCCCCGCGCGCTTCCGGGGCCGCTGGGCCATGATCCACCGGCCCGTACCCGGGTCCTCCGCCTTCGGGGCCCACGTCTGGATCTCCTTCAGCCCCGACCTGAAACACTGGGGCGATCACAGACCCCTCATCACGGCCCGGGAGGGCCCCTGGTGGGACGCGGCCAAGGTAGGCCTCTCGCCGCCGCCCCTGCAAACGAAGGAGGGCTGGCTGATCCTTTACCACGGCGTCCGCTACACCGCCGGCGGCTGCATCTACCGCCTCGGCCTGGCCCTCCTCGACCTCGAGGACCCGACCCGCCTCGTGGCCCGCTCGGACGAGTGGGTCTTCGCCCCCGAGACCCCCTACGAGCTGACGGGCGACGTGGACAAGGTCGTCTTCCCCTGCGGCTGGGTCGCCGACGGGGACACGGTCCGTCTGTACTACGGCGCCGCCGACAAGTGCCTCGCCCTCGCCACCGCCAAATTGGGGGACACAATACTTAATTCGTAAACAGTCGTTTTCATTGAATTATTTTTGGGGAGAAAAGGGTCATCGTGTCCCCGAATTTCATATCCCCCCGCCCTCGATCGAGACGGTGAACTCCATCTCCTCCACGGCCGGGCAGGGCGCCTCCCCCTGGAGGGTGAAACCCCTGATCGTGAGGGTCCCGCGGCCGAAGCGTCGGATCGCCTCCACGTCCTCCGGCGTCACCTCGCCTCCGATGGTCTTGCCGACCTCCGGCGAAAACACGAACTCCCTCACGAGGCCCGGACCGGCCTCGGCCCCGTAGGGCCTCTCGGGGCAGCGCGACGGGTCCGCGAGAAACTGCCAGCCCTCAATCTCCCTGGGGTTGGGGACGAAGTGCAGCGGCGGGGTCAAGCGGGCGAGGTTTTCGTCACGGCCGATCTCCGAGACGGCGATCTCCCAGCCTGTCGGCGTCGGTTCCAAGCTGAAGGTGAACCCAGGACCGAAGGATCGCCCATAGCGTTTCCCCCTTTTCGCCCTCCCGGAAAACTCCTCCCGAAACTTCGGGTATTTTATCCGCCGCCGGAGATCCTCCAGGGGGATGCGCTTCACCGCCGGCGGGCCCTCCTCGACGGCGCCCACGGCCTCCCCTCCCTCGACGCGGAGCCAGTACTCGCCGCAGTGAGAGAGGGCCAGGCCCCGGCCCGGCTTGGAGCCCGGTCCGTTGAGGGCCAGGATCCACTCCGTCCCCGGGGGAAACATCTCGACGGGGGGCCGGCAGTGCATCCCGTCGCCCATTTGGACGACCAGCCCCGAGTCCAACAGGGCGCCCTTGAGGGTCTCCAGTACGAAGACCGCCATGGCCGGCGCAGGTGTCCGGTCATGGCGGGTGACCCGGCCCCGGACGATCAGGGGGGCCTCCGGCGCCACCTTCAAGAACGGCCCTCCCCAGGCGCAGGAGCAGGCCGCCCCTTCCCCGGCGAAGACCAGGGAACAAAGAAGGATGATCGTCAGGCGCCGCGCTGTCCGTTTCACCATCTCCCCGCCTCCACAAGACTTTCCCACGATAAGCCCGAGCCGTCTAAGGCGTCAACAGGCCCCTCAGGAAGGCCGCATTCCAGGGGGCGTGGCCGCCGAAGTCGTTGTCGAAGTAGACATAGGCGTCGCGGTCCCAGGAGCGGATCTTACCCGCCCAGGCCGCGAGCTCTTCGTCGGTGTAACAGGAGCGGTAGAGGCTTTCGGCCCCGTGGAGGCGGACATAGGCAAAATCCGCCGTGAGGACCTCGGCGTAGGGGTAGCGCCCCGCCGTGTCGGCCGCGCACAGGGCGACGCCGTGAGCGGCCAAGACCCCGTAGGCCTCTTCACACAGCCAGCTTTGGTGTCTTACCTCCAGGGCGCAGCGGTGGCCGTAAACCGCCAGGGACCGGCAAAACTCCTTCAGGAGTGGCCCGTCGAAGGCCAGGGAGGGGGGAAGCTGAAAGAGGGCGGGTCCCAGCTTCTCCCCCAGGCACCGGGCGGCCCGGAAAAACCGCGCCAGGGGTTCCTCCGGGTCCCGCAGCCGTCTTACGTGGGTTATGTAGCGGTTCGCCTTGACGGCCATGATGAATCCCCCGGGCGTCCGGTCCTTCCAGTCGAGAAACGTCCGCTCCCGGGGGAGGCGGTAGAAGGAGGCGTTGATCTCCACAGTAGCGAAGAGGCGGGCATAGTAAGAGAGACGGTCCCGGGCGGGCAGACCCGCGGGGTAGAAGACGCCCTCCCAGTGTTCGTAGCTCCAACCCGAGGTCCCGACGAAGACCTTCACTTTGACATGTCCTCGCTGCCGTCCTATACTGCCCCGGGAAAAGGGGGATCTCCATTATACCTTACAAATAAGGAGGAAGAACCATGGCCCTCAAGACACCGGAGCAGTACGAAGAGAGTCTCCGCCGGATGCGTTTCCGGGTTTACCTGATGGGGGAAAGGGTGACGTCGCCCGTCGATCACCCCATCATCCGGCCTTCCATGAACTCCGTGAAGATGACTTACGCCCTCGCCGGAATGCCGGAGCACGAAGACCTCATGACGGCCCTATCTCACCTGACGGGGGAGAAAATCAACCGGTTTTGCCACATCCACCAGGACACGGACGACCTCATCAAGAAGGTGAAGATGCAGCGCCTCCTGGGCCAGAAAACGGGGGCCTGCTTCCAGCGCTGCGTGGGCATGGACGCCATCAACGCCGTCTACAGCGTGACCTTCGAGATGGACCGAAAGCTGGGCACCTCCTACCACGAGCGGTTTCTGAAATTTCTGAGGACCATGCAGGAGGAAGACTGGACGGTGGACGGGGCCATGACGGACCCCAAGGGGGATCGGGGCCTGCCGCCGAGCCGCCAGGCCGATCCGGACCTCTACACCCGGGTGGTGGAAAAACGCCGGGACGGGATCGTCGTCAGGGGCGCCAAGGCCCACCAGACGGGGGCCGTGAATTCCCACTGGATCCTCGTCATGCCCACCATGACCATGACGGCCCAGGATAAGGACTACGCCCTCGCGTTCGCCGCCCCGGCCGACGCGGACGGCATCCTCTACGTTTACGGCCGTCAGTCCTGCGATACCCGGAAGCTCGAGGGCGGCGAGATCGATGTGGGCAACCGGGAGTTCGGCGGCCACGAGGCCCTGATGGTCTTCGAGGACCTGTTCGTCCCCTGGGAAAACGTCTTCATGTACGGCGAACACGAGTTCAGCGGCGCCCTGGTGGAGCGCTTCGCCGGCTACCATCGCCAGAGTTACGGGGGGTGCAAGGTGGGGGTGGGTGACGTCCTCATCGGCGCCGCGGCCCTCATCGCCGATTACAACGGCGCCGGGAAGGCCTCTCACATCAGGGACAAGCTCATCGAGATGATCCACCTCAACGAAACCCTGTACTCCTGCGGGATCGCCTGCTCCGCCGAGGGCCACCGGACCCCCTCGGGCAACTATCTCATCGATCTTCTGCTGGCGAACGTCTGTAAGCAGAACGTGACCCGTTTCCCCTACGAGATCGCCCGCCTGGCCGAGGACATCGCCGGGGGCCTCATGGTCACCATGCCCTCGGAACGGGATCTCAGACACCCCGAGATCGGCAAGGTCCTGGATAAGTACCTCCGGGGCGTCGCGTCCGTGCCTACGGAGCACCGCTGCCGGGTTATGAGGCTCATCGAGAACATCACCCTCGGCACGGCCGCCGTGGGTTACCGGACCGAGTCCCTCCATGGGGCCGGTTCACCCCAGGCCCAGCGGATCATGATCGCCCGGCAGGGAAACCTCGAACAGAAGAAAAAACTGGCCAAGGAGATCGCCCGCATCAAGGACTGACGGACACCGGGGACGATGGAAGCGCACACGACCGGCCGGTTCCGCGGGGGCACCGCCCGTCCCGCCTCGGCCCGCAGCGGCGATCACGTGATCGGCGTCAAGTACTGCGGCGGCTGCAACCCCCGGATCGACCGCCGGGCCGTCTTCCGGGGGTTGGGCGACCTCCTGGGAGCGGACCGCCTGGAGGTCATGGACCCGGAGAGGCCCTATGCCGCCGGGCTGCTCCTCTGCGGCTGCGAGCGCGCCTGTGCCGACCGCCCCGCCGTCCGTCGCCGGGCCCCCCTCTGGGTCGTCGTGGGCGGCCCGGCCGTCGATGGTGAACCCGTGGAGGAGGCCCTCCTGGCCGAGGCCGTGGCGGCGAAGATCAAGTCGGGGAACGCGACACCCCTCTCTTTTTGAAATTTTCTCCAAAGATTTATGGCCGTTAGGAATTAAGTATTATGCCCCCCTATTTACGCGGCTCCACTTCGTCCTTGACAACGCCAAGACGTTCCGATTAAACGATTTCTTGCGAGGTGAAACATGAAAAATCTCATCATTGGATCCACGTGTCGGAGCGTAGGCAAGACGAGCGTGATCATTGGTCTCGCGGCGACTTACAAGGGGGCTTTCGGTTACATGAAGCCCTTCGGCGACCGCCTGCTCTATAAGAAGAAGAAATTATGGGACTATGACGCGGCCCTGATGACCAACCTGTTCGGCCTCCATGAGATTCCCGAAGAAATATCCATCGGTTTTGATCATTCGAAGCTGCGCTTCATGTACGACGAGACATCCCTACTGGAGAAACTCCGGGACGAAGTCGCCGGCGTGGGCAAGGACAAGGACATCGTTTTCATAGAGGGCGGAAAGAGCTTGAACTACGGCACCTCCGTCTATCTCGACCCGATATCCATCGCGTCCCACACGGGGGGGAAGCTTGTGTTGGTCCTCGGTGGCAACGAAAACTCCATCCTCGACGACATCACCTTCCTCGCGAAGCGCGTCGACATGAAGGATGTGAACTTCGGCGGCATTATCATCAACAAGATCCCCGATATCGAGGAATTCAAGGAGAACAACCTCGACTTGATCGAGCGGACGGGCCTGAAGATCCTCGGCATAATGCCCCTGGAGAAGGAACTCGCGACCTTCACGGTGGGCTACCTGGCGGAGCGCCTCTTTGCAAAGACCCTGACGGGAGAAGAACACCTCCGGCGAAAGGTCAACTGCGTCTTCATCGGCACCATGCACGTCAACGCGGCCCTGGAAAACCCCCTTTTCAAGGAGGGCGGCAAGGCCGTGATCACGAGCGGCGACCGGACCGACATGATCCTTGCTTCCCTGGAAAGCGATACGGCCTGCGTCGTCCTGACGGAAGGTATCACGCCCGGGGCCAAGATCATCGACATCGCGAAAGAACGCGGGATCCCCCTATTGATGGTCCCGGCGGACACCCTTAACGTGGCCAAGCACATAGACGTCCTCGATCCCCTGATTACCAGAGACGATCAGGACAAGGTCGCCCTCCTCGGGCGGATGGCCCGGGAACATCTCCGTCTGGAAGAGATCTTCAAAGACTGAGGTGTAACCACCGACGCGCCTTCTCGGCCCCGCAACCCTCCGAAGCGTCACCGTATCCAGGGAGGTCCTTCCCACCGGTCCCGGTTTGGCGGCCCCAACCGCTGACTGTCTCACATTTATCTTGAAAAACATACGCCGATTCTTTAGTATGGAAAGCGGAGCGCGGACCGAACAAGACGGTGAAAAAGCAAATAAACAGTATGGGAGGAATTCATGGAATCGATGACGCAAGCAAGAAAATCGCTTGATAAGATCGTTGAGGAACAGATCAAGAGATGGCAGCTTGACCAGAAGAAGAAATACAAGAAACCCATCAGGCCCGTTATCACCATGTCGCGTCTGCCGGGTGCGGGCGCGAATTCCATCGCTGCCCGCCTCGCCAAGGAGCTGGACATCGACCTGTTCGACAGTCAGATCGTCGAGAGGATAGCGGAGAATTCGAAGGTCAGCAAAAAGATAGTGGAGTCCCTCGACGAGCAGGATCGCTCCATTCTCGATGAGTGGCTCCAGGCCCTGGCGGAAGAACGCATGTGGTCCTATGAATATCTCCAGCACCTTACACACGTTGTGTTCGCCATCGGGACACACGGTCACGCCCTTATCATGGGCCGCGGCGCCAGTTTCATCCTGCCCGAGGAAGTGTGCCTCAGGGTACTGGTAGTGGCGCCCCTCCAGACACGGGTGGATAATGTCATAAAGGCGTACAATGTCCCGGAGGAGGAGGCGAAGAAAAGGGTCCTCATGACGGAGGCCAACCGCATCGCCTTCATCAGGAAATATTTCAACAAGGATATGCTGGACCCCCTGAACTACGACCTTGTCCTCAACACCAAGAACCTCAACATCGACGCGGCGGTGAACATCGTTAAGGACGCATTCAACACCAGGCACTGGTATAATTACAGTGTGAAGAAATAATAAAAGCAAAAAGGCGAAGGGTGTCTCTGCACCTACCGGTGCGGGGTGTAGGTCCAACAGGGAACGACGGACGGTCCGACGACAGGTACGACGGCGGCGAAGAGGGGGTGAAGCTCGACCCCGATGAGCCCGAGGACCGAGCAGCCGTCTCAATCCCCATCGTTATGTCCCGTACCGACCGGGGACGACCTCCATCAGCGTCCCACCTAAGATACGGGTTCCCCCATCGGCCGTGTACCTTAGGGGTTGTTTATGCCTTTGGATCATTGGCGTGCCGTATATCCCGGGAAGTTTGTTTCGGAGGAAGAGGTATTCGGGCACATTCACCGGGGGGACACGATTTTCATCGGGTCCGCCTGCGCCGAGCCCCAGTATCTCGT
>JAKPCH010000029.1 GCA_029553375.1 Deltaproteobacteria bacterium | reverse complement strand
CAGGCCGTCCGCTCCGATCTGTGGCTCTACACGAAGGAGAAGGCGAACCTGGGGGTCCTCATGTTCGAGCAGATGGAGAAGTTCCCCTACGAGATCTACGGGCGGGTCTCGGGGGGCTACCTGGAGGTCCAGTACGGCGGTTTCGACGCCGAGGTGGCCCGGCCCTTCTGGGGGGGACGACTCCTCTTGGGCCTGGGGGGGAGTTACGTCAAGAAGCGCAAGCCGGACAGCCTCCTCGCCTTCAAGGAGGAGGACTACAAGTCCTGGTACACGACGGGCTTCGTCAACGCCCGGATCAATATTCCTGAGATCGAGGGCTCCATCGACATCAAGACGGGCCGCTTCCTCGCCGGGGACAAGGGGACCGTGATCTCCGTCTCGAAGTTCATCAACGGCGTCATCCTCCGGGTCTGGTACAGCTTCACCGACACCTCGATGTTCACGGACCAGCACAACAACGGCTACCACGACAAGGGGATCTCCATCGCCATCCCCTTCAGGCTCTTCAAGGGTTCCGACTCCCGGACCTCCTACTACTTCGGCTTCTCCCCCTGGACGCGGGACGTGGCCCAGGACGTCGACCACTTCACGAGCCTCTTCAACCACATCCAGCGCAACACGAAGCTCTACCTCGACAAGGACATCCGCACCCGGGGGTCAGGTCTTGAAAATTAGCGTTTTTCCCGCCGCGCCATCGGGCCTGGAGGGGCGGCAGCCAAAGATCCAACACGGGGCGTCTAAGACGATCGTTCCAAAATGGTCTTCGAGATGCACCAGGGTGAACACAGGTCAATCACGACAACGGGGGTGGCAATGAAAAAGGCACTGATCACGGGCATCACGGGCCAAGACGGGTCCTACCTGGCGGAGTTTCTCCTGGCGAAGGGCTACGAGGTCCACGGCCTCATCCGCCGGGCCAGCACCTTCAACACGGGCCGGATCGACCACATCTACGCCGACCCCCACGAAGAGCGGGCGCGCCTCTTCCTTCACTACGGGGACCTCTCCGACGCGGGGCAGATCGCCAGCCTCATCTACAACGTCCGGCCCGACGAGGTCTATCACCTGGGGGCCCAGAGCCACGTGCGGGTGAGCTTCGACATGCCCGAGTACTCCGGGGACATCACCGGCCTGGGGACGACGCGCCTGTTGGAGGCCATCCGCCGCAGCGGCGTCGCCGCCCGGTTCTACCAGGCCTCCTCGTCGGAGATGTTCGGCGCCTCCCCGCCCCCCCAGAACGAGGCGACACCCTTCTACCCCCGGAGCCCCTACGGGGCGGCGAAGGTCTACGCCTACTGGCTCACGGTGAACTACCGGGAGGCCTACGGCCTCTTCGCCTGCAACGGGATCCTCTTCAACCACGAATCGCCCCGGCGGGGCGAGACCTTCGTCACCCGGAAGATCACCCGGGCCATCGCCGCCATCCTCAAGGGGGAGCAGGAGAGACTCTATCTGGGAAACCTCGACGCCCGGCGTGACTGGGGTTTCGCCCCCGAGTACGTGGAGATGATGTGGCTGATGCTCCAGCAGGAGGCCCCCGACGACTACGTCGTGGGGACGGGGGAGAGCCACTCCGTCCGGGAGTACCTGGAGAAGGCCTTCGCCTACGTCGGCGTCACTATCTCCTGGAGGGGCGAGGGCACGGCCCAGCGGGGCATCGTCACCGCCCTGGACGGCGAGAGCCTGCCCGTCCCCGCCGCCGCCGCACGCCTGCGGGAGGGGCAGGTCCTCATCGAGATCGACCCCCGCTACTTCCGCCCCACGGAGGTGGAGCACCTCCAGGCGGACATCGCCAAGGCCAAGGCGAAACTCCACTGGGAGCCCCGGACGACCTTCGACGAGCTCGTGCGTATCATGGTGGACTACGACCTGAAGCGCGCCGGTCTGGAGCCCCCGGGCGACGGCATCCGCACCTGCGCTGCAAAAGGCTTCGGCTACACCAACCACGCCTTAGCCTCTACTGGCTCCGACCTCTAATACAATTTCCCGGAGGTCAGACCTTAAAAATTAGCATTTCTTATGTTTTGCTTCCCTTTTTTTCGAAAAATTTACTTGCAAAAACGATGGATTACAGATTAGGTGTCATGACCCTGGAACACCAAGACGAAAGGTGAGACAATGACCGAGACGTTCAGCAAAGGTACCCTTTACCAGCTACCTTTGGAGTTGTTGAAGGCGGATCCCAATCAGCCCCGCAAGACCATGGAGCCCGAGGCGATGGAGGAGTTGACGGCCTCCGTGGCCCGCCACGGCGTCCTGCAGCCCA
>JAKPCH010000025.1 GCA_029553375.1 Deltaproteobacteria bacterium | reverse complement strand
GTCGCCGTCCTCGAGCTCGATATCATAGGGCGAGCCCTTCAGGAGCCTCAAGTTGGAGACGGCGATCGTCATCCGCCCCGTCGCCTTCAACCCCCGCATGTAGTCGATCAGACGCTGCTTGAACTGGATCTCCTGGGTCTTCGACTGGACCTCTTCCGCAGAGAGGGAACTCCCGATTTGGGACGAGGCCGTGGACAGCAGCTCCCTTTCCATGCGCCGCGTCATGTCTTCCAGGCTTTTCTGTTGGAGACGCCGCACCGACTCGCGGGTGAAATAGGCCCCCCGCAGATACGCCGTGGGCAGGTAGCCACCGGCCCGCTCGATGACCGACGAGAGCCGCTCGCCCTTGTGGATGGCGTAACGCCCGGGGAAGCGGAACTCACCGGACAAGGTGACGTACTTGATAGGTCCCCACTCGGGGATCCGTTTCACCAGCAGGCGGTCGTGGGGTTTGAGGGGCACGTTGTGGGCCGGGTCGCCGGCGAGGGCCTTGCGCAGATTGATGACCTTCTTTTCCGTGCGAATACCCTTCCTGCCTTCGATGATGAGAGAGGCGATCTCCGCCTCGTCGAGATAGGCCGACTCCAGGATGTTGCCCCCCCGGAAAACGAGGTCACGGACCCGCATCCCCTCGGTGTACTGGTATTGCCCGGGGTTGGCCACCTCACCCTCAACGAAGACGTTTTTCCGGTACTCGTACTCCAAAATCGAATGAATGGTTATCCTGTCTTCCTTCTCCAGGAGGCGGTTATGAACCGGGTCCCCCGCCAGGGCCTTCTCCACGCTGAAATAGAGGGTGTGGTAATTGCCCTTTTTGTCTTTCCGCAGGATCTGGCCCTGATCCATGTAGGCCTCGTAGGTAAGGCCGCCGCTCGCCAGGATCGCGTCGCGGACCCGCATGTTGTCGGCGAGCCTCACGCGGCAGGCTGCTTTGGGCGTCCCAGCGACCGCCACGGCCCCCTGGTCGGCATTGCAATCCCCCCTGATCTCCCCCTCCACGACGGCAAAGGGCTTTTCCTCGAAGAACCATTTGTTGAAGACGAAGACCTGGTCCTGGGGTTTAAGTTCGATGTCGGCCTTGTGGTCTTTCTTGAGGACGATGGCCCCCAGGTCGACAGGCACCAGGATGGTCTCCATCGCCGGCGGCTTGAGGCGCTTGATGAGGGCGTAGTCGAAATGGGTCTCCGGCAGGAAGTCCTCCGGCCCCCTGAGGAGATCGCCGAGGCGCATGCCGGCCTTTATCTCGTATTTCCCCGGCCGCTTGATGTTCCCGTTCAGATAGACGGCGTTAACGTTGGCATCCACGATGTTGAACACCTTGACGAGATCGGCGTCCTGGAGCCGGACCTGGGCCGCCTTCTCCAGGTTTTTGTCGTTGATGTCGAGGACGATGTGCCGTTCGTTTTTGACGATCCGCTCCACCTGGATCTGCTGGGTATAGGCCGTGGGGATGATGCCCCCGGCGAGATTGATGAGGGTTTCCAGGTCGTAGCTGTCCCGGAGCTCATAGATCGCCGGCCGCTTCACGTTCCCCGCGATCCCTACCAGGGGTCCCGTGACGGGCACGAAGACGACGTCGCCCGCCAGGAGGGTCATGTCCTTCGACTTGTCCCCCTTGAGGAGAAGATCGTAGAGGTCGAAGGTGGTGACAAGCTGTCCTTTCCTCTTGAGCTGGACGTTGCGCATGGAGCCGATGGCCGTGGGGCCGCCGGCCATGATGAGGGCGTCGGTA
>JAKPCH010000012.1 GCA_029553375.1 Deltaproteobacteria bacterium | reverse complement strand
GTCCCCACGGCCCTGGGAAAACTCGTCACGGATCTCTTGGTCGAGAATTTCCCCCGCATCCTCGACGTGGCCTTCACGGCGGCCATGGAGAGCGAGCTCGACGGGATCGAGGAGGGCAAGGCCAACCGGGTCGAGACCTTGAACAGGTTCTACGGGACCTTCGCGGAAGAGCTGGAGAAGGCGGGTACGGCCATGAGAGACGTCAAGGGCGTGGAGATCCCCACGGAGATCCCCTGCGAGAAGTGCGGCCGGGACATGGTGATCAAATGGGGCAAGAACGGCGAGTTCCTGGCCTGTTCCAACTACCCCGAGTGCCGCAACACCATGAACTTCACCCGTGACGAGGACGGCCGGATCATCCCCGCGCCCCTCGCCCCCCAGGAGGGGGAGCACCTATGCGAACTCTGCGGGCGGCCCATGATCCTCAGGGAGGGACGCTACGGGGCCTTCCTGGGTTGCTCGGGGTACCCCGAGTGCAAGAACATCGTCAACGTCAAGAGGGAGGAGAACGGCGACCTCAAGCCCGACGCCCCGCCGGCGACGGACCGGGTCTGCGAAAAGTGCGGCCGACCCATGGTCCGCCGGAAGGGCCGCTACGGCTTCTTCCTGGGATGCTCCGGGTATCCCGAGTGCACGAACATCGTCCGACTCGGCAGGGACGGCCGAGCGGAAGAGGCCGCCAAGGAAGCGGAGACGACGGACGAGGTCTGCGAGAAGTGCGGGCGGCCCATGGCCGTCAGGAGGGGGCGCTATGGTCCCTTCCTCGGCTGCACGGGCTACCCCGAATGCAAGAACATCAAGAAGATCCCCCGCGGGAAATGACGCCCCTCCTTTCGCCATGAGTCTCTCCGGGCCGGTCTGCGTCGTCGGCGGCGGCCTGGCGGGCTGCGAGGCGGCCTGGCAGCTGGGGAAGAGGGGGGTCAGGGTCGTCCTCTTCGAGATGAAGCCCCGGCGTTTTTCGGCGGCCCATCGTTCCCCCCGCCTGGCGGAGCTCGTCTGCAGCAACTCCCTGCGGTCCGCCGCGACGGAAAACGCCGTCGGTCTTTTGAAGGAGGAGATGAGGAGGCTCGAGTCCCTCTTCATGGCCGCGGCGGACGCCACGGCCGTCCCCGCCGGAAAGGCCCTCGCCGTGGATCGGGAGGCCTTCTCCGCCTTCGTCGAGGAGCGTCTGACCTCCCTCGCCCCCGTCGTGGAGATCGTCCGGGAAGAGGTGACGGAGATACCGGCCGGGGGTCCCTGTATCCTCGCCCCGGGGCCCCTCGCCTCGGAGGCCCTGTCCCGGGCCATGGCCGATGTGGTGGGCGGGTCCTACCTCTACTTCTACGACGCCATATCGCCCATCGTGGAGGCCGACTCCATCGATCACCAGAAGGTCTTCCGGGCCTCCCGCTACGGCGAGGGGGAGGGGGACTACCTGAACTGTCCCCTCACGGAGGAAGAGTACCGCCTGTTCCACCGGGCCGTCCTCGCGGGGGAGAAGGTACCCCTGAGGGAATTCGAGGAGGCCCGCTTCTTCGAGGGGTGCCTACCCATCGAGGTCCTCGCCCAGCGGGGGGAGATGACCCTCGCCTTCGGACCCATGAAGCCCGTCGGTCTCACGGATCCCCGGACGGGCAGGCAACCCTTCGCCGTCGTCCAGCTCCGGCGCGAGAACCGCGAGGGGACCCTCTACAACCTCGTGGGATTCCAGACACGCCTCACCTGGACGGAACAGGCCCGGATCTTTCGTACCATCCCCGGCCTCGAGAAGGCCGTCTTCGCCCGCTGGGGCAGCATGCACCGCAACACCTTCATCAACGCCCCGGCCCTCCTCACACCCCGCCTGCACCTCAGGGAAGAACCGCGGATCTACCTGGCGGGACAGATAACGGGGGTGGAGGGCTACGTGGAGTCGGCGGCCATGGGCCTCCTGGCCGGTCTGAGCGTCCTGGCCCGCCTGGCGGGGAGGGATTTCGCGCCGCCCCCGCCCACGACGGCCCACGGCGCCCTCGTCGCCCATATAACCTCCGCGTCGGCCAAGGACTTCCAGCCCATGAACGTCAACTTCGGCCTCTTCACACCCCCGCCGCACCGCATCGCCCTCCGTTACCGGGGAGCCTTCTACCGGGACCGGGCCCTGGCGGATCTGGAGGCCTGGAAAAGGTCAAATTTACGCCCATAGTCCCCGGTGGAGGGCGATAAAAAAGGCCCCCGGCGACATGCACACCGGGGGCCCTTTACCGTGGTGCCTGGGGCGGGAATCGAACCCGCATGCAGTCGGACTGCGAGGGATTTTAAGTCCCTTGCGTCTACCAGTTCCGCCACCCAGGCCCATTATGCCCTTGACCACGGGCTCACAATAGCCTAAAAGAACTACCGTTGCAAGATCGTAGAGCCACCGGCGGCTTTGGCCGCCGAAAGGCGGAACTCCAATCGGAGCGACCATTTTTTCGGGACCACGCATTACAAAGGGAGGGAAGGCATGATCGAGGCGGACATAGTCATTTCGGGCGGAATCGTCGTCACCATGGACGAGGCCGGCACCGTCTGGACGGACGGGGCCGTGGCGATCAGGAAAGACGTCATCGTCGAGATCGGCCCGCGGGAGGTGATAACAGGCAAATACCGGGCCTCCGAGGTCATCGACGCCCATCGCCGTCTCGTCATGCCGGGCCTGGTCAACTCCCACACCCATGCCGCCATGACCTGTTTCCGGGGGATCGCCGACGACCTGAACCTGACGGACTGGTGGAGCAATTACATCTTCCCCGCCGAGTCCCGGCACGTCAACCCGGAGTTGGCCTACTGGGGCAGCCTCCTGGCCTGCGCCGAGATGATCAAGTCGGGAACCACCACCTTCTGCGACATGTACATCTTCGAGGACGAGACGGCCCAGGCGGCGAAGAAGGCCGGCATGCGCTGCCTCGTCGGGGAGGTCCTCTTCGACTTCCCCTCGCCCAACGTCAAGACCCCCGCGGAGGGTCTGCGTTATACCGAGGACCTCATCAAGAAATGGGCGGGCGACCCGCTGGTGAACATCTGCGTCGAACCCCACTCCCTCTACACCTGTTCCCCTTCCCTCCTCCGGGACGCCAAGGCCCTCGCCGACGCCTACGGAGTCCCCCTGGCCACCCACTACCTCGAGACCATGACGGAAACCGGCGTCATCGAAGAGCGGTCGGGGGTCCCCCCCCACGCCTTGCTGGAGGACCTCGGTTACCTCTGCGACCGCTTCTTCGTCTTCCACGGCGTGTACATGACCGAACAAGACATACGCCTCTTCGCCGATCACGGCTCCAAGGTGGTCCACAACCCGGAGAGCAACATGAAGCTGGCCTCGGGGGTGGCGCCGATATCCCGGATGCTCGAGGCGGGTGTCAAAATCGGCCTCGGCACGGACGGCTGCGCCAGCAACAACAACCTCGACATGTTCCAGGAGATGGACACGGCGGCCAAGCTGGAGAAATCGGTGCGCCTCGACCCGACCATCATGCCCGCCGAGACGGTCCTGCGCATGGCCACCAGGGACGGCGCCTGCGTCCTGGGTCTGGAAAGGCAAACCGGGTCCCTCAAGGCCGGTAAGAAGGCCGATCTCATCGTCATCGACATGCACAAACCCCACCTCACCCCCATGTACAACCCCTATTCCCACCTCGTCTACGCCGTCTGCGGGTCCGACGTGGAGACGGTCGTCATCGACGGCCGCGTCGTCATGAGAAACCGCCGCCTCCTGACCATCGACGAGGAGGAGGTGATGGAGCGGGTCAACGGGATAGCCGAGGAGATCAAGAGAGGCATGAAAGGATAAAGGACCATGAACACCTGCTCGGCGCCCCTGGACATCCTCATCACCGGCGGGACCCTCCTGACCATGTCCCCCGCCATGAAGGTGGTGGAAGACCCCGTCCTCGGCATCAGGGACGGGAAGATCCTCTTCGTCGAGGATGCCCACAGCCCCCTGGCCGCCCTCTACGCCCCCCGGGAACGGATCGACGCCCGGGGATGCATCATCCTCCCCGGCCTGGTCAACACCCACACCCACGCCCCCATGGTCTGCTTCCGGGGGATAGCCGACGACCTCCCCCTGATGAGGTGGCTGAACGATTACATCTTTCCCCTGGAAAGGAGGTACGTCACGAGGCCCTTCGTGCGGGCGGGCACCCTCCTCGCGGCGGCGGAGATGATCCGTTCCGGGACCACGACCTTCTGCGACGGCTACTTCTACGAGAGCACCGTCGCCGAGACGGCCCGGGAGGCGGGGCTGCGCATCGTGGCCGGGATGGGCATCTTCGATCGGGACTTCCGCCGGGACGACGCCGAACAGATCGCGAAACACGTCGAGGCGGCCCGGAGATACCTGGAGAGATGGCTGGGGGCCTCGGAGCTCGTGACCCCCGCCCTCTTCTGCCACGCCCCCTACACCTGCTCCCCCGGCACCCTGAAGGCCGTCCGGGAGGTCGCCGACGCCCACGGCGTATTCCTCATCACCCACCTCTCCGAGACCCGCGACGAGATCGGGATCATCGCCGAGGCCTTCGGCAGGACCCCCGCCCGGCACCTGGAGGCCCTCGGCGTCCTCAACGAAAGGACCATCGCCGTCCACTGCAACTGGCTCGACGACGAGGAGATCGCCATCTTGGCCCGTCACGACGTCAAGGTGTCCCACAACGTGGAGAGCAACATGAAGCTGGCCACGGGGATGGCCCCCGTCGTCAAGATGAAGAGACAGGGGGTGACGGTGGGCCTCGGCACGGACGGCTGCGCCAGCAACAACGATCACGACCTTATCGGCGAGATGGGGACGGCGGCCCGCCTCCACAAGATCCTGGCCATGGACCCCTCGGAGATGGACGCCCGGACGGTCCTAAGGATGGCCACCATCGAGGGCGCCCGGGCCCTGGGTCTGGACGGGATCACGGGGTCCCTGGAAAAGGGCAAGGCGGCGGACATCATCATCGTCGACACGGCGAAACCCCGCCTGAGGCCCCTCTACAACCCCTATTCTCAGCTCGTCTACGCCGCCACGGGCGACGACGTGAAGACGGTGATCATCGCCGGGCGGACGGTCATGCGGGACGGCCGCCTCCTCACCATCGACGAGGAAGGGGCGATCGAGGCCGTCGAGAGGATCGCCGACCGGATCCGGTCGGACAACGGGATATCCATCCCATATCTCCAGGAGGCAGAGAGATGCTGAGGGTTATTCTGATCGTCTCCGTGTTGTTCCACGCCGCCGCCGTCCAGGGGGCCCCCGTGGAGGTGGTGTTCTTCCCCGATGCCGCCCGGGTCACGGAAAAGGCCCAGGTAAACATGACGGCCGGGCCGGGGGACATGAAGACGGCCGTCATCACCCTCCCCGCCGCGGCCGATCCCGACACCCTCGTCCTTTCCCTCCTCAAGGGTCCGGGGAGCGTCGAGGACCAGAAGATCCGGCAGGTGACAAGGCAGGACGAGGAAAAGATCGCCTCTCTGAGAAAACGCCTCGAGGAGGAGAAGGAGGTGCGGCGCAAGATCCAGGCCGCCATGAAGGCCGCGGACGTCCAGGTCGAGTTCTGGAAACAGCAGACGAAGACGAAGCTCAAGACCCTCGCCGACATCGGCAACCTCGCCTCGGCCGTGAGCCGCAACACCCAGAAGGCCGCCCTGGAACGTCTCCATCTCGAAAGGGACCTGGAAAAGACCGACAGGCGCATCGCCGAGATCCAGGCGGAGATCGAGGCCGCGGCGGGCAAAAAGGAGAAGGTGTGGGAAGTGTCCGTCATCCTCTCCGGCGTGAAATCACCCCAGGTCTCCCTCCTCTATACCTACCACCTCGGCGGCTGCGGCTGGCTTCCCCTCTACCGTCTCGAGGCCAAGCCCCTCGAGAAGACCATCGCCTTCTTTTGGGAGGCCGAGATCTGGCAGAGCTCGGGTAGGGATTTCCGGGACGTGTCCGTGAGGCTCGCCAACGTCGAACCTCCCAGGGGCCTTGACCCCAAGGAGATCCCCCCCTGGATCATCCAGCCCCGCCCCGTCTTCCTGAAGGCCGCCAAAAGCGGCGCGGCCAGGAGGACCCTCATGGAGGAGCGGACCGCCCCCGACAACGAATTGGAGGAAGAAGCGGCGGCGGCCGGCGCCCCCGTCCAGGTGAGGGAGGGCAGCTACAGCGCCTGGGACCTGGGGAAGAGGTCCATCCCCGCGGGGGAACGCCAGAAGGTCCGGGTGACGGAGGAACAATGGCCGGCGGAGTTCGTCTACCTTGGCCGCCCCAGCCGGGGGGGTGAGGTCTTCGTCCGGGGCGTCGTCTCCTTCGCCGACGCCAGGGAGATACCAAAGGGTAACGGGGTCTTCCTCCTCGACGGCGCCATCGTCGGCAAAAGGCCCTTCGGTTTCTCGGGGAAGGAGGGGCGGATCCACTTCGGCATCGACCCCTTCGTGAAGGTCCGGGAGGTCCTCGTCTCCCGGAAGGGGGGAGAGACCTTTCTGGGGGGCTCCGTCACCCAGACCTGGGAGTGGCGCATCGAGCTGGAAAACAGTCGTCCCTATCCCGTGCGGATGCGCGTCGAGTCCCCCCTGCCCCAGGGGCGTGACGAACGGATAAAGATCTCCCTGAAGAACGACCCCGAACCCGCCGAAAAGACGGAAGGCCTCATGACCTGGCTCACCGACCTCCCCGCCGGCGGCAGGGGCCGGATCTTGAGCAGCGTCCTCGTCGAGGCCCCGAAGGACCTGCCCCTCGACCTCGGCTGGCGATAGGCCTCAGGAGACGGCGCGAAAGACGGCGCTGAAATCCTCGTCCCCCAGACCGAGGTCCCGGGCCCGCTTGAAGGTCTCGTTGGCCGCCGCCGCCGAGACCAGGGGTTGATGGAAGAGATCACCCAGAAGCAGGGCCAGGCGGAGGTCCTTCTGCATGTGCTTCAGGGGGAAGGCGACGGGGAAACGCCCTTCCTGGATCATGGGTCCCTTCAGGCGGAACATGGGGTTGGCCATGGCACCGTTGTCGAGGACGGCGAGGATGTCGTCGATCCTGAGACCGGCCCTTTTCCCGAGACTCAGGCCCTCGCAGAAGACGGCCATCATGCCCCCCATGATCATGTTCACGACGAGCTTCATGGCCGCGGCCTTCCCCACCTCACCGAGGTAGAGGACCAGCTTCCCCATGCGTTCCAGGGCGGGCATGGCCTCGTCATACAGGGAACGGTCACCGGCGGCCATGATGACCAGGGTGCCTTCCCGGGCGGGCTGACGACTCCCCGAAACGGGGGCCTCGAGGAACCTCCCCCCCTTGGCGGCGACGGCGGCGGCGATCCGCCGCGACGTGTCTCCGTCCACGGTGGACATATCCACGTAGCCGCGTCCCTCGCCCATGGCCTCGAGGACCCCGCCGGGTCCGAAACAGACCTCCTCGGATGCCCTGGGGTCGGCGAGCATGGCGAAGGTCACGTCGCATCCCGCCACCACCTCCCGGGGCGAGGAGGCCCCGCGGGCCCCGAGGGAGACCAGCTCCTCCATCTTGGCCGTTGTGCGGTTCCATACGGTCACGTCGAAACCGGCCTTGACGAGATTGGCCGCCATACCGCCGCCCATGATGCCCAACCCCAAGAAGCCGAGCTTTTTCATGTCAAAACCTCCTTGACGGTAATTCGAATACACATCACTTAATTCGTAATGCCTCGTATTGACTGACTATTTATTCGTTAAAAGGTCGCCTCAGTCCTCCACCGTCAAGATCCGCCCGTCCGTGACGGGGGCCACCTCTCCCCGGCGGCGGAGGAAATCGGCCACCATGTCCCTGATCGTCTCCCCGCGCCAGCTCTCGTCTTTCCCCACGAGGTCCCTAAGAAGCGTAAAGCCGTCGCCGCCGGCGGCCATGAAGTCGTTCACGACCACCGTGTATTCCTCCTCGTCCATCAGGGGACCTTTGGCGGTCTCGATACGCCGGAGCCTCTTCCCCGACTGCGCCGTGGGACAAAAGGCGATCCGCAGGCCGGAGACTTGGAGAAAGGCCCCCGACCCCTCCTCGATGCGCGCCAGGCCATGCTCCAGGACCCAGCGCACCTCCGTGCCTTTCATCTTCACGACGACGGGGAAGGAGTCGAAGGGCAAGGCCGCCTGGAGGTCCTGGAGGCGGACGGCTCCTGCGGGCAGGGAGCCGCGGATACTGCCGCCGTTGAGGAGGGCGATCTGGGCGCCCGTCCTTTCCCGGACCACGTCGGCGACGAGGTCGCCGAGATTCGTCTCCCGCGAACGGCTGCCGTCACCCTCCAAAAAGACCGTGGTCCTCGCCAGGACCTCAGAGGCGGCCGCCTCAAGCTCCTTCGTGTACCGGGCCACCAAGGCGGCCACGGCGTCATCGGGCTTGGATATACCCGGCCTGATCATCTCGAGGCGGCCCCGGGCCTGGACGGATCCGTCCGCAGCGACTGTGAAATCGACGACCCCGAGGGCCTTGGCGTGCTCCCAGGCCTGGGCGACCAGCGTCCCCCCGACGAGGGGTGGCTCATCCACGCGGGTGTGGGAATGTCCCCCCACGACGGCGTGGGCCCCGGGGCATTCCCGGGCCAGCTCGAGGTCGTTTAGGTGACCCAGGTGGGTGAGGAGGACGATCACGTCGGCCTTCCCTTTCAGTTGGGGCATATAGCGGCGGCAGAGAGCCGCGGCGTCGGCGAAGGTCATCCCCCGGACATTGTCGGGATGGGTGGATCTCGGGGTCTCGGGGGTGACAAGGCCCAGGACGGCCACCCTCACCCCGCCCTTCTCGATCAGGACATAGGGCAGGATGTTATCCAGGCCCCCGACGTTGGCCCCCAAGACGGGGAATCCCATCTCCCTTATCCTGTCCCGGAGTGTCTCGGGGCCGAAATCGAACTCGTGGTTCCCCAGGACCATGACATCGACGCCGAGGAGGTTCATCAGCTCCACGGAGGACTTTCCCTTCGTCATGTTGGCCCAGGGATGTCCCTGGATCATGTCGCCCGCCGCCAGGAAGAGGGAAGAGACATTGTCGGCGGCACGCAGCTCGGAGGCACGGCCGGCGAGATAGGCCACACCCCCCAGGACCTCCCCCGGTTTCAGCGTTCGAATCGGTTCGGCGAAGCCGTGGAAATCGTTGACGTGGAGGATGCGGAGCCTCTTTTCCTGGGCGAGGGCGCAGGAATCGCCACCCGGGGCCGACCAGGACAACAACAGGACCAGGGCGAGGATGAAGGCCGTCGCTCCCCTCGGGCGGAAAAATCCCTTTTTGACGCCCATGGCCTCAGACATGACTCTTTCCTTCAGACGAGGGGGTTGCCGCCGTTGAGATGTTCATAGAGACGGATGTATTCGGCGATCATACCCCCGAGGTCGTACCTCTCCCGCGCCTCCCTCATGATCCTCTTGAGTTGTTTCTCCCTCACCTCCCGGGGTTTGCGGTGGAAGGCCACGCTCTTTTCCAGGGCGTACCAGAGGCCCCCCGCGTCGTAATCCCGGAAGAGAAAGCCGTTACCCACGTCCTGGGGGGCGCCGTCCTCCTTGAGGCGGAGCTCGCGGATCTTGTCGTGGTAGCCCCCCGTGTCACGGTTGGTGGCCGTGGCGCCGAAGAGATTCCCCACCTGGTCGATCTGGCCGCAGGGCTCGTAGAGGGAGGCACCGAAGACATCGCTCGCCGCGGCATAGCCGAGCATGGAGAGGGGCTCCGAGAAGGGGTAGTAGGCGATCCGGCCGCCGGAGGCGTAGGCGATGCGGCCCATGATCTCGACATGGGTCCGGTCCGTGCCCACACCGTCGCCGACGACGGCGATCTGGACATCGGGGTGACTGTCCACGAAGGGTTGGGCGACGGCCTCGAGGAGCTCGATCCCCTTCTGGGCGGGATCGAGACGGGACGGCCAAAAGAGGAGGATGGCCTCCGGGTCTTCCCTCAGGCCCGTCCGCCGCTGGAACTCCAGGCGGTTGATCATCTTCGCCCCGACGACGTCGTCGTGGGGCCCGTAGTTGACGACGAGGTGCTCGCAGTGTTCCGGGTACATGATCGACGCGGGGGCGTTGATGATGGCCCGGGCGGCGTCGTAGTGGTATTTCGCCTTCACCTCCTGGCGGACCGAGGGAGGGACGATGGGCCGGTCGAGGAAATAGTCGTTGACGACCTCCCATAGAAACTGCCGGCCGACGAAGTTGATCAGGGTCGCGTTCTTGACGGCCGTCGCCTGGCAGTCGATACACCTTTGCCCCCCCTCCCAGGAATAGAAGAGGAGGTCCTCGAGGTTCTGGATGTTGACCCCCACGAGGAGATCCACGGGGAGCTGGGCCGTGAAGACGTTGTGGACCGTATGGAGGATGGGCAGACCCGTGGCCCTGGCATAGGCGGTGATGACGCCGCCGGCCATCCAGTCGTGGCTGTGGAGGATCATCCGGCCGCCGTGCTGGCCGCGGATGGTCTTGATGACGTTGTTGACGATCTCCCGCTGGAACTCCGCCGCCGTCAGGAGAGGATCCCCGGCGTAGGCGTTCATCAGGTCGGAGAAGACGGCGGAACTGACGAGGTGGATCTTGTCCGCGTCGAGGGTGTAGCGGATCTCCCGCCATTCCCCTTCGTCGAGCATACATTCCCTCTGGAAGCGCTTCTTGAGGTTCAGGGTCACGAGGTGGACGTCGATGCCCCTGTTCGTCAGGCCCTCGCAGAGGGCGGAGACCACCTCCCCCAACCCCCCGCTCTTGCCGGAGATGTAGCGGGCCAGGGGTCCCATCTCGTCCGGGAGCCTCCCCGTCTCGGGGGAGATGAGGAGGATGGCCGTTTTGACGGGTCTCTTGAGGACCTCGAAACGCTGGATCTCCATCTGGAGATAGTCGATCTTCCGGGTCAGGATGTAGGCGGGCTGGGCGATGGAACCGCCGTAAGGGCTGAAGTAGGAATGGACGGCGTGGTCCTCCCCCGTCTGCTCGTGGAGGAAATAGAGGTGGTCCGACGTGGTCAGGTGGCGCCACTTCGTGAGGAACTCACCGCCCACGCGGCGGGCCTCCTCCTCCATCCTCTCGATGTCCTGGAAGAGGTCGTACTGGGTCGGGTTGCCCAACCAGCCGAAGGTGTCCCGGCCGGCGTCGGCCCACGACGAGGTCGCCAGGCCGTGGATGTCCAGAACGGGACAGTCGGCGTTGCGGAAACGCTCGGCGATCTCCGTGGGATTGGCCATGACGATCGCGCCCTGTTCTTCCAGGGCCTTGGGGAGGCCCCTCCAGAAGTCGAAGATCCCCTTGTCCTCCCAGATGTGCTCCCCGATGTGTTCGTAGTCGTAACCCAAAAGGACGGCCTCCCCGTCTACGCGCGCGATAAAGGAGGCATACTCCTCGGGTGTGAAGGGGCGGTGGGGGAAGCGGAAGGCCACGTCGTCACTCAGGTCCCGGTTCCGGGGGATGACGATGAGACGGGTGTTCTTGGCCCGGAAGACGGCGTTGGGCGAGATGGGGGCATCGCCGTTGGTGAACATGTCGTCCCGCTTCTCGCAAAGGATGGCCGTGTACCCCATGTCGGCCACCACCTCGGCGATGTGGTTGTTGTACATGAGCTCCGTGTTGCGGAAGGCCGTGGGGAAGACGCCGAATACCTTTCTGATCAGTTCCCGATGGAGGGAGACCTGGTCGCGGAACTCCCGTTTCTGGGGATCGGCGAAGAGGCCGACGAGGGAATGGTAGTAGGTCTCGTCGAGGAACTCGACGCGCCGTTCCTCCTTCCCCTGGTCGAAGAGATCCTGAAGGGCCCTGATGACCTCCGGGGCATAGAGGTCCGCCTGCTCGAGAAAGGTCCCCGACATGCCCATGGTGATCTTGAAGGTCTTGTGAAGGGCAAGGAGCTCCGTGAACATGCGCGTGGCGGGGAGGTAGCACTTCTGGGCCACCTTGCGGAAGATGTCCCGGTTCACCTCTTCCCATAGAAACTTGTCCCGCGCCGGGTGAAGGCGGAAGGGTTGGTGAAGCTGGAAGTAGATGGTCAGAAGAGGCATCGGGGATCGTTCCCTCCGAATTTCGGGACTCTCGATGAGACTTTAAGCGAATCCTCGCCGTAAAGTCAACACAAAGGGGCGTTGACACCCCAGAGGGGCTGTGAAATAAGGCCCTGCGGAGCGCCTATGGAACCCACCCGTCACGGAACGAGAAAGGCCAGGGAATTCCCCCTGTCCGCCCTCTCTTACCCCCCGGACCTCCCCATCGTGAAGAAGAGGGGGGAGATCGTAACGGCCGTCCGAAAGAACCAGGTGGTCATCGTTACGGGAGAGACGGGATCGGGAAAGACGACCCAGATACCCAAGATGTGTCTCGAGGCGGGGCGGGGACGGACGGGCATGATCGGCTGCACCCAGCCCCGGAGGGTGGCGGCGGTGACGGTGGCTCATCGGATCGCCGAGGAACTCCGGGAGGAAATAGGAAACACCGTCGCCTACAAGATCCGCTTCGAGGAACGCCGGGGACCACGACCCTTCATCCGCATCATGACCGACGGCATCCTCCTCATGGAGATCCAGGGGGACCGCCTGCTTAGACGTTACGACACCATCATCGTCGACGAGGCCCACGAGCGGAGCCTCAACATCGACTTCATCCTCGGTTACCTCAGGTCTCTCCTCCCCCAAAGACCCGATCTGAAGGTCATCATAACCTCGGCCACCCTGGAGATCGAAAAATTCTCCCGGGCCTTCGAAAACGCCGCGGTGATAGAGGTCACCGGCCGGATGTACCCCGTCGAGGTCCGGTACCGACCCCTCGATCCCGACCTGGAGGAGGCGGGGGAGTTCACCTTCATCGACGGGGCCGTCCAGGCGGTGGAGGAGATCTTCGCCGAGGGGGCCTCCGGCGACATCCTCATCTTCATGCCCACGGAACAGGATATCAGAGAGACCTGCGAACGCCTCAACCCCTGGGCCCTAAAGGGCCACACCATCCTCCCCCTCTACGCCCGCCTGCCGTGGCAGGAACAGAAGCGGGTCTTCTTGCCCGCGTCGGGCCGGAAGATCGTCGTGGCCACGAACATCGCCGAGACCTCCATCACCATTCCCAACATCCGCTACGTCGTCGACACGGGTCTGGCGAGGATCTCCCAGTACAATCCCCGCTCCAAGGCCACCACTTTGCCCGCGCGGCCCATCTCGAGAAGCAACGCCGACCAGCGCCTGGGGAGATGCGGGCGGGTGAGGAAAGGCGTCTGCATACGCCTCTATTCCGAGGAGGATTACCTCGAGCGGCCCCAATTCACCCCCCCGGAGATCATGAGGGCCAACCTGGCGGGGGTCATTCTCAGGATGTTCGACCTCCGCCTGGGGGATATCGACGGGTTCCCCTTCCTCGACCGGCCGGGGCGAAAATATGTCACCGACGCCTTGGCCCTCCTCCAGGAGCTCGGCGCCCTGGTCAAGACCCCGGAGGGATATGGACTCACCCGTTTGGGTCGGACGATGGCGAGGCTGCCCCTCGATCCCCGTCAGTCGAGGATCCTCCTCGAGGGGCGCCGGAGGGGCTGTCTGCCCCAGATCCAGGTGATCGTATCCGGCCTCACCGTCCCCGACCCCCGGGAACGCCCCGAGGGGCGGGAGGCGGAGGCCGACGCCGTTCACGGCACCTTCGCGGATCCCACCTCGGATTTCACGACCCTCCTGCGGATCTGGGAGGCCGCCGCGAGGCGGGGGGAGGAACCCTTCACCCAAAGCGGTCTGCGCCGCTTTTGCCGCGCCCATTTCCTCTCCTTCCGCCGCATGAGGGAGTGGCGCGACGTCCACGACCAGATCGGCGCCCTCCTTTCCGAGCACCTCACGGACGGGGGGGAAGAAAGAAGGGAGGAGATGTCTCCCACGGACCTCCACCAGGC
The DNA here is from genome assembly GCA_029553375.1 of Deltaproteobacteria bacterium. Taxonomy (GTDB): domain Bacteria; phylum Desulfobacterota; class Syntrophia; order Syntrophales; family UBA8958; genus JAKPCH01. Next base: position 27,783 of record JAKPCH010000012.1, on the reverse strand, counting down.
GATCCACAAGGCCGTCCTGTCGGGCTATCTCTCCCACATCGCCCAGCGGGTGGAAAAGAACCGTTACCGGGGGATCAAGGACAAGGAAGTCTTCATCTTCCCCGCCTCGGCCCTCTACCGGCGGGGGGGGGAGTGGATCGTGGCGGCGGAGATGGTGGAGACCTCCCGCCTCTACGCCCGGGTGGCGGCCAACGTGGAGGTATCGTGGATAGTCGAGGCGGCGGGGGACCTGTGCCGCTCCTCCTTCTCGACGCCCCGGTGGGACAAGGCGAGGGAGGAGGTGGTGGCCGACGAGAGGGTGACCCTCTTCGGGATGACCCTCATACCTTCCCGTACCGCCGCCTTCGGTCCCTTTGCGCCCGAAGAGGCCGCGACGATCTTTATCAGAGACGGCCTCATGACGGGTGAGGTGAGGTCCCGTCTCCCCTTTCTGAAGGCCAATCTCGCCCTCGTCGAGCGGATCCGTTCCATGGAGGAAAAGACGAGGCGCCGCGACCTCGTCGACGAGGAGGCCGTCTTCTCCTTCTACCGTGAGCGTCTGCCCGGGATCTACGACGTCCGTGGTCTTAGGCGCCTCATCAGGGAAAGGGGCGGCGACTCCTTTCTATACTTGACGGAAGGGGATGTCCTGAAAAAGGAGCCCGATGAGGCTCAGCTGGCCGCCTACCCGGACAGGGTGGGGATCGACGGGGTCACCCTCCCCGTCAGTTACCGCTTCGCCCCGGGGCGGGACGAAGACGGGGCCTCCCTCACCGTCCCCGTCGGCCTCCTCACGGGTCTTTCCGCCGGTGACCTGGACTGGGCCGTGCCCGGCCTGACCTGGGAGAAGATCCTCCACCTCCTGAGGGGACTGCCCAGGGAGTACCGCCGGCAACTGCCCCCCCCAAACGAGGTCTGGTCCGACATGAAGGCCGGCCTGGCGGGCTCAGGTCGGCCCCTCACGGCCGCCATGAGCGCCTTCATCCAGAAGAGGTACGGCGTCTCCGTGCCCCCTTCCGCCTGGCCCGTCGACAGGCTTCCCGATCACCTACGCCTGAGGCTGACCGTCGTGGACGGCAAAAGGGACGTCCTCGCCGCGGGGCGTGATCTGGCCGCCCTGCGCCGGGAGGTGGTGGAAGAGAAGGAAAACGAGGGTTTTGAACAGGCCCGAAGGTCCATGGAGAGGGATGACATAAGGGCGTGGGACTTCGGCGACCTACCCGAAACGGTCACCCTGACCGCCGAGGGGACCGTCGTCGGCTATGCCTTCGGCGCCCTGGAAGACAGGGGTGAAAAGGTCCGTCTCACCCTCTTCAGGAACCTCGCCGAGGCCCGCCGGGCCCATCCCCAGGGGGTCAGGCGCCTCGCCGAGATAGTCCTGCAAAACGAGATCAGATACCTCAAGAAATCCCTCGCCCTCCCCCCGGAGATGAAAGAGGCCGCCGCCTGGTTCGGGTCCGTCAAGGCCCTCGAAGAGGCCCTCAGAATCAAGGTGACGACGGACCTCTTCGCCGCCCCCGTCCGGACGCCCGCCGATTTCGAGACCCTCATCCGTCAGGGACGGCCCCGCCTCCTCCCTCGGGGCCAGGAGGTCCTCCGCATGGCCTCACCCGTCGTCAAGGCCGTCGAAAACACCGCCAAGACCATCGGCCGCCTGGAGAAGGCAGAAAAGGGCAGCCCCCGGGCCCTCTCGTTCCTGAGGGAACTCAAGGAGGAGATGAGGAGGCTCGTCCCTATCGATTTCCTCAGGATCTACCCCGAGGAGCGACTGCCCCACCTCTGCCGCTACCTCAAGGCCCTCATGATCAGGGCCGAACGGGGCCTGATGGACCTTGAAAGGGACAGGGCGAGAGGCAAGGAGATCCGCCGTTTCACCGAGAGGCTCGAGGCCCTGCGCCGGGGGACGGACCCCCTCGACCACCCCGAGAGGGCCAAGGCCCTGGAAGACCTGGCCTGGATGATCGAGGAGTACAAGGTGTCCCTCTTCGCCCAAGAACTCAAGACCCCCTATCCCGTGTCGGCCAAACGCCTCGAGGAGAGGTTCGCCCAGATCGAGCTGATGTGAGGGTCACTCAGCTGTTCTGCCTGAGGTGCCTCCTGATGTAGGCCTCGACCCGGTCGGCGGGGCTGAAGATCCCGAAATGACCCTCACAGAGGATATCCGCCTTGAGGCCGATGAGGGTCTCCATGGAACGGCGCCACTTTCGAAGATCGGAACCGAAGCTCGACAGGAACGGGCCGTGGATGTCCTGACCGAAGAGGATCCTCTGACCCCCTCGATCAAGGTAGACAGCGATGGAGCCTGGGGTGTGGCCGGGGGTATGGAGACAGTGGAGTTCCTCTCCCCCGAAGGTGAAGGTCGTCTTTTCCCCCTTGAGCTTGAGATCCACGGCGGTGGGTGGGAAGGTCGTTCCATACCAGTTGGCGGCCGTCCGCACGGGATCGCCCTCCTCGACGGCCCGGGCGTCCTCCTCATGTATGACGAGGCGGCAGCCGAAACGGTCCCGCAGGGCCGGTGCGGAACCGATGTGATCGATATGACAATGGGTGAGGATCAAATGACTGAGCTTGGCGGGATCGAGACCGGCCTTCTCCATGTTCCCGACGAGGGTCTTCGTGCTGTTCCCCGCCCCGGCGTCGATCATGACCAGTTCGTCCGCGAAGGCGACGACGAAGACCGTGGCGTCCTCGGAGCGGGAGATCCCCGGTCCGCCGATGAGGTAGACACCCTCCGCGATCACTTCCCCTTTCGACATGGCACCTCCTTCAAATGACGTCACTCCCCCGGCGTCCGCAGGGTCCCGATGAGGTCCCGCAGGGCCCCGATGGCATGACGTCGCAGGTAGTCGGCGATCCCGTCCAGGACACGGATCGAAGCCTTGGGATCGATGAAGTTGGCCGTCCCCACCTGAACGGCCCTGGCGCCGGCGATGAGAAATTCGAGGGCGTCGTTGGCCGTGCAGATACCTCCGATGCCGATGACGGGGATCCTCACCGCCCTCACCGCCTGATAGACCATGCGCAGGGCCACGGGCCTGATGGCCGGTCCCGAAAGCCCCCCCGTGACATTGTACAGATGGGGCTTTTTGGTTTCCACGTCGATGGACATCCCCGTCAGGGTGTTGATGAGGGAGACGGCGTCGGCCCCGGCCTCCTCCACCGCCCTGGCGATGACGGCGATGTCTGTCACGTTCGGCGTAAGCTTGACGATGAGGGTAAGATCCGTCACCTCCCGTACCTTCGCCGTCACCTGGGCCGCCGTCTCGGGGTCGCTGCCGAAGGCCAGTCCCCCTTTAGAGACGTTGGGACAGGAGACGTTGATCTCCAGGGCCGCGACACCCAAGGCGGTGCTGAGGATCTCGCAGACCCGCCGGTACTCGTCCACGGATTCACCGTAGACGTTGGCGACGACGGTCACCCCCCGATCCCTCAGGCGCGGCAGTTTCTCCGCGACGAAGGACCGCACCCCGATATTCTGGAGACCGACGGCGTTGAGCATCCCGCAGGGCGTCTCGATGATGCGGGGCGGGGGGTTGCCGGATCGGGGCTCGAGGGACAAACCCTTCACCACCACCGCCCCGAGTCGGCCGAGATCGACGAAACCCGCGTATTCCTCCCCGTACCCGAAGGTCCCCGAGGCGGTCATCACCGGGTTTTTCAGTCGCAGACCGGCGATGGTGACGGAGAGATCGGGATCCGCCGTCATTTCCCCTCCCAAACGACCTCGGCCAAGGGAAAGACAGGGCCGTCCTTGCAGACCGAGGCGTACGTCTCCCCGTCTCCCCTCCGCACCGCTACGGCGCAACCGAGACAAGCCCCCAAACCGCACGCCATCCGTTCCTCGAGGGAGACCTGGCAGGGGACGCCGGCCGGGATGAGACATTCGGCCAGACGGGCCATCATCGCCCGGGGGCCGCAGGCGAAAAAGATGACCCCATCCCGGCAAAGATCCCCCATGTCGGCCTCCAGGGCGGCCGTCACAACCCCGCAGGTCCCATAGGTGCCGTCGTCGGTGGTCACCACAACCTCGGAGGACAGGGCGGAGAGTTCCTCGAGACCCACGAGGGCCGAGGCCGTCCTCGCCCCTACATAAGTCGTTATCCTTATCGACCCGGAGGCCCTCTCCCGGCAATAACGGGCCAGATAGGTGAGGGGCGCCACCCCCATGCCCCCCGCGACGAGGCCAATGCGGCGGGCCCCGGGGGGGATGTCGAAGCCCCTCCCGAGGGGCCCCGTCAGCACCAGTTCCTCCCCTTCGCACCGTTCGGAGAGGATCCGCGTCCCCCGGCCCGTCACCCGATAGAGGAACTCCATGTAACCAGTCCCTCCCCGCCGCCTGTAGCCATAAAAACTCAGGGGCCTTGCCAGGAGGGGGTCGAGACCCCTTGCCACCCTGACCATGGCGAACTGCCCGGGGACAGGCTCTTCATGCCGTCCCGAAACGGCCACGACAAGACGGCGATGCCCCGGCGACACCTCGTCGTTGGATTGAATTTCCCCTTCCAATACAAGATGTTGTAAATTATCCATAAAGCGTTGGTTTATGCTTCTATCAACAGGGTCATCAGCAGGGCGTCGCCGTCTTCCCTGGCGTAGTAGGCCTTTCTCCGGCCCGTCTCGATGAAACCGCAGCTCTCGTAGAGGCGAAGGGCCGGTTCGTTTACGGCCCCGACCTCGAGGTGCATCCTCGCCACCCCCGCCGCGGCGGATTGATGGATCAGGGATCGCAGGAGCCTCAGACCGATACCCTGGCGCCTCCAGAGGGGGTCGACGGCGAGGTCGATGAGCTGGGCCTCGTCGGCGACGAGCCAAACGGTCCCGTAGCCCGCGATCCCCCCCTCCCCTTCCCTCGCCACGAGACTGAGGGAGACGGGGTTGGCCAATTCCCTCTCCCAGGCCTCCCGCGTCGTCAAGCGGCCGAAACAGAGGACCTCGATCCGCCGCACCTCCTCTATATCCCTCTCCGTCATGGGGGTGATTTCAGCCATGCAAGACCCCGATGATGAAGAGGGCGGCGAAAAACACGAGGGAAAACAAGAACAGGGCCTTCGGGACCCGCAGGGTGTAGAGGAGGACGGAACAGGCAACCAGGGGGAGGGCGAAATAGACCTTGTCCAGGCAGCGGATCCACGGAGGGTCAAGGGCGGCGTAAAGCCCGGCCAGGATGGGGACTCCCGCCGTGACCGCCCCGAAGATGAAGAGAGGATAAGCGGCGGTATACTTGAAGAGGGCCCGGAGGTGAATCTTCTCGACCCCGGAGGCGTCGCCGGCCTCGGCCTTCGAAAGGGCCGCCTCACAGAGACGGTCGTTAGATCTCACGATCGTCGTCTCCATCCATCTCGTAACATAGCCCAGAGGTAGGAAAAGGAGAAAGGAAAGGGCGATCAGGGACGTCGCGGGGGCCGGCGACGTCCCGGCGGCGAGGGGGATCGCGGCCGTATTGACCACCGCCGCGAGGGAGTCGTTTGGCGGCACATAGTTACCCATGGGGAACTTATCGAGCCAGAGCAACTCATAGATGGCCCCGACAAAGAGACCCGTCTTGAGATCCCCGAGGATCAGACCCACCAAGGGCGCCGCGACGACGGGACGGGAGATCATGGTCTGCAGGATCACCCGATCCAGACAGAGGATACCGCCCACCAGGGCGATGAGGGCGGAATCGAGGACCATACCTACGCCTTATCCTAAAATACACTCGTAATCTTGATGGGTTTCTCCTTGGGCACCCGGCGCAGCTCGATCTCCACCCCCTCCTTGAGGAGGGCATCGAGGGCCCGGAGGTCCTCCTCGCCCAGGAGGACGCAGGATGAGAGCTGACGGGCGCAATTCTCGCTGTAGACGTTGCCGATATTCAGACAGGGGAAGGAAAATCCGCAACGGTAAGCCTTCAGTACATCGGCGACACGGGCAAAGAGGACGATGGTCCTCGGCCCTTCCTTACCTCTTTCTTCCCGGGCCAGGGCGGCGAACTCCTCCACCCCCCTGATCATGGCCTCCACGCCCCTCGGTACGGCCATCTTGATCACCGTCTCCCGGAAGAAGTCCCCTGCCGTCTCGTTGTCCACCACCACGATGGCCTCCGCCTGGGTGTATGGGATCCAGGCCTCGATGATCTGGCCATGAACAAGTCTGTTATCGACACGCACAAGGGCTATATCCATGGCACCTGAGGACCGTCAGGCCCCTTTTGGGTTTTCAGGTGATCTTCTTGTTGAGGATCTCGCTCGCCAGATAGATGTTCTTGATCCCGTATTCCTTGAGGTGACGGGCGAACTCCTTCAGAGGCGTCGTCTCCCTAAGCTCCGTCAGCTTCAGCAGCATGGGGAGATTGACCCCCGTGACCACCTCGACCTTGCCCTCCTTGAGGAAAGAGAGGGAGATATTGGAAGGCGTACCGCCGAACAGGTCCGTGAGGATGATGACCCCCTGGCCTTGGTCGAGTTTCTTGATGGCCCAACTGATCTCCTTGCGGACCTCCTCCACGCCCGTCGTCTGGTCCACGGAGATGTGCAGGACACCCTTCATGGGTCCCTTGATGAATTCCGCGACCCGGATCAGTTCCGCCCCGAGATTACCGTGGGTCGTGATGATAACGCCGATCATATGAGCTTCATCTCCCCCTCCGCCTCTTTCCGAGGACCGTCAGGCCTTCCCGGGCGGTCCCATGGGCCCTCTTCAGGACGGCGTAGGCTAAAAGATTCGTCCCTTGTTGTCAAGGTATTCTCTTAAGATCTTCCGGGGATTGTCTCTCCCAGCCACCACCTTTGGCGGCCCACAAAGGTCCTTGACTTTCCACCCCGGATGGTTATACTAAGCCTGACGGGTTCCTGCGGTGTTCGTTATGCGTCATGTTGCTGGAATCGAACACTTTTGAAACGACAGGGTCTTCGTGGTGAGAGCCACCCAAAAGAGACCAACTCTTTGGAAACGAGACTCCAGCCAAAGGCAAAACGGCACAGGCGGTGCCCGTTATCCCTCAGGGGCTTTGGTCCCTGAGGGCATTTTTTTCCGCGCCAGGGAGGAAGAGTCATTCTATCGCCGGCCACCTGGGCCTTGATCGCCCTCTCCGTCATCTGGGGCTACAACTGGCTGGTCATGAAGGAATGCCTGCGTTTCTGCCCTCCCCTGACCCTCGCCGCCCTCAGGACCATGATCGGGTCCATCTCTCTGTTCATCTTCATCATCGCCCGTCGTCGAAGCCTGCGGCCAGAAGCCTTCCTGCCGACCCTCCTTCTGGGTCTAACGGGCACGACGGCCTGCATCGGTCTCGTGACCTGGTCCCTCTACCTCGGGGGGGTGGGTAAGACGGCCGTCCTCGTCTATGTCATGCCCTTCTGGGTCCTGATCCTGGCCTGGCCCGTTCTCAAGGAGCGTATATACGGCCTTCAGTGGCCGGCCGTTTTCCTGGCCTGCGGGGGCCTGATCCTCGTCATCCGCCCCTGGGAATTGGCGGGATCGACCATGGGGGGCTTCCTGGCGATTATGGGGGGGGTGGCCTGGGCCGTGAGCGCCATCATCACGAAGATCATCAGGAAGAGAGTGATTTTCGATCTCGTCTCCCTCACGGCCTGGCAGATGTTCCTGGGGGCCGTTCCTCTGACCGCGGCCGCCCTTTTATTCGACTCCACGCCCGTCAACTGGACGCCCTATTTCGCCGTCGCCCTCTTCTACAGCGCCGTAATCAGCCAGGCCGTGGCCCTCCTGCTGTGGTTCTACATCCTCCAGGAACTACCCGCGGGTTCCGCCAGTCTCGGGACCCTGGCGACACCCGTCATCGGCACCGTCGCCGGGGCCGTCCAACTGGGGGAACGACCGACCGGCGCCGAACTTGCCGGCATGGCCCTCATCGTCGCCGGGCTGGCCCTGTTGGCCTACCAGGGGATCCTGCAGGCCTCCGAGGTGTCCCGGTACGTGAAAAGGGGTGGTTGATCCTCAGGACGCCTCGTCCATGACGAGGAGGGAAGAGGGGTCGAGGAAGAGGGTGGGGGTCTCCCCCATCCCCTCAGGCCCCTTCAGGACCCTGATCCTGATGGCCCCCGCCTCGGTGGCCATGAGCAGGACCAGGTCGAAGAGATCCTTCACGGGCAAAAGAGGCAGGGGTATCCCCGCCCGGCCCGTCTCCTGATGGCGATGGATGGGGACGGTGAACCACGCCCGGACCTTCTGTGCCCTGGCCATCTCCTTGACGGCCGAAAGATCGTCTCTGGGGGCTGTCTCGAATGACATGCCGTCGATGAGGACGAGGTCGGGCTTGAAAATCCCCGGGATGATGAGGTCATTGAGACGTTCCTCGAAGGTGGCGGCACTGAAACCTTCCACCTTGAAGGTCATGATGAAGCGCAACGGCAGGATCTCCTCCCACAGGGCCTTCCTTTCGGACGGGTACGGGGCGGCGAGGAGGGAGAAGATCTCCTCGTACCAGAGGGCCACCTTCGCCACGGGATCGTTCATGCTGACATGGAGGACCCTCTTGCCCCTCACCATGGCGTTGAGGGCCAGTTGCACCAACAATGCCGTCTTTCCCACGCCGGCCCGGGCCATGACGGCGCCGAAGGCCCCCTCTCCCAGGAGTTCGTCACCCTGAAGACCCAGGTGACGCAGGGGATGGCGGGCGATGATGTCCTCTCTGATCATTGGTCTCTTCCTCTCTGCGATGAAATATACCTGCGCCGCCACGGGTCCGACGACCTAAGCCGCGTTCTTCTTCCGGAGGGCGACCTCCGCGGCGATCTTCTCCGCGATCCCCGCCGGGACCTGGCGGTAAAGGGCGAACTCCATGGTGAACTGGGCCTTTCCCTGAGTGGCCGATCTCAGGACCGTGGAGAACCCGAACATCTCCGCCAGGGGCACCTGGGCCTCCACGACGGAGGTGTGTCCCTCGTCCTGGGCGCCGAGGATGATACCCCGCCTCTGGTTCAAAAGACCCATCACCGAGCCCTGGAACTCCACGGGGGTCTCGACGACGACCTTCATGACGGGCTCCTGGATCACCGGCGCGGCCTTCAGATAGGCCTCGCGGAAGGCCCCCCTGGCGGCGGCCTGAAAGGCCAGATCGGAAGAGTCCACGGCATGGAAGGCGCCGTCGTTGATGACGACCCGGATACCCGTCACGGGGAACTCGAGTTTCGGTCCCTTCTCCATGCACGACCGGAAGCCCTTCTCGCAGGCCGGTATGAACTGGGTCGGGATGGCCCCGCCGGTGATGCGGTTCTCGAAGACGAAATCCGCCTCGTCCGTGGGTTCGATGTATCCGGCGACACGGCCGTACTGACCGGCCCCCCCCGTTTGTTTCTTGTGGGTGTAATTGAAGTCGGCCCGCCTGGTGATCGTCTCTCTATAGGCGACACGGGGGTTGCCCGTCTGGACCTCCGCCCCGTATTCCCGGCGCATCCTCTCCACGTACACCTCGAGGTGCAACTCCCCCATACCCTCGATGATCGTCTCCCCCGTCTCCTGATCCACATGGGCCCGGAAGGTAGGGTCCTCCTTGGTGAACCTCCCGAGGGCCTTGGACATGTTGACCTGGGCCTTGTTGTCCTTGGGGTGGATGGCCAGGGAGATGACCGGGGCCGGGACGTACATGGAAGACATGGCGAGGTTGAGACCCACAGAGCAGAAGGTGTCGCCCGAGGCGCATTCGACGCCGAAGAGGGCCCCGATATAGCCCGCGGGGATGCTCTCGATATCCTCCATCTGATCGGCGTGCATCCTCACGACACGGCCGACCTTGACCTTCTTGCCGTTTCTGATGTTGACGATGGTGGATCCGCGGCTGATCGTCCCCTGGTATACCCGGATATAGGTCAATTGCCCGTACTGGCCGTCCTCCAGCTTGAAGGCCAGGGCCACGACGGGGGCCTCGGGATCGCTCCGCAGGGTCACGGGCGCCTCGCCCCGATCGATATCGAGGGCCACGTTCTCCACGTCGGCGGGACAGGGCAGGAGCATCGTCACGGCGTCCAGGAGGGGCTGGACGCCTTTGTTCTTGTAGGCCGAACCCATGAGGACGGGGGTGATCTTTCTCTTCAGGACACCTTCCCTAAGGGCCGCCATGATCATCTCCGGCGTGATCTCAGACCCGGCGAGGACGGCCTCGGTGAGCTCGTCGGAGAAGAGGGACGCCTTGTCGATCAGTTCCTCCCGCCGGGCCTCGGCCTCGGCCAAGAGATGGGCCGGGACGGCCTCAGATCGGACGATCTCGCCGTTGTCGCCGTCGAAGTAAAGGGCCCTCATCGTGACGAGATCCACAACCCCCGCAAAATCCGACTCCAGGCCCATGGGGATCTGGAGGGCCACGGCGTCGTGCCCCAATTTGCCCCTCATCTGCTCGATGACGCGGAAGGGGTTGGCACCGCTGCGGTCACATTTGTTGATGAAGGCGATGCAGGGGACACCGTATCTCTTCATCTGGGCGTCGACGGTGACGGACTGGGACTGGACACCCCCCACGGCACAGAGGACGAGGATGGCACCGTCAAGGACCCGCAGGGCCCTCTCCACCTCGATGGTGAAATCCACGTGCCCCGGGGTGTCGATGATGTTGATCTCGTGGTCCTTCCATTCGCAGTACGTGGCCGCCGAGGCGATGGTGATGCCCCTCTCCTTCTCCAGCTCCATGGTGTCCATGGTGGCGCCCACGCCGTCCTTGCCCTTCACCTCGTGGATGGCGTGGATCCTCTTGGTATAATAGAGGATCCTCTCCGTCAGGGTCGTCTTCCCCGAATCGATGTGGGCGCTGATGCCGATATTGCGTATCTTCCGCGAATCCTTCTTCATGGTGAAACCTCAATTCTCATATAAACCCTTGGGTTCGAAAAAGAAAGGGCGCCTTTTACAGAATCTCCATATCCGTGTCAAGTTTTTTGTCGGTGCCTCTTCCCCTTGACACCGCCGGGCCTTTGCTGTTTTAAGGGGCCATGAGGATCAACGACACGGCGGATTACCACAGGTACGACCTCAGGAGCCTCGGTTGGGAACTCACCATGTCCAACGCCCTCAGTTCCCCCGCCTCCCCCTGCCGCCGCCTTCTCAAGAAAGATGATTCCTACGGGGTCCATCTCTACGCATTCCTCGACCGCCGCCTCTCCTGTGAGCGTTTTTCCCATGTCGTCGAGATCGGGGGCGGATACGGGTATCTGATGAGGGACTTCATCGCCCTTCGACCTTCCCTCAAGGTCACCATGGTGGATATCTCCCCCCGCCTCCTGGATCGCCAGCGGGAGGCCCTGAGGGGCTATGACGTCCGATTCGTCGAGGGGGACTTTCTCGAGACGGACCCGGGCATCCTCGCCGGCGCTGACCTGGTGATCATGAACGAAAACCTCGGCGACTTCCCGACCCTCCTCGATCTGACGTATGAAGACATGGCGGGCGATGGCAACGGCGCGGCGGAGGCCGTCCGGAGGGCAAGGGACCTCATCCGCCGTTACCGTCTCGATTACCCTTCCGAGGGGACCTTCGCCTTCAACCTCGGGGCGGCTCAGGCGGTGGAAAAGGTCTGTTCGGCCGCCGTCCCCGTCGTCTTCATCTGCGAGCACAGCTGCGAGGCCAAGGTACCCGAAGATCTGCGCAGGTTAATCAACCTACCGTCCCCGGGCCTCCCGGAGAGGATCTGCCTCAAGGGCCACGACGAGTACACCCTGAAGTTCTCCCACCTGGAGAAAATAGCCCGTTTTTACGCCTACGGCGTCTTCCGGGGTCCCCTGGCCGATATCCTCACCCCGCGTCTCGACGGGCGTCTCAAGGCCCTCTGGACCGTCGGCGCCAACCTCAGCGACGAGGGTGAGTTGTTACGCTTTTTCGCGGAAGATCTATACCGCTACGAGTATCTCCTCCTCGTGGGCGGCGGGATCAAGGGCGGCGAAACGGAGATCCCAAAGGGATGAGGGACGATGGGGAGTGAGGAAGGAGAACAACGGGCCTGCATTCGTTGCGGCACCTGTTGTCTCGCCTACGTCAGGGCCTACGTCACCCAGGAGGATCTCGAGCGTTGGCGCGCCGAGGGCCGGTCCGACATCCTGTCTATACTTGAGAACCAAGGTGCCGTATGGGCGGGGGACCATTTCGTGTCCGCCGCGGACGGCCACTACATCGGCGCCTGCCCCTTTCTCGATTTCGACGGCGCCGCGGCCGTGTGCACCATCTACGACACGAGACCCCTGACGTGCCGGAATTATCGGCCCGGCTCGTCCGAGATTTGTCCCCTCTGGGGCAAAAAACGTAAGAAGGAGGAAAGAAAGATGTTGATCCACGTAGTATGCATGAAGTTCAAGGAAGGGGTGACGGAGGGGGAGGTAGAGAAACTGAAGAAGGCCCTGGGCGCCCTCCCCGCCGCGATCCCCGAGATCAAGGGCTTTGATTTCGGCCCCGATGTCCTCCACACGGAAAGGTCCTACGATTTCGCCCTCGTGGCCTCCTATGAAGACGTGGAGGCCCTGCGGCGCTACCAGGTCCATCCCGCCCATCTGCCGGTCCTCGAAAGGGTCAGGGCCATGTCGGCCTCCCTGGTGGCGGTGGACTTCCAGAGGTAAAGGATTTGACAAGCAGGGCGCGTGGGAGGTATGTAGCGGCAAGATCATGGATACGGAAGAAAGGGGAAAACCATGCCTGAAAGCGTGAAGATGTACACCCTGAGCACCTGCAGCCACTGCAAGGCGACGAAGAGGTTCATGAACGAACTCAACGTCCCCTACGAGTTCACCGACGTGGACCTCCTGACGGGCGACGAGAGACAGGAGGTCATCGCGGAGGTCACCCGCCTGAACCCCAATCGCTCCTTTCCCACCATCATCATCGGCGAGAGGATCATCGTGGGCTTCAACGAAAAGGCCATCAGGGAGGCCTTGGGTCTATGACGCCGGAACAGCTTTACGAGGCCCTGAAGAAGACCCAGGAGCCAAAGGGGTATTTCTTCAACAAGGACCGTTCATGGGTCCTGGAGATCCTGAGGGACCTCCTTGTCAACAAGGAACGGTACGGCTACATGTCCTGCCCCTGCCGCCTCGCGTCGGGGGACCGGGATAAGGATCGAGACATCATCTGCCCCTGCTCCTACCGGGAGGCGGACGTGGCCGAATACGGAAGCTGCTACTGCAACCTCTACGTGAGCGCCGCGTGGAACGAGGGGCTTATCGAGCGCCGCTACGTCCCCGAGCGGCGCCCCCCGGAAAAGACGGCCCTCTGATGGCACCACGGGGGAAAAAGGTTCTCGTCACGGGCAACCTACCCAAGGCGGTCCTGGCCGATCTGGAGAGGGAGGCGGAGGTGACCTTTCACCCCGAGGACAGGCCCATGGGGAGGGACGAACTCCTGGGCCTCGTGGGTGATATCGACGGTCTCCTGGCCATGATCACGGATCACATCGACGAGGAGCTCCTGGATAGGGCGCCCCTCCTGCGCGTCGTCTCCAACATGGCCGTGGGCTACAACAACATCGACGTGGCAGCGGCGACGCGGCGCGGCGTCCTCGTCACCAACACGCCCGGCGTCCTCACGGAGGCCACGGCGGATCTGGCCTTCGCCCTTCTCCTCGCCGCGGCGAGGAGGGTCGTGGAAGGGGACAGGATGGTCCGCCAAGGGCGTTTCCGGTTCTGGGCGCCCTTTCTCTTTCTCGGCACGGAGGTCTCGGGCCGGACCCTGGGGATCGTGGGGATGGGACGCATCGGCCGTGCCGTGGCGAAGAGGGCGGCGGGTTTCGCCATGGAGATCCTGTATTACAACCGCCACCGCCTCGACAGGGAGACGGAGGAACACTACGGCGCCCGGTTCTGCCCCCTGGAAGACCTGTTGGCGCGGGCCGACTTCGTCTCCCTCCACGTCCCCTTGAGCGACGAGACGAGGCATCTCATCGACGCCAAGGCCCTGGCGCTGATGAAGCCTACGGCCTTTCTCATCAACACCTCCCGCGGGCCCGTGGTGGACGAGAAGGCCCTCGTTTCCGCCCTCCGCCGGGGGGTGATCGCCGGGGCGGGCCTCGATGTCTATGAAGACGAGCCGCGCCTGGCACCGGGGCTGGCGGAACTCGAGAATGTGGTCCTTCTCCCCCACGTGGGGAGCGCCACCACGGAGACGAGGACCAAGATGGCCCGGCTGGCCGCCCGGAATCTCCTGGCGGCCCTCCGGGGGGAGACGCCTCCCCATCCCGTCAACCCCGAGGTCCTCGCAAAACGGTCAGGGAAGCTTTAGAGGGATGCCTTTCACCTTTCGCCCCGCGGCCATCCCGGAGGTAATCATCGTCGAGGCGGCGCGTTTCGACGACCCCCGGGGTTACTTTATGGAGACTTACAAGGCCTCGGCCTTCGCGGCGGGGGGCATCCCGGGACCCTTCCTCCAGGACAACGTGTCATACTCCATCCGCGGCACCCTCAGGGGCCTCCATTACCAGAAAAGACCCCACGAACAGGGCAAGCTCGTCATGGTCCTGTCCGGGGAGATCTACGACGTGGCCGTGGACATCCGCCCCCATTCGGCCACTTACGGAAGGTGGGTCGGCGAGGTCCTTTCGGCCGCGAACAGGCGCTTCCTCTACATTCCCGAGGGATTCGCCCACGGGTTTCAATGCTTGAGCGCCGAGGCGATCGTCGCCTACAAGGTCACCAAGGAATTCGACCTCGCCTCGGACCGCGGTATCCGCTGGAACGACCCCACAGTCGGGATCGCCTGGCCCCTGCCCGATCCCCTCTTGTCCCCCAAGGACGCGGCCCTGCCTCCCCTCGCGGCGGCGGACAACAATTTCTGACGGACCCTTCTCAGAGGGACAAACGGAGGACCTCGGCGATGGCCTCCTGTGTGTAGTCCTTGAGCCCCCAGACAACGGCCAGTTTTGAGGCATGGGAGGCGATGGAGGAAAGATCCCCCCCGGGTATGCCCCCTTCCGTGAGGGAGGAGGGGCTGTTCACGTCCCGGAACCAGGAGCGGAAGGCATCGACGGCCCCCCGGGCGTCAGCTTCCTCGTCGCCCCCCCTCAGGCCGAACACCTCGCGCCCGAGGCGGGCGAGGCGGCCCTTCTTCGTTTCAATGACGTAGGTCATCCAGCCGGGGAGGAGCATGGACAGGCCCGCCCCGTGGGGCACATCGTAGAGGGCGCTGAGGGAATGCTCGATCATGTGGACGGGGAGCTGTACGGGCCCCAAACCCGCCGTCGTCAGGCCGTTGAAGGCCAAAGTGGCGGCCCACATCATCTCGGCCCGGGCGTTGTAGTTTTCCGGCTCCCTCAGGATCACCTCCGTGGCCTCCATGATGGTCTTTATCAACCCCTCGACCAGGCGGTCCTGGAGGGGGCTCGAGGGCTCGGCGTTGTTGAAGTAGCCCTCCAGCATGTGGGTGATGGCGTCCACGGCGCTGTAGGCGCTGTAAGAGCGATCGAGGGTGAAAAGGGCCGTGGGGTCAAGGATGGAGACCCGGGGGTAGATGAAGGGAGAACGGATACTGTACTTCTGTTTCCCTTCCTCCTTCGTGATGACGGCGGCGGCGTTCATCTCCGAGGCGCTGGCGGAGACGGTGACGACGGTGAGGACGGGCAGGGCCCCGCGGATCTGCCTCTTGTAGAGGAAGAAATCCCACACGTCGCCGTCGTCCAGGACGCCGACGGCGATCGTCTTGGCCGTATCGATGACGCTCCCGCCGCCGACGGCCAGGATCATCTCCACCCCCTCTCTTTTAGCCAGGGCGATCCCTTCGAGGACGTGGGAAAGGACGGGGTTGGAACGGACCCCGGGAAAGTCCACGAAGGCCACCCCCGCCTCTGTCAGAGAGGAGGTCACCTTGTCGTAGACGCCGCTCCTCTTCACGCTCCCCATGCCGTAGACGAGCAAGGCCCTCTTCCCGAACCTTGCCGCCTCTTGACCTATCCTCGCGATCTGTCCCTTTCCGAAGACGATCCTCGTGGGGTTCTCGAAGACGAAATTCTGCATAGCCATTCCTCCTCGGTCACGGTTGTCGGACGATCTTTATTACGAAGGACATTTTTTTGCGACTTTTTTTTTGAAAATTACCCCCGTTTGGGCTATGAAATTCTTCTTGTGTATCTTGCCCGAACAGGGCCGGCAACGCAAGCCCGCACGTCAAGGATATCGGAACGACGGAAAGGATGAACGATGAAGGTAACGGATGGTATCTACGCCTACGAGTGGACGGACTATTTTGAAAACAACTGCAACAGTTACTATATAGGCGGGGAGGCGCGGATCCTCATCGACCCGGGTCTCCTCAAGTACGTCCCCGATCTCCTGCGGCGCATGGCCGCCGACGGTATCGGGGTCGAGGATGTACGCTGCGTCATCAACACCCACTCTCACCCTGATCACTTCGAGGGTTCCCTCCACTTCAAAGACGCCGAAACGGTCATCGGTATGCACAGAGACGAAATCGCCTTTCTCAGAGGTCAGGGAGGTTCTCTTTACGGTCTCTTCGGCCTGGCAGCGCCGGAGGCCCATATCGAAATGGTCCTCCAGGAAGGGGAGCTCGTCGTGGGGGGAGAGAGGTTCGAGATTGTCCATCTCCCCGGCCACTCACCGGGATCCATCGGGATTTACGACCCCGGCCGCAAGGCCCTCTTCGCCGGCGACGTCATCTTCGATCAGAGCGTGGGCCGCACGGACTTCCCCGGTGGAAGCGGGGCCCAACTGAAAAGGAGCATCCTCAAGGCCGCCAAGCTCGACGTGGAATACCTCCTGCCGGGTCACATGGGGATCGTCCAGGGACGCCAGGCCGTGGAGACGAACTACCGCCTGGTGATCCAGCAGATCTTCCCCTACATCTGAGAGCGGGACAAGAAAGCTCCATGATCACCTCCAGGCGAACGGTCTTTTTCATCTCCGACGGAACGGCCATCACGGCCGAAACCCTGGGGCACAGCCTTCTGACCCAGTTCGATCATATCATCTTCGACCAAATCACCCTGCCCTTCATCGACAACATGGAAAAAGCCTCCCATGTGGTGAAGCAGATCAACCTGGAGGCGGAACGGACCGGCGCCCCCCCCATCGTCTTCAGCACCCTTATCGATCCCGAGATCAGGCGGACCATCATGGGGAGTCGGGGGCGTGTCTATGATCTCTTCGAAGCCTTCCTCGTCGACCTCGAAAGGGATTTGAGCGTCGAATCCTCCCAGATCGTGGGCCGCTACCACACCGTCGTCAACTCGAACGACTACGACGTCCGGATAGACGCCGTCAACTTCGCCCTGGGAAACGACGACGGCATCTCGACAAAGAACTATGACCGGGCGGACATTGTCCTCATCGGGGTCTCCCGGGCGGGCAAAACGCCGACGTGCATCTACCTGGGCCTCCAGTTCGGCATCTACGCCGCCAACTACCCCCTGACGGAGGAGGACCTCTTCGGGAGATACGACGAACTCCCCGACGCCCTCCTGCCCTTTCGTAAAAAACTCTTCGGCCTGACGATCAACCCGGAGAGGCTCCACAGGATCAGAAGTCAGCGCCGCCCCAACAGTCGCTACGCCTCCCTCGCCCAGTGCCAGTCGGAGATCGCGGCGGCGGAATCCATCTTTTTGGCCAATCAGATACCCTTCATCAACATCACCAGCATGTCCGTGGAAGAGATAGCCGCCAAGGTCCTTCATGAAAACAAACTCGAAAGAAGGCTCCTTTAGGGGGACATAGGGAAATGAACATCAGAAAAAAGATTTTCCTTATCCTCTGTTTCACCTTCATCGGCCTGGCCGTCCTGGTATGTTCTATCCCCTACGTCATCTTCATAAACAAGATCGACGATATCGAGGAGAAGGACACAAGGATGGAGCTCGAGAGGATCATGGGCGTCTTCGATAAACGCCTCGATGTCCTCGCGTCCACGACAAGGGATTACGCCTCCTGGGACGAGACCGCGGCCTTTATGGCAACACGCAACCCCCACTTCAAGGACCATTATTTCATACCCTTGACTTTCAGGATCATAAAGGTCGACTTCGTCATCCTTTTGGATAGGGAAGGCAACAAGGTCTACGGCGCCTTTCTCGACAAACAAAGACAAAAAATACTCCCCTTGCCGAGAGACCTCGAGGACCGGATCATAGGGGAGGTCAAAGGCGGCGTTATGGAAAAGGAGGGTCTGAGCAAGAAAGGCTTTTTCTTTCAGCCCTCCCAGATCTTCATGATCGCGACCCGGCCCGTTATGAACACCCGTGAGGAGGGAGAGGTACAGGGCGTCATGGTCATGGGTAAGACCTTCGACGACGAAGAGCGCCGGGACTTCTCCGACCTGATGAAGGCATCCATAAACCTCTTCGGCCTGGAGGACCCCGGCAATCCCGCGGACGTCACGGAGATAAAGAACTCTTTGCGGAAAGGGGGCCCATACCCCATCAGGGCCCTGAGCGACAACCGCCTCGCCGTTTACGCCCCCGTAGCCGACGCGGCGGGAAACATCAAAGGCGTCCTGAGGGCCGTTCTCGACCGCTCCATCTATAGAGAGACTATCGGCATCGTTTCCTATCTGGTGTTTTCGGTCATGGCCACGGTGATCGTCTTC
The DNA here is from genome assembly GCA_029553375.1 of Deltaproteobacteria bacterium. Lineage (GTDB taxonomy): Bacteria > Desulfobacterota > Syntrophia > Syntrophales > UBA8958 > JAKPCH01. Next base: position 9,309 of record JAKPCH010000012.1, on the reverse strand, counting down.
GCCGTGCTGATGTTCATGCTGATAGAGAGGGTTTTCGTCCACCGCCTCGTAAAGATAGCGGACGAGATAAGACAATGGGAGACGACGGCCAACCTGGGCCATCGCCTGGAAGATAGAGGCGACGATGAGATCTCCGCGGTCGCCAAGGGTATTAACCTTACGCTGGATAAGCTGAAAGCCGCCGAGGAAGACCTCAGGAGAGAGGCCGACCGCTATCGATGCGTCGTCGAGGACCAGACCGAGTATGTTTGCCGTTTCCTCCCCGACGGCACCCTGACCTTCGTCAACGGGTCCTATTTCTCTTTCTTCGGACACCAGAGGAGGGAACTGGTGGGCCGTCACTTCCTTTCCTTCGTCCCCGAGGAAGACAAGAGCCGCATCGAAAAGATGCTCTCCTCCCTCACCCCCGAAAACCCCACGGTGGAGTATGAAAACACCGTCATCAAGCCGGACGGAAGCCGTTTCTGTCAGCTATGGCGGGCCCGGGCGGTCTTCGACGCGGAGGGGCGCATCGTGGAATACCAGGCCGTCGGCCGGGACAACACGGAGAGGAAAAAGATGGAGGAGGAGCTCTTATCCCTGAACAGAAGGCTCGAGACGGCCAACCAGAGCCTGAGCGCCGCCTACGCCCAGATCAAGCGGGATCGGGACAAATTGCTGAAGCGTATGTCCGAGGAGGACCTGTCTTTCATCCTGGATAGGGGGGGAACGATCGTCGGGATCTCGGAGCGGGTCCTGGAATTTATGAGGCTCCCCCGGGCGGAGATCGTCGGCCGCCCCTTTACGGACTTTCTCGTGGAGGAGGCCGATTCTTTTCCCCTTCACCTTCGTCAAGCCTGGCTCGGCGCCACGGAGAGTCTGACCCTCACCCTCCGTTCGAGCTCTTCAAGCCCGGAGACGTTGCAGGGAAAGATCTCCCGCGTCACCATCGGAGAAAGGCGACTCCTGTTGATCACCCTGAATTGAAAAAAATGGATTTTCAATCCTTTTTCGGATAGAGATGAACCAAGGGAAAAACGGAAATCTATCGATCCTTTTCGTCTGTACCGCCAATATCGTCCGCAGTTTCATGGCGGAAAGGATCATGAGGGAGAAGCTCAGAAAGGCCCGCCGTAAGGACATCGCCGTATCCTCGGCGGGTCTGTTGGATCTGGGTGGTTCTCCCGCCGACCCTACGGCGGTGCGCCTCCTCAAGGAGGCGGGGATCGACGGCGACGACCACCGCGCCAGGGCCCTCCGGCGGGAGGACCTGGAGGCGGCCGACATCATCGTCGTCATGGAGAAAATCCACAAGGAGCTCATTATGGAGAGATACCCCGAGTTCGCCGACAAGGTCTTCCTTCTGAAACCCTTCATGAAGGGCTGTCGGGAAGGGGAAGAAGATATCGGGGATCCCCATGGAAAGTCCCTTTACCATTACCGTTTGGCCTTGGCCGAAATATCCCTGGCCGTGGAGGGTTTGATAAAATGTATTTAGAATACTGGTCCCTTACCCGCTATCCCTTCGAAAACGTCCCGGATCCCGATTTCATGTACTACTCCCCGGAACATGAGGAGGCCCTCGCCCGCCTCATGTACGCCGTGGACCGCATGAAGGGGGCGGCCCTTTTGACCGGCGAGGTGGGAAGCGGCAAGACGACCCTCAGCCGCGTCTTCATCCGCCACCTGCCCGAGGAAAGATTCGATGTGGGGCTGATAACCAACCCCTCCCTGACCGTCGTGGATTTTCTGAGAGAGGTGGCCTACCAGCTCGGCCTGGAGACCGAATCGGTCTCCAAAGCGGAACTGCTGGCCATGATCAACAAGCGTCTCCTGCAGAACGTCAAGGAGGACAAAAACACCCTCCTGATCGTAGACGAGGCCCAGCTCATCACCCGCGAGACCTTCGAGGAGATAAGACTGCTGTTGAATTTCCAGCTCAACGACCGGTTTCTCATGACCTTTTTCCTCCTCGGCCAGCCGGAGCTCAATGACACGATCCGCGCCTACCCCCAGCTCGACCAGCGCATCGCCATCCGGTACCACCTCAATCCCCTCAGTCGGGAAGAGACGGTCAAATACATCCTCTTCCGCCTGGGGAAGTGCGGTGTCACGAGAACCATCTTCACCGAGGAGGCCCTGAAGGAGATCTACGAGTATTCGGGGGGGATACCGCGAAAGATCAACAACGTCTGCGATCTCGCCCTCTTGGTGGGCTTCAGCCTCAGGGCGGAGGTCGTCGACGGGCCGATCGTCGCCAAGGTGGTAAGGGACTCCCTATAGGGGGTGTTCAGGCGGGGAGTTCCTCCTTAGGCACCTCCTCTTCGATGTTGAGGACATTCGCGGCCCTGAGATCGACGGTCCGCGGCGTCGCCAGTCTCTTCCCCTGGTCGTCGTAGAGGATCGAGACCACGGGTTTAAGGGGGTTATTCTCGTTGGTGGCCACGACCTTGCCGATGTTCTTGTTGTTCAGCCGGACATAGCTCCCCACGGGGTAGAGGGATATCTCCTGGAGAAAGGCCTTGATGACGCCGGGGGAAAAGAGGTCGTGTTTCGTCGCCACCAGTTCCTTGATGGACTCGGTTAGCATCAGGGCCCGCCGGTGGGGGCGGTGGTGCGTCATGGCCTCGTAGGAGTCGCAGATGCCGATGATCTTCGCGAATTCGTCGATATCGCCCCCCGTGATACCCAAGGGGTAACCCTGGCCGTTTTCCCGCTCGTGGTGCTGGTGGACGGCGCGGATGAGCCACGGAAAACGGTCCCGGTAGGGGGCCAGGATGTTTACCCCCACCTCCGGGTGTCTCCGGATCTGAGACATCTCCTCGTCGGTGAGACGGCCCCGTTTGTTCACCACCGCCTCGGGGACAAGGAAGATACCCACGTCGTGCAGGAGGGCCGCCACAGCCAGCTCCCTGAGTCTCTCCAGGGCGTAACCCATCCGCTTTCCCACCCGGAGGGCATAGATCATCGTGTTGATGGGGTGGGTTATGTAATAGTCGCCCTGATTGCCGAAATCCAACGTCAAATCGTAGAGCTTCTCGATCCGGGAGAAACCCCTTTCGATGAGGGGGGAGATCAAGGAGAAGGCGCGCTGGACGTCGAGCCCCTCGTGCCGCCTCACGGCGGCGGCCACGTAGGTCATGTAGCCCTGAATGGATATATAGGCCGTCGCGGCTTCGTCATCGGGCAGATCCTCCGCCCTGGGGGACGGGGAAAAGACGACGGCTTCCCCGGCCGGCCGGTCCACGGTGTATTCCCTGACAGGCGCGTCTTCACCTTTCTGTGGAATTGGGGTTTTTGTCCCCGCATGATCCCCGTTTTTCTTTTCCTGCTCCGCCGCGACCTGAGGTAATGTAGCTACCTCCCCGTCTTCCCTGTGAAAAAGGCGCAGCAACGGAATCTGACTGAAACGGACCCCCGGCCCTTCCTCCTTCGGCTCCGGTGCGTTTTTCACGACTGGTTCCTCGGGTTTGACCTCCAGGGGCTCCTTGTCCCGGACGATGTCTGACGAACGAATCATGATCTTCACCAGTAATAATGTAAGCTTAAGTACACCGCTAACAAAAGGAATTATGAAAATCAACTTTTTTTTTCAGGGAAAACGTCGTGCTTATCCCGTTTCATACCAGTCAAAACATAAACTTGACTTTAGCCGCCGTCTCATTCATATTCGGCTCGTAATTGTCGGACAGGGGGGGGTATGACGAATCTCCGCAGGTCTATTCTCAAAATATCCTTAATCTTCCTTTCACTTTCCATATTTACCGCCTGTACCATCGAGACGAGGGGTATCACCGTGAGGGAATACCAACAGACCCTCAAGCGGGAAGAGACCGCCTCGAACGAGGCCCGGGAGCAAGCGGAGAGAGAGACCCTGGCCGCCATGGCCCGTGTCAAGGAAAACAGCGTCTTTCGGGAGGTCAACGGCGTCCCCGAGTACATCATCGGTCCCGGGGACGTCCTGGCCGTCAATTTCTGGACCATCGCCGTGGCGGGGGCCCAGACCTTCGAGGGTTTCAAGCAGATATCCTACAACATCGAGGTGAGGGACGACGGCAGGATATCCTTCATGTACGGCGACGACATGAAGGTCAGCGGCCTCACGACGCGGGAGGTGAAGGAAATGGTCACGCGGGAGTTGAAGAAGTACTTCCGCGACCCGCGCCTCGAGGTCTTCGTCAAGGAATACAAGAGCAAGAGCGCCAATCTCTTCGGCCAGATCAACGTCCTCCCCACGGGCCAGTCGGGTCCGGGCCGTTATTTCCTCAAGGGAAAGACGACGGTCCTCGATCTCATCTCCCAGGCGGGCGGGGCCATCACGGGGCGGAGCGATTACACCAATCTCCCCTCCGCCGTCGCCGTGGGCCAGCAAAACGTCGCCAACGCCGACCTGCAACGGGTGGAACTGGTGCGAAAGGGGAAGAGATACATCCTCAACCTCTACAAGGCCATGTTCTACGGCGACGAGACCCAGAACCCCGTCCTGGACAGCGGCGACATCGTCACCGTCCCGGCCCAGCCCTACTTCGCCGAGCGGGTCTACGTCATGGGGCAGGTCAAAAACATCGGTATCCAGCGCCTCCAGGACGCCCCGGACCTCCTGTCGGCCATCGCCATGGCCGGCGGAACCCAGGCCGACGCCGTCAAGACGGAGGTCAAGATCATCCGGGAGTTCCGGGAGCGGCAGGGGAATCCCATCGTCATCTCCGCCAACTACGACGCCATCATCAAGCAGGGTAAGCTGGACGAGAACATCAAGCTCCAGAGCGGGGACGTGGTTTACGTCCCGAGGATGCTCATCGGCGACATCAACGAGTTTATCGTCAACACGACCCCCCTTCTCCAGTACCTGCTGATCCCCGGGCAATACCGGGACGCTTACGGCAGCTCGAACAATTTGAGATACTGATCCCCAGGGTGAAAGGGGCCCTATGCTGAAATACGACCTCAATCTCCGGGAATACTGGCGTGTCATCAAGAGGCGCAAATTGATCATCATCTTCACGGTGGTGATCATGACGATCTTCAGCGTCTTCTCGTCCATGATGGCGAAACCAACCCCCATCTACAGGGTGACGGCCACGGTCAAGGTGGAGAGGAACCCCTCCATGTTCACGGGCCCCAACCAGTTCTTCGTGCCCGCCAACATGGAGACCCAGACCATGATGATCCGCAGTTACTACGTCCTGGAACTGGCCGCCAAGAAAATGGGCCTCATCCCCGCCGATTTGCCCTCGGAGGACGTCCGCAACAATCCCAAGTACATCGGTGTGATCCTCGACCTCAAGGACAGGGTGACGGCCACCCAGGAGGGTAACAGCGACCTGATCAACATCGAGGTCAAATCCCACGACCCCAGATTCGCCACGAAGCTGGCCAACACCCTCGCCGAGGTGTATCAGTGGCAGCACACGGAGGAACTCAACCGGCGGACCCGGGAGGGCAAGAGGTTCGTGGAGAGCCAGTTCGTTTCCGCCCGAGAGAAGATGGCCAAATCGGAGGAGGCCATCAAGAGGTTCCGGGAGGAGAACAAGTGGTCCTCCATGGAGGCGGAGTCTTCGGCCCTGCAGATGCAGATCGCCAAGCTCCGCGAGGCCTACGACAAGGACCGCCTGACCCTCGAAAAGGTCGAGATGGCCGCCCGGGCCCTGGAAGAGGCCGAACACAAGCCCCTCACCACGAGATCCAACTTCTTCTTCGATGAGGCCTCGCCCCCCTACCGGGCCCTGAACGACAAGCTCGTTACCATGATGATGGAGAGGGACACCCTCCTCCTCACCTACACGGAGAACTTCCCCCAGGTGCAGGCCCTCAAGAGCCAGATCCGCGAGACCGTCCAGGGGATGAAGAGCCATCTCAACGCCCAGAGGCGCGCCCTGAACCTCAGCATCGCCAGTACACGCAACCAACTCCGCGACCTGGAGACGAAGCTGCAACAGCTCCCGGAGAAGGGCCTGGAACTGACGCGCCTGGAGCGGGAGATGAGCGTCAATCGGGAGCTCTACACCCTCCTCGAGAAGAAGTACCAGGAGATCCTCATCGCCGAGGCGGAAAAGATCGAGGAGGTGAAGATCGTCAAGCCCGCCCTGGAACCGGAGGTGCCGATCAACCCCACGAGCATCACCAAGAACGTGGGCCTGGGCAGCCTCATGGGCCTCATCCTGGGGCTTGTCTTCGCCTTCCTCATCGAGACCTTCGACACCTCCATCGGGGCCGTCGAAGAGGTGGAGGACTTCCTGGGCGTCCACGTCCTGGGCATCATCCCCTTTGTGAGCCTCGAGGAGATCCGCCTGCTCCTGGGCGAAGACGAGAAGTCCAAACAATACGACGAGAGGACCCTCCAGCGATACGCGCGCCTCGCCTCCCACTTCGTCCCGACGAGCACCTTGGCGGAGAGCTATAAATCCTTCCGTACCAGCATCAACTTCGTCTGCTCGGAAAACAATTACAAGAGCCTCGTCTTCACCAGCTCCTCCCCGGGGGAGGGAAAGACCTCCATCACCGTCAACCTCGCCGTGACCATGGCCCAGGCGGGCTACCGGGTCCTCCTCATCGACGGAGACCTCAGACGCCCCGTCTTGTCGTCCCTCTTCGGCATCGAGCAGACCCCGGGACTGACGGACGTCATCATGGGCAACTACGAATGGAAGGCCGTCGTCAGGGGGGTCTCGGACCTGATGATGGGAAAGCTGACGGTGGACGAGATCATGAAGACCCCCGGTCTCGACAACCTTTTCATCATCACCAGCGGCACCTACACGCCCAACCCCACGGAGATCGTCGGCTCCCGGACCATCGCGGAGATCATGAAGCAGTTCAAGGAGGAGTACGACATGGTCCTCGTGGACGCCCCGCCCGTCTTGGCGGCCACCGACGCGGCCCTCTGGAGCTCCCTCACCGACGGGACCGTCATGGTCTACCAGGTGGGCAAGGTGGCCCGGGGCGCCCTCAAGCGGGCCAAGTTGCTCCTCCAGGCCGTCAAGGCCAACATCCTCGGCGTCGTCCTCAACGGCATCCGCGCGGAGATCACGACGGACTTCGGGTACCACGGCTATTACTACTACCGCTACGGGTACGGTAAGGAACATCGCCGCAAGAAGAGGCGGTGGTTTCAACTCTCTCTCCCGGACATCCTCAAGAAGACCTCCCCAATCAGGGAAGGCGTCGCGGCCATGAGAAGGAGGAAAAAGGAGGAGGCCCAGGAGGCCGAGGCACCGCCCAGCCCAAAGGAGAGGGTGGAGGTTCCCCCCGCTTCGTCGCAACCGGGTCTCCCCCTGGAATGGAAGAGGGAGATCCCGAAAGGGAAGATCATCAAGATCGTCCTTGCCGTCTTGGCGGTCTTGTTCCTCGCCCTGGGCGTCCTTTACCAGTTCGGCTATCTCAAGGGCATCCTGCCCCCCTACGGGACGCAGAAGAAGGCCGTCAAGACACCAAAGGCCGATCTTCCCCCGCCCGGCCCGGCGACACCCCCGACGGCCGACGTCGTATCGCCGGCAGTGAAGGCGGCCGTCGTTCAACCACAGCCTGGTGTCCCTGCCGCGTCCTCCCCGACCCCGCCGGCGGCCCCGGCCGGCGGACCGACGGACAAGAAACCCGCTCCCGAAGAAAAAGCGCCGGCTTCACCCCCAGCCGCCGAGACGGTCAAAAAGGCGCCTGAACCGCCGCCCTCAGGGCCGCCCAAGACCTCGCCCGCCAAGGGAAAGGCACCGGTTTCGCAAAGGCAGAAACCCTTCGCCGTGAAGATCGCCTCTTTCCAGGACCACCGGCAGACGGAGCAGTTGGTCTCCTCCCTGCGCGGGTCCGGGTGGGATGTCCAGGTCACCGGTGTCGATTTAGGGGAAAAGGGCAAGTGGGAAAGGGTCTTCGTCGGCCGTTTCGCCACCTACAGAGAGGCGGAGAGATTCAAGAAGGCCAAGGGCCTGGATCGGCGTTTCCCCGGAAGCCTTGTCATGAAGCTTGAGAAATGAAAAGGCTCCCCATGGACCCCCAGAGTAGAGACAGGGAGGCGCAAAGGAAGAAAAAAATCATCCAGAGGAGGGATAGACGCAAGAGAACGTTGATCTGGCTCTTCCTCGTATTCGTAGCCTGCGCCATCATCACGGCGGCCATCGTCTTCGTGCCCGATCTGATCAAGCGATATATCCTCGTCGACGATTACCTCCCCCGGGACATCGAGAGGAAATACTACGAGCTCAAGGAGCGACAGGCGGAGGGCACCCTGCCGTCCAAGTAGTCACCTCCTCAAGACACCGCCATGCTCGAACAGAACAGGCAAAACATCGTCCTCATGGTCGTCATCACGGCCCTCACCCTGGCGGCGGCTCTTATCCTCGTCAGGGCCTCGGCGGCAACGACCTTCATCGTCTTGGTGTCCCTCATCATCGCCATCCTCACCTTCGTCAGCACCGACTTCGCCCTCTACATCCTCATCGCCGCCATGCTCCTGGGGCCCCAGTTCGGCGTCGGCGAGGCACCGGGCGAAGGTGTTCGGGGCCGGGGCCTCACGCTGAGGATGGACGATTTCCTCCTCGTCATCATCGGGGTCAGCTGGTTTTTGAAAACGGCGGTCAACAAGGAGCTGGGTCTTTTCCTCAAGACCCCCCTCAACGGCCCCATCGCCTGGTACTTCCTCGCCTGCCTCCTTTCCACCCTATGGGGCTATCTCATGGGGCGGGTGAAGGGGAACGCCGGGATCTTCTTCGTCCTGAAGTACTTCGAGTACTTCATCGTCTATTTCATGGCCGTCAACCATCTGAAGGAGAAGGAACAGATCGAGAGGTTCGTCTACTTCATGCTCTTCGTCTGTTTCCTCGTCTGCCTCTACGCCCTCTACCAGATCCCCCAGGGGGTCCGGGTCTCGGCGCCCTTCGAGGGGCAGGAGGGAGAACCCAACACCCTGGGTGGCTACCTCGTTCTGATGCTCTCCCTCACCCTTGGTCTCCTCCTCAACCCGACGGGTGTGCGGCACAAATATCGCCTGAGAATCCTGGTGTTTTTCATCCTCGTCGCCCTGGCGGCCACCCTCTCCCGCAGTTCCTGGCTCGCCCTCATCCCCATGACCCTGGCCTTTCTTTATTACAGCGAGCGACGCAAAGTGATCCTCTTGGTCGTCATCGCCGCCCTGGTCGCCATCCCCCTGGTTACACCCAAAATGGTCAGGGATAGGGTGATGTACACCTTCGCCCAGCCGAAGGAGGAAGGCCAGATCCAGGTGGGGGAGACCCGCATCGACACCTCCACCTCGGCGCGCCTCTACTCGTGGAAAATAGTCCTCACGCGGGATTTTATCAAACACCCCGTCCTCGGCTACGGCATCACGGGCTATTCTTT
>JAKPCH010000001.1 GCA_029553375.1 Deltaproteobacteria bacterium | reverse complement strand
CGAGGAGATCATCGCGCCCCGGGAGACGAGGAAGCGCGTCGCCGTCCTCCTCGAGGCCCTCAAGGACAAGGCCGAGGTGAGACTGCCCAAGAAGCACAACAACATCCCCCTGTAAGGTCCGGAGTCCCACACAAGAGGGGGGTCACCCGTCCGTGGTGATCCCCCTCTTTTTCACCGGCGAGCCTTCTTCCCCAACACAATTCCTTCGGCATTAATTCAATAATATCAAATAGTTACAAGACATGAGGGTCCGTCTGAGACCCACGGAGGCAAAATCGCGATTTTTTCTTGTTTTACCCCCGTATGACGGGGAGGCCACGGGGGGATGTCAATGCCCTCAAAAACATGACAAAAAGGCGGGTTTTCAGAAGGGGATTGCAGGGGGTCGTTTACCCGGGGCCGAAAAGGAGCGACACAATGGAGCCACCGATTTGCGCCGTAGCGGAGCCCGTGAAAGGGGTCGAAAAAGGCTCGCCCCGGGAGGCGGGCCCGGGGGAATTACACGGAAAAACGGTTTATTTTACCGCTTTGTGTCCCGCCTGGCAGATCTTCTCGGAAAAACGATTATTTTTATCCGTTTTCCCACCGGCCCCGCCGGGTTCCCCCCCGGGCCGTTTTACCCGCTTTCGCTTTTCAGGGGGCAAAAACGGCCGATTTGTCCCGTTTTTCCCCTGGCGAAACTTTTGGCAAAAATCGGCCAATTTTGGGGGCCGTCTCCGACCGATTTTTTGTGATTTGATTATACGCTATATATTAGATCAAAAATGACCCACCGGGGGGTATGCCGGAGCTCCGGCATAGGTAGACTACTTGAAATCATTGAGGAATCAGCGATCGACAAAAAATTTTCCCCCGCGCGCCGGGGGAATTCGCGTCGGGAGGAAACACCCTCCGGGAAGGGGGTCGCCAACCCGGCGCGTTTCCGAAGGGAGGGCTTTTTGTGTTTCGTTCCCGTTATGTCCGCGCTACCCCGCCGAGGACCTTCGCCACCCTCTTCTTGACCGATTCCGGTCCTAAAACGTCAAAGACCCTCTCCAGCTCCGGTCCCCGGACGCGCCCCGTGAGGGCGGCCCGGACGGGGAGAAACAGATCCCGGCCCCTGCGGGAGGTCTTTTCCTCGACGTAGGCCATCACGGCGCCGAAAGAGGCCCCGTGCCTATCCACGGCCTCCCCCAAGGCCGCCACCACCTCCCGGCTCCCCTCTCGGCCCAGGACCGCCGCGGCCTCTTCGTCGAGGCGGAAACGGCCGTCGTCGAACATGACCAGGTAGTCTCCGATCTGCCACAGGTCCGTGAGGTTGTCCCGAACGGCGGCGATGACCGCCTGGAGACGACCCTCCTCTTCACCCCCGTAGCCCGCCTTCCTGATGAAGGGATCCAGACGCGAACGGAGGCCCTCGGGATCCAGAAGCCTCAGGTGATGGGCGTTGAGCCACGCGAGCTTCTCCTCGTCGAAGACGGCCCCGCTCTTGCCCGCCCTGTTCAGGGAGAAGGAGGCGAGAATCCCGTCGATACCCGCCACCTCCCGCCCGCCCCCGAGGGAGGCCCCCAAGAGGGCGAGGTAGTTGACGAGGGCCTCGGGCAAAATCCCCCGTTCGCGGAACTCGCGGACGGAAACGGACCCGTGCCTCTTGCCGAACTTGGCCCGATCCTTCCCCAGGATGAGGGCGTGGTGGGCGAAACGGGGCGGCTGCCAGCCGAAGGACCGGTAGAGGAGGAGCTGGAGGGCCGTGTTCGAGAGGTGATCCTCGCCCCTGATGACGTGGGTCATCCCCATGAGGTGGTCATCGACGACACAGGCGAAGTTGTAGGCGGGGATACCGTTGGAGCGGACGACGATGAAGTCCCCCAGGTCCCGGCCCTCGAAGGTCACGTTACCCCTGATGACATCCCGGAAGGAGACGGTCCCCGGGGGGACGGCGAAGCGCCACGCGGGCCTTCTTCCCTCCCCCTCCCGCCGGGCCCTCTCACCGGCGGAGAGGAGGCGGCACCGTCCGGAGTAACGCGGCGGTTCCCGCCGTGCGACCTGGGCGAGGCGTTCCGCCTCCAGTTCCTCGTCGCTGCAGTAACAGGGATAGACGGAACCTTTCGCGATGAGACGTTCGAGGTGCTCCCCGTATAAGGCGAGACGCCCGCTCTGGCGGTAGGGACCGAAATCCCCGCCCACGTCGGGACCCTCGTCCCACGTGAGCCCCAGCCATCTCAGATCCTCGACGATATTGGCCTCATAGACCCTATCCGTCCGAGAGGCGTCCGTATCCTCGATGCGCAGGATGAAATCGCCGCCCTCGCGCCGGGCAAAGAGCCAATTGAACAGGGCCGTCCGGGCGTTGCCGACGTGGAGGTCGCCCGTGGGGGAAGGGGCGAAGCGGACCCTCACCCTCTTCCGGCGCGCGGCCATATCGTGCCCGTTTCCCATAGGCTAACTCGGCGACGGAACAAGGATGACGACGGCGACGGCGGCCACGCCCTCACCCCGGCCGATGAAACCCATCCCCTCGTTCGTCTTGGCCTTGACGCTCACTTCCGAGGGGGAAACGCCCAGGGCCTGCGCGAGGTTCTCCCTCATGAGGGGCACGTAATCCCCCAGGCGGGGCCTTTCGATGACGACGGTGGCGTCGACCTGGCGGACGCGATAACCCCTTGCCAGGATTATCTCGCGCACCCCCGCGAGGATCTTCAGACTGGAGGCGTCCTTCCAGGTCCCGTCCGTGTCGGGGAAATGGGTGCCGATGTCACCGGCGCCGGCGGCCCCCAGGACGGCATCGGCGATGGCGTGGCACAGGGCATCGGCGTCGGAATGGCCCAACAGACCCTTGGCGAACGGTATCTCCACCCCCCCCAGGACGAGGCGCCGCCCCTCCTGCCAGCGATGGCTGTCGTATCCGATGCCCACCCTGATCATCTCCCCCTCCACCTCCTCGTCAACCATCGGGCGTAGGCCAGATCGGCGGGGCCGGTGATCTTGATATTTTCGGGGTCCCCCGGGACCATCAGCACGACAGAGCCGTACCTCTCCACGACGGCGGCGTCGTCCGTGGCGTAGAAACCCTCTTCCCTGGCCGAACGGTGGGCCTCGAGGAGGATCTGGTAACGGAAGGCCTGGGGGGTTTGCACGATCCAGATCCTCTCCCGACGCAGGGTGGCGACGACCCGTCCGTCGGCGTCGACCTCCTTCACCGTCTCCGGGACGGGGATGCCGGCGGCGGCACCCCCGGCGACGGCGGCGGCCTTCAGGCAACGCTCCACGATCTCGGGCCCGATAAAGGGACGGACGCCGTCGTGGATCATCACGATGTCCGTTTTCGGGTCCACCGCCCCGAGGGCGTTGAAGACCGAGTCCTGCCGGTGTTCACCCCCGGGGACGACGGCGCGGACCTTGGGGATCTCATAGGCCGCCACGATCCCGTCCCTGACCGCCTCCACGTCCCCGGGAGGCACGGCCAGGACCAGGGCCTCGACGGACGGGGAGGCGGACAGGCGGTTGAGGGTGTGGACCAGGATGGGGGCAGGGCCGAGCCTCAGGTACTGCTTGGCCAACCCGGATCCCATCCTCCTCCCCGACCCGGCGGCGCACACGATCGCCCAGACCTTCAGAAACTCCTCCCACCAAACGAAAGAAGGGCCCCCTCGGCGGGGGCCCGGGAAAACCGACCGCGCGCGGCGGGTTTAGGCCTTCGACACGGCAGAGGCCTGTGACTTCCTGTCTTCGAGGACGGCCTTCAACTCCGCGAAGATCATCCGCCCCGCCGCCGTCTGCAAAACGCTCGTCACCGTCGTGTCCACGACCTGACCGATGTGCCTGTTGGCATGGTCCACGACGATCATCGTCCCGTCGTCCAGATATCCGACCCCCTGACCCGGCTCCTTGCCTTCCTTGATGATCTTCACCGCCATGGGCTCCCCGGGCAGGACCACGGGCCTGAGGGCGTTGGCGAGCTCGTTGACGTTGAGGATCCTGACCCCCTGAAGCTCCGCGACCTTGTTCAGGTTGAAGTCGTTGGTCACGATCTGGCCGTTGATCTTGCGGGCCAGGGCGATGAGCTTGGCGTCCACGCCCTTGAGCTTTGGGAAGTCCTGGTCCACCACCTCGATGTTGATCCGGGGGATACGCTGCATCCGGTTCAGGATGTCCAGACCCCGCCTGCCCCGCGATCGCTTCAGGGAGTCGGCCGAGTCGGCGATGTATTGCAGCTCCTCCAGGACGAACCTCGGGACCGTCAGGGTCCCCTCGATGAACCCCGTTTCGCAGATATCGGCGATCCGGCCGTCGATGATCACGCTGGTGTCGAGGATCCGCGGCTCCGCTTTCTCCTTGCCCTGACCGAAACCGAACAGGCTGAACTCCTCCACTTTCTTGGAGCCCAGAACCAGGCCGAGGTAACCCATGATGCCCGTAAGCAGGGCATAGACCCAAGGTACGATCTGCTGGTTCTCCTGTATTTTACCGACGAAATTAAGGCCGTAGGCAAGCAAAAACGCTATTAACAAGCCGAGGAGCATCCCCCCGACGCCGCCGAGGATCACGCGCAGCGTCAGTTTGCGGATATCCTGCTCCAATTTGATGACAAAAAGGGCAATCAACAACCCGCCCAACACCCCCGCCGGCCGGGCCCACCACTCCAGGGAGGGGAACTCGCTGGCGGGAAACGTGAAGTAAGCTATGAAAAACCCACTGATTGAACAAGCCAATACCAGGATCACCTTGACGATCATTCCTTCATCACCTCCTTTCTTTTCAGATTCCTCTTGATGTCTCCCTCACCCCTATTGGAGGGTGAAGATCTGTTTCAGATCCTGCTCGATCTTCCGCTCGTCGCAGTTCGTCGCCACGGATATCTCCTTGATGAGGAGGTTCTTCGCCGTGTCCATCATCTTCCGCTCCCCGAAGGAGAGGTTCTTGTCGTTCTTGAGGATCAGAAGATCCCTCAGGACCTTGGCTATCTCGTACACCGAACCGGTCTTGATCTTCTCCAGGTATTCGCGGTAACGCTTGTTCCAGGTCTGCTTGTCGACGGTGACGTCCTTCTGCCTGAGGATCTCGTAAATCTTGGCGATATCCTTCTCCTTGATCACCTCCCTCAGACCCACGCTCTTGGCGCTCTTGATGGGGATCATGATCTTCATGCCGTTGCCCATGATCTTCATGATATAGAACTTCTGTTCGTTACCCATGACCTCCCGGTTCTCGATGGCCTCGATGACGCCCACACCCTGGGCCGGGTAAACCGCCAAATCTCCTACCTTAAACATCTCCTTAACCACCTTCTCGTCCCACATTATTTGGAATTTGCAATTTTAGCACGCCGGGGGACCTTCGTCAATCCTAAATATATTGATGCATGAGACGACGGAGATCCCGCTCCAGGTCCCCCTCTCCCCCTTCATAGGCCGCCAGCACCCCCCGCAGGCGTTCGTAGGTCACCCGGTCCTCCAGGTCGGCAAGGGAGCGGTAGATACCCCGCCGTCTCCCGATGCGGAAGACGAGGCGATCCTCCTTCGGCAGGGCGAAATAGGCGTCGATGACCCCGAGCATCCTCTCCTTGTCCTCGGGCAGCCTGCCCGTCACCTCCTCGAGGAGATTGAGGATGTGATCGCTGACGACGGTGCTCTCGATGCCCTCCAGATTCTCGAGGAGAAGCCGGATCTCGGCGAGGACGGCCTCGTCGTCCAGGGGGGTGAACTCGCCCTTCTTCAGTTTCTCGTAAAGAAGCGTGTTTCTCACGATCTGCAAGGTCCTCAGGCGGATGAAGCGGGGGCCGATGGCGTTGAGGACCCTGGCCGTTTCCTCGGCGTGGACCTTGGACCATGCCTCCCCCCCCAGACCGGGGATGACGTACTCCGACAGGGAGAGCCCCGCCTCGACCACCCTCCTGCCCCCTTCTATATGCTCCGCCGCCGTAACCCCCTTTCTCACGAACTTGAGAACCTCGTCGCTCCCGCTCTCCAACCCGATGTGGACCCGCGACAGGCCCGCCTCCTTCAGACGCCGCAATTCCTCCACGGGTTTGCGGGACGCCGTCTTGGACCGGCAGTAGGTGGTGATACGCTCCACCGTGGGGAAGGTGGATCTGATGAGGGAGATGATGGCGGCCAGATCGTCCGTCTTCATGACCAAAGAGTCGGCGTCCTGGAGAAAGACGCTCGTGCCGCCGAAGTAGAGCCAGGCCGCCACGGAGCGGTGGGCGTCGCCGTAGGTGTCCTGGCGGCCGTATATGTACCTCAACACGGCATCGTCGATGCGGCCGGCGCGCCCCATCCGCCACGATATCTCCCTGATCTCGTCGGCCACGGCCTTGGCCGTTCGGATGTCCCCTTCCACCTCCTCCCTGGTCCGCAGGGAGAAACGGGCCCCTTCGTAGGAGTGGCAGAAGGCGCACCTGTTCCAAGGGCAATTTCTCGTCGCCCTGATCAGGAGGCTCTTCGCCTCGCTGGGGGGTCTTATGGGCCCCTGTTCAAAGGTCCGACATTGAAGATCCCGCTCCATGCTACCCGCTGTCACCTTTTCTCTTTTCTATGTTCTCGCCGTAATATAGTTACGTCAGGGCAGAAAAGAAAGGGGGTTCACGGCGCGGTTGCGGTGCCTGATCTCGAAATGGAGGTAAGACTCCCCCTTCTTTTCCCCCCTGGCCGCGTGGGCGATGGCCTCGCCCCGGCGGACCCGCTGCCCCACCTTCACCCGCCTTTCGACGAGATGGGTGTAGACCGTGGCATACTCCTGGACATGTTTGATGATGACGGTCTCCCCGAACTCCTTCAGAAAGGAGGAAAAAATGACGACGCCGTCGGCGGCGGCCCTCACGGGCGAGCCCTCGGGGGCCTCGATCCGGATGTGGTTGTGGATCAATCCCCCCGGCTGTACCCCGAAGGTCGAGGTCACCTTTCCCTGGAGGGGCCAGGCGAAGAGACCCTTCTTCGCCGTAACGGGAGGGCCGTCGTCCCTTTTCTTGAGGGGCGATGGGGGTTCTTTGGCTCCCTCATCCCGCCCCTGCTTCTCTGAGCCCTTCGCCCCCGCCGGGGGGACAAGCGTCCCCGGCGGCCGGTGAGCCGCCGTTTCCCCCCCCTTCGCCGACTGGGAGGCGGGGTGATCCGTTCCCTTCCGGCCGGGGGCCTCTCCCAGAACCTTCTCCCCAGGCGGCGCCGACGTCTTGAGGGGCCTTCCCCCGGGGATGAAGAGGGCCCGCTCCTCCTTCAGGACGGTGTTCACGGAGAGGTTATTGGCCCTGGCCACCGCCCGGGGATCCACGCCGTACATACGAGCGACGGCGGCCACGGAGTCCCCCCCCTTGGCGAGATGATAGACCCCGGGGCCCGAGGGGGTTGAGTGGCTGACGGCGCAAGAAAAGGTGAGGAGGACGCAGGCAAGCAGGAATAAAGACGTCACGCGGGGACCGGTCCGGCGTTGGCAGGGGGCTTTTACCCCCTCCCCCCCCGTCTCATCCCCACCGCCGCCGCCAGGCCTCATCGAGGCCAACCGTGATCGCCGATGAGATCCACGAAGCGGCATCCGCAGAGAGATTCCTTTTTTACGTCCTCGGGGTCTTCGGACAGCCTCGTCACCCTCAGGAGGTCCTGGGTGAACCGCCCCCCCACGGGGATCACCATCCTGCCCCCCACGGACAGCTGTTCCACCAAGACCCTCGGCACCCGGGGAGCGCCGGCCGTGACGATGATCCCGTCGAAGGGCGCCTCCTCCCGCCAACCGTAGGTCCCGTCCCCGACCCGCAGGGCGACGTTGTAGTAGTTGAGGCCGTCGAGGACCCTCCGGGCGGCGGCGGCCAGGACGGCGATCCTCTCGATGGTGAAGACGCAGGCGCAGAGCTCGGCGAGGATCGCCGTCTGATAGCCTGAGCCCGTGCCGATCTCCAGGACCTTCTCCTTGCCCGTCAGGGCCAGGGCCTCCGTCATGAGGGCCACGATGTAAGGCTGGGAGATGGTCTGACCCTCGCCGATGGGGAGGGGGTTGTCGTTGTAAGCCTGATCGACGAGGGCCTCCTCGACGAAGAGGTGGCGGGGGATCTTCTCCATGGCCGCCAGGACCCGTTCGTCCCTGACGCCCCGGGCCCGGATCTGGGTCTCCACCATCCGCCTGCGCTGCCTCACGTAGCGGTCCACGGTCAGGCCTCCCTGATATGCCGCTTCTTCGGGGGGATACGATAGAACTCCTCTATCCGCTGATGGCGCCTCAGGCCCAAGGCCTCCCTGGTGACGACGAGATAATAGAAACGGAGCTTCACGTACTCCCGCTGGTTGTTGAAACGGCTGATCTCCCGGTTTATCTCCTTGATGGCCCGTAAACGCTCCCGATCCCCCTGAGCCAAACCCGTCAAGAGGCGTTTCTTCTCCTCGATGTCCGCCTCGATGTCGCGCAGTTTCGCCAGGGCCTTCTCGACGCTGATACCGGCCTTCCCCAGAACCTCCGCCCGTTCCTTCAGGATCTCCTGCTGGAGGATATCTTCCGGCGTCTTTTCCAATCCCCTCGACCCCGACAAGACCTTTCTATCGAATATACCTTACCATTTTATTCCCCCGGGATCAACTCGAAAGGATTCTTTACCCCTTTACAGGAAAGAGACGTTCCATTAGAAGGGACGACAAAGAGCGAAAGGGGGACGGAGGTGGCTGATCACAAGACCGTCATGGCCCAAGCGGTCCGGGAGGCCTACGAAAGGGGGCAGGAGGACGAGACCCTTTTGCCCCTTGTCCTTACGGGACCGGGTTCAAGGCCCCTGGGGAGGATCCGGGACGGAGACGCCGTCATCTTCTACAATATCCGGGGTGAAAGGGAGATCGAGCTGACGAGGAGTCTCGTGGAGAAGGGGTTCCCCTTCTTTCCCGTCCGGGCCTTCGACCGTCTTTCCTTCGCCACCATGATCGAGTACGCCCCGCAGCTCCCCGTGCAGGTCGCCTTCCCGCCCGAGGGTGAGGTGGAGATGACCCTGAGCGAGGTCATCTCCCGCAGGGGGCTGCGCCAACTGAAGGTCACGGAGGCGGAAAAGGCCGTCCACGTGGGTTACTTCCTCAACGGCAAGCGCCAGGAGCCCTTTGCCGGCGAGGAGAGGGTCATCGTCCCGACGCGGAAGGACGTGACCCTCTTCGACGCGGCCCCGGAGATGTCCATCGCCGGTATCGTGGCGGCCGTCAGGGAGAGGATCTCCGATGGGGGCGTCTCTTTTATCCTCGTCAACTTCCCCAACGTGGACGTCGTGGGGCACATCGAGAACGAGACGGCCGTCCGCCGGGCCGTGGAGGCCGTGGACCGGGCGGCGGGGGAGGTCCTGGAGGCGGCCCTGCGCGCGGGGATGACCACGGTCATCACGGCCGACCACGGCACCGTGGAGAAATGGCTCTATCCCGAAGGGACGGTGGACACGGGCCACACGGACAGCCCCGTCCCCTTCCTCCTCGTCTCGCCCGGGGGGGGAGAGTCCCTGAGACCGGAAGGGACCCTGACGGATGTGGCCCCCACCATCCTCGACCTCCTGGGGATCGAGAAACCGCCCGCCATGACGGGACGCTCCCTTTTGACGTCCCGCGTCCCCCGGGACGGCGGCGCCCCGCGGCGGGTCCTGATGATGATCCTCGACGGCTGGGGTTACAGGGCAGAGAGAGACGGCAACCTCATCGCCGCTTCCCACACCCCCGTCATGGACCGCCTGTGGGCGTCCCGCCCCCGGTCCCTCCTGGCCGCCGCGGGCGAGGCCGTCGGTCTACCCCCGGGCACGGTGGGAAACTCCGAGGCCGGGCACCTCCACATCGGCGCCGGCCGGGTGATTTACTCGGACCGTGTCCGGATCGACCGGGCCATCGAAGACGGCTCTTTCTACGAAAACCGGGCCTTCCGCGGGGTGATGGGGGAGGCGAAGGGGCAAGGGGGCGCCCTCCACCTCATGGGCATCGTTTCCTTCTTCAGCTCCCACGGTTCCCTCCATCACCTCTTCGCCCTTCTCGATCTGGCCCGGAGGGAAGGCGTGGGGGAGGTCTATATCCATGCCATGCTGGGCCGCCGGGGCGAACTCCCGGCCAGCGGCGCCCGTTACGTCGAACAGGTGGAAAGGTACTGCCTCGAGAAGGGCGTGGGGCGCGTCGCCTCCGTCATCGGCCGGTACTGGTCCATGGACCGGGAGGACAACTGGGACCGCATCGAAAAGACTTACCGGATGCTGGTTTACGGGGAAGGCACTCCGGTTCCCGACGGCTTCTCCTCGGCCAACGTCGCACAATGGAGGTAGAGAAATGGAGGTTGTGATCGGCAAAACCACCCTGTCCCTGATCCAGGGGGACATCACCCAGGAGGATACGGACGCCATCGTCAATGCCGCCAACAGCCGTCTGGCCGGCGGGGCGGGGGTGGACGGGGCGATCCACCGGGCCGGCGGGCCGTCCATCATGGAGGAATGCCGGAAGATCGGCGGCTGCCCGACGGGTCAGGCCGTCATCACTACGGGGGGCAACCTCAAGGCCCGCTGGGTTATCCACACCGTCGGCCCCGTCTACCAGGGCGGCGGCAAGGGGGAGGCGGGGCTGCTGGCGAGCGCCTATCGGGAAAGCCTCAAGCTGGCCTCGTCACGGAAGCTTAAGAGCATCGCCTTCCCGGCGATCAGCACGGGGGTCTACAGCTATCCCCTGGCGGAGGCGGCCCGCATCGCCCTGAAGACGACCATCGACTACTTGCGGGACCATTCCGACCTGGAGCTCGTCCGTTTCGTCCTCTTCGACTCAAGGACCTACGACGTCTTCGTGGAGGAGCTCAAGAAACTCCTCTGAGGGAGGGCCGTCCCCTCCGGGCCGCCCAGGGGGCAGGAGGCACAGCGGGGCTTTTTTCTGCAAAACCTCTTACCCGTCTCGACGATGAGGGCGTGGTACTGGTTGTAAAGGGGCGCACTCGGCGGCAGGTGCTCCATGAAGAGGTCCTGGAGGTCGCCGTAAGAAACCTTGCCGTCGACCAGGCCGTGGCGGCTCAGGATCCTCCGGGTGTAGGCGTCGACGACGAAGACGGGCTTGCCGCCGGCGTAGAGGAGGATGCTGTCCGCCGTCTCGTCCCCTATCCCCTTGACCTTCAGCAGCCGTTCCCGCAGGACCTGCGTCTCCTCACGGAACATGGCCTCTTCGTCGCCGCCGTAAGCCTCGAGGAACCAGGTCATGAAGGCCTTGAGACGCCGGGCCTTGACGTTGTAATAACCCGAGGGCCTGATCAGCTCCGCCAACGCCTCCTGCGGCAGGGCGGCGATGGCCGCCGCCGAGAGGCATCCCGCCGTCTTGAGGCGCTCGACGGCTTTCCGAACGTTCGGCCAGGCCGTGTTCTGGGTGAGGATGGCGCCGACCATGACCTCCAGGGGCGTCTCGGCGGGCCACCAGTGGAGATCGCCGAAGAAGGCCTCCATCCGCTCGTAGGCCCCTCTGATCCAAGACGCCGGCCCCTGTTCGATCTTTTCCCCTGTCGTCACTGCCTGCGGAGGGCCACGAAGAAGGTCGCCCCACCCCGTTTGACGAGGAGAACGACGGAGGTCTTCGCCCCCTTCTTCGCCATCTCCCTGTTATAGTCCTTGACGGAGGTGACCTTCACCTTGTTCACCTGGACGATTATGTCCTGGGGTTGGATCCCCACCTCGTCGGCGGGGCTGCCGCTTCGGACCTTCATGACGATGACGCCGCTGCGGCGGGGCACGCCGAGATATTCGGCTATCTCCGGCGTGATGTCGCCCACGGAGATACCGTAATCGTCGTAACGACCCGGCGCCACGGCTACCTCGGGACGATCCTCACGCTCCGAGACGGTGACGGTGAAGACATGTTCCCGGCCGTCCCTGAGGACCTTGACGAGGACCTTGTCCCCGACGTGGAAGGAGGCGATGGCGAGGAGGAGTTCATGGGTGTTCTTGATCTTCTTGCCCTGGACCTCCGTGATGACGTCCCCGGGGCGGATCCCCGCCCTGTCGGCGGGGTCTCCCTTGAAGACCTCGGAGACGATGGCCCCCTGACGGTCCTTCAGGTTCATGGACTTGGCCATGTCCTCCGTCACGTCCTGAACGGAGACGCCGAGCCAACCTCGGGACACCTTGCCCTTGGCCTTCAGGTCGGAGAGGATGTTCTTCGCCATGGCGATGGGGATGGCGAAGCCGATCCCCTGCCCCTGGGCGACGATGGCCGTGTTGATGCCGATGACCTTGCCCTCCATGTTGAAGAGGGGGCCGCCGCTGTTACCCGGATTGATGGAGGCGTCGGTCTGGATGAAGTCGTCGTAAGGACCGGCCCCGATGACCCGACCCTTGGCGCTGACGATCCCGGCCGTCACCGTCTGCTCCAGACCGAAGGGGTTGCCGATGGCAATCACCCAATCGCCCACTCTCAGTTTGTCCGAGTCCCCGAGCTCGGCGACGGGCAGTTGCTCCGAGGCCTTGATCTTGATGAGGGCGATGTCGGTCTTGGCGTCTCTGCCCACGACCTTGGCCTCGTATTCCCGGCCGTTGGAGAGGCGCACGACGATCTTGTCCGCCTGCTCGACCACGTGATTGTTCGTGAATATATAGCCGTCGGGGCTGATGATGAATCCCGAACCGAGGCTCTGCTGCTTGAACTCCCGCCTGGGGATGTCGCCGAAGAAGCGCTCGAAGAAGTCGTCACCGAAATAGCGCTCGAAGGGAAAGCCCCCGAAGGGCGACCGCCCCCCCCGACCCCTGATGACCTTCGTGGTGCTGATGTTGACGACGGCGGGCTTCACCCTTTCCGCCAGATCGGCGAAAGAGGCGGGACGACCGCCCTCACCGGAGGTCACCGCCGAGACGGGCTGGACATCGGGCCCCACCGGGGCGAGGAAGGACGACCTGAGGACCTCCACGACGGAGACGATGAAGAAGCCGATCAGGCAGGCCAAGAGAAACATGATGAAGGTTTTTCTGTTGGTTTGAGCCATTTCTTTGCTCCGATGTTATGCGATTTTTATGCTCATGTTTGATCCAGTAGGGACATTACCCCGCATTACGAGGAGATCAACTATTAAAATAAACACGAGTAGAGAGAAGTCAATCAAGGCCTTTCCCGCACGACGGGGTTCGACAGGGTCCCGAGGCCCTCGATGGTGATGGACACTACGTCGCCTTCCCTTAAGAAGACGGGGGGCTGCCTGGTGAAACCGACCCCTTCGGGCGTACCCGTCAAGATGACCGTGCCGGGGAGGAGGGTGGTGGACTGGCTCAGGGCGGAGACGATGAACGAGACGGGATAGAGCATATCCGCCGTCGAGGCGTCCTGCATGACCCGGTCGTTAAGGAGGGTGCGGATAGCGAGACGATCGGGGTCGGGTATCTCGTCTCTCGTCACCAGGAAGGGCCCCAGGGGGCAGAAGGTGTCGAAGCCCTTCCCCCGCGTCCACTGTCCCTTCTGCCTCTCGAACTGCCAGTCCCTGGCGCTGACGTCGTTCGCGCAGGTGTATCCGAAAACGCAGTCCATGGCCGTCTCCGGGGTAAGGTTCTTGGCCCTCCTGGCGATGACCACCGCCAGCTCCCCCTCGTAGTCAACCCGCTCGGGACCGGCGGCGGGAAGGACGATGGCCTCCCTATGACCGATGACGCTGGTTACGGCCTTCATGAAGACGACGGGATCCTCCGGAGGCGCCGTCCCCGTTTCGGCGGCGTGTCTGCCGTAGCTGAACCCCAGGGCGTAAACCACCGGGGGCGCGACGGGGGGCAGCCATCGGCTGATAAGGACCTCCCGGTCCGTCGCCTCCCACTCTCCCAGGATATCCCCCCTTATGACCCGGGCGAGACCGGGTCTTGCGGGATCGTAGAGGCCCTGACAGATCTCGTCGTTCTCCGTAAAGAACCGGCATATCTTCATTATTGTCTATACCCCCTCGGGAAGATCGGCGGAGTATAGGGACATTCCTTCTCAACGTCAAGACCGAGGGGGAGATAATTTGCCCTCCCCCGGGGGATATGTTAAAATTCGCTGAAATTAAGGAGTCGGGTGATTACATGGGTCCCTTGGTGGGGAAGGTGGGAGCGAGGACCTTGGAGACGGTGAACCTCTGGCGGGAGACCCTCTCTTTCTCCTTCAAGGTCTTAAGGAGGATGCTCGTCCCCGACACGTACAACGACGCCGTCCGCCAGGTCCTGATCAACCAGATCTACTTCACCGCCGTCCAGATCATCCCCCTCCTCACCGTCGTCGCCGTTACCTTCGGCGTGGTGATCATCGGTCTGTTTGGCAACTATCTCAAAGGTATCGGCCTGTTTCACTACCTAGGCCCCACGCTGATGGGTTTCGTCGTCACCGAGTTCGCCCCCTTCATAACGGTTCTCCTCATCGCCCTGCGTTCCGGCTCCGCCATCAACACGGAGATCGCCGTGATGAAGGTCAACAGGGAGCTCAACACCCTGGAGCTCTTCGAGATCGATGTCATCTCCTACCTCTTCATACCCCGCATCGTCAACGGCATGGTCTCCGTCACCCTCCTGAGCTGCTTGTTCTCCATCATCCTCCTCACCAGCGGCCTCTTCTCCGCCAGCATCCTCTTCGGCATGAGCGCCGGGGAATACGTGACGGCCCTCGTGGAGGCGACCTCCCTTTCCGACCTCGTCATCACGATCGTAAAGAGCGCCACCTTCGGTTTCTTCATCGTCCTCATCCCCATCCGCTTCGGCCAAAGGGCCACGGCGGCCCTGACGAGCATCCCCATCTCCGTCCTCAACGGGATGGTCAACGTCTTCATCGCCATCGTTTTCATCGAGGTGTCGTCATTACTGATCGGTTCACTGATAGCGGGATTGAGCTGAGGTTCTTCCCCGGGGAGGAAGATCTGGAGAGGGATCTCCTGTTTTTCCGCCAGGCCCGCCGGGGGCGTCTTGCCATGGTCTCTCCGGAGGCCCCCCTGATCTCCAACCTGAGCGTCCTGGAAAACTGCGCCCTCATCTTGATGTTCCGACGGCGCATGAAAAAGAAGGCGGCTAACGAAACGGTCATGACCGGCCTCGAGGCCCTGGGCCTGGCGGGGCTCGCGGACAGGCGCAATCCCGACCTCACGGATGAGGAGCGCTTCGCCGTCCTCGTGCTGAGGGCGGTCATGGTGGAAAATAACGCCGTCGCCATCGACCGTCCTTTCCAGATCGTACCGGACAGCGCGGACGCTTCCTTCATCCGCCGGACCCTGTCCCTTCTCAAGGATCGGTTGCACGAATGCGTCGTTTTCGACTATACGTGGAACAGAGAGCGTTACGGAGAGGTATAGGATATGCCCCTCAGCAAGGAGACGAAGGTCGGTGTCTTTATCACCCTCTCCCTGGTCCTGGTCGTGGCCGCCTTGGTCTTCGTGGCCTACAAAAAGGGGGTTTTCCAGGCCGAGGAGATCTATACCCTCTCCTCCGAGGCCGGTGAAGGCCTCAGCGTGGGTATGCCCCTTATGTTCTCGGGGTTCAAGATCGGCCGGATCGTCAATCTGGAGTTGGACGACAGGGGCCTCGTCCTCGTCTCCGTCAGCGTCCCCACGCGGCACAAAAAATGGCTGCGGGCGGACAGCACCTTCATCTTGGAACGCCCCCTCATCGGTTCCGCCAAGTTGTCCGTCGTGACGAGAAACCTGGATTCCCCTCCCCTCTCTCCCAAGACCGTGCCCTCCATCTCCCAGCTCGACGACATCAACGAGACGATCAAGAAGATCCAGCCCGCCCTCGACAGGATCTCCCTCATTACGGAGCACGTGGAGAAGATCACCGCCCTCCTGGCCCGGAAAGAATCCCTCCTGGAGATGGCCGTGGGCGATAAGGACAGCGTCGCCGCCGTCCACGGGACCTTGAGGAACCTTCAGACCATCACCCGGGACGTGGGTGCCCTCCTGAAAAAGACGGACGACGGCCTCTACGGCAAGAAGGGCGTCGTCCCCGAGGTTGTGACCGTCCTCGAAGAGCTCAGGGGGGACCTCGTCAAGGTGGGCAAGACCCTCGACAACCTGGAGAAGGTCAGCGCCGAGGCGGCGGGCGCCGCCAAGGATTTCAAGCTCTTGAGGCACGACATCGATGGGGCCGTGAATTCCATCGGGAACCTCATCAACGACCTGAACAGGATGCTCCCCCTGAGGAGCGAAAGGAAGATAGAACTGCCGTGAAGAGAGGGGTAGTCTTCGCCTTTTTCGTTACGATCTTCCTCTGGGCCTGCGGGGCCTCCGAACCCGTCCCGGACTGGACGATCGCCGCCTTCAACCGCCTGGAGGACTTCAAGAAGGCCTATCTCGAGGGAAACGAGAAGATCGGCGAGCTCCAGTTCCAAAAGGCCGTGGGGGAGATCAAGAAGAGCGGCGACCTGGATATCCTGGCCAAGGCATACCTGACACGCATGGCCGTCCGGACGGCCTGCCTGGAGCCGCCGGGGGGCGAAGGATACAGGAAGATCGCCGAGGTGGAAACAAGGGAGACCCATCGGGTCTTCCATGACTTTCTCGCCGGCAAGATGGGGGAGAGGGATATACTTCTCCTCCCCGAAAGATACCGGGAGGCGGCATCGTGCATAGCCAGGGGTGACGCAAAGGGGACCGTAAGCGCCCTCAGGCGCATTTCCGATCCCCTCTCCCGCCTCATCGCCGCCGGCGTCGCCGTCAAGACCGGCAGCGCGGATGAGGAAACCCTCCAGCTCGCCGTGGCGACGGCCTCCCGGGAGGGGTGGAAGAAGGCCCTCCTGGCCTACCTGGAACGGCTGCGGGACCTCTACGAAAAAAGCGGCCACCCGGACAAGGCCGAGGCGATCGCCCGCCGCATGGCCCTCCTCTCCCCTTAGGGTCCGGGGTTCCGACGGGGGCTATCGCCTCAGGGAGCTGTAGCGCGTCCAGCTCGTGCCCGACCAACCGCCGATGGTCCTGGAAGTCTCGGACGGGAGCGGGACACCGCACTTGGCGGCGAAATAGGCGTGGAAGGCCGCCGAAGGCGTCAGTTCGGGGTGGAAAACGGTCACTAAGGCGCCGTCGGTCTCCGCGGCGGCGATGTAATCCTCGAGGCGCAACAGGACCCGGACACCCCTCCCCACCTCCAGGATCTTCGGCGCTCGGATGAAGACCAGCTCCAGGGGTTCGGGTGAGATGGCCGGGACGACGGCCTGGGTCACGAAACTGTCGAGCTGACTGCCGAAGCTGTTTCGCTCCACCACCATCTCCACCAGCCCCAGGTGAGGTCTCTCGCCCTTCACCGTCGTGGCCAGGAGGATGGCCCCGGCGCAGGTTCCCCATAACTTGAGGCCGCCCTGGAAGGCCTCCCGAATCTCCCGGTCGAGGCCCGCCTCGGCCATGAGGCGGGCGATGCAGGTGCTCTCGCCGCCGGGGAGGATGAGGCCGGCGAGGTTTTCCAAATCCCCCGCCTCCTTGACCCGGCGGGCGGCGAGGCCGAGGCGATCAAGGTGGTCCAGGTGTTCGACGACGTCTCCCTGGAGGTCCAGAACCCCGATCATGGCCCTACCAGCCCCGGCCGGCCAAAAGCTGCTTCTCCGGGATGGCGGCTATCTCCAGGCCCGGCATGGCCTCGCCGAGGTCCATGGAGGCCTCGAGGACCTTGACGGGGTCGTGGAAATAGGCCGTGGCCTTGACGATGGCCCGGGCCCGTTTCACGGGATCGGCGGACTTGAAGATCCCCGAGCCGACGAAGATGCCGTCGCAACCCAGCTGCATCATCAGGGCGGCGTCGGCGGGGGTGGCGATCCCCCCGGCGGCGAAATTGACGACGGGCAGTCTCCCGAGTTCCCGTACCTTGAGGGCCAGCTCGTAGGGGATCCCGTTCTGCTTGGCGAAACCCGTCACCTCCTCCAGGGGCATGGCGACGAGCTGGCGGATCTCGCGATTCATGGTCCGCATGTGCCGGACGGCCTCGACGACGTTGCCCGTCCCCGCCTCACCCTTGGTGCGGATCATGGCCGCCCCCTCGGCGATGCGCCGCAGGGCCTCGCCGAGATTCCGGGCGCCGCAGACGAAGGGGATGGAAAACTTGGTCTTGTCGATGTGGCACTCCTCATCGGCGGGTGTCAGGACCTCGCTCTCGTCTATGTAATCGATCTTCAAGGCCTCGAGGACCTGGGCCTCCACGAAGTGGCCGATCCGCGCCTTGGCCATGACGGGGATGGAGACGGCCTTCTTGATGGCGGCGATCATGGCGGGGTCGGACATCCTCGCCACCCCCCCCTGGGCGCGGATGTCCGCCGGCACCCTCTCGAGGGCCATCACCGCAACCGCCCCCGCCTCTTCGGCTATCCGCGCCTGCTCGACGTTCGTCACGTCCATGATGACGCCGCCCTTGAGCATCTGGGCGAGTTGGATATTCAGCTCGTGTCTTCTTGCATCCATCGATGCATCGCCTCCCTGTCTCGATTTTTTTTGGATTTTCTATGCCAATACCCCCCGGCCGTCAAGAGGGGTTTATCGCCCCGCGCCCCTCAGGGGAAGACGAGGACCTTGGCGCCCCTCGCGCCCTTCTGCCTCAGGTCGCGGAGGGCCTGGTTGGCCTCATGGAAGTGATACTCCCGGACGGCCGGCTTGATGGGTATCTCGGAAGCGATCCGCAGCATCTCGGCGATGTCGCGGCGGGTGACGTTGGCCACGCTCTTGATCTCCTTCTCCATCCAGAGGTGGGAGGGATAATCGACACCCTCCAGGGATGATTTGTCCGCCTCCTCCTTCCGGATGGCGTTGATCACGAGTCTCCCGCCGGCCTTGAGACCCCCGAGGGCCTTGACGACGGGCATCCAGGCGGGGGTCGTGTCGATGACGGCGTCCATCGGTTCCGGAGGGGGATCCGCCGTTTCGCCCGCCCAGGCGGCCCCCAGTTCCAGGGCGAAACGCCTCTCCTCCCGGCGCCGGGCAAAGACGAAGACGGGACTTTTTGGGTAGAGGTGGGAGGCCATCTTCAGCACCAGGTGACCCGAGGCCCCGAACCCCGTAAGGCCCAGGATCCCCCCGTCCGTGAGGCCCGCCAGGGTGAGGGACCGGTAGCCGATGGCCCCCGCGCAGAGGAGGGGCGCGGCCTCGGCGTCGGTGAGGGCGTCGGGGATGGGGAAGGCGTAGTCCTGGTGGACCTTCATAAAGGGGGCGTAGCCGCCGTGCCGGTCGCGACCCGTGGCCAGGAACGACGGGCAGAGGTTCTCCCGCCCCGAGAGACAGAAGGGGCAACGGCCGCAGGAGGAGTAGATCCACCCCACACCGACCCGTTCACCGAGGCGGAAACGGTCGGCACCCGGACCCGTCGCCGCGACGACGCCCACCGCCTGGTGGCCGGGGACGACGGGGAGCTCCGGCGGGGGCGTCCGGCCCTCGATCTCGTCCAGCTCCGTGTGACAGACACCACAGGCCCGGAGGCGGATGACGATCTCCCCCTCCCGGGGGATCGGCTCGGGGAGTTCCATCTCCCCCAGGGGCCTTGGGTCTTCCTCGATACGGGTGATCCTGTCGATGACGAAGGCCTTCATCACGTAACCTCACGATATTCCTGCGGTAACATCCGAAACCACTCACCACCTCCGGCGCACCCTGACGCCTTTGGAGGCGAGATGATCCTTGATGCCGCCGATGGTATAGGCGCGGAAATGGACCATGGAGGCGATGAGGGCGGCGTCGGCCCGTCCCTCCGTCAGGACCCGGAAGAGATGATCCGGCCGCCCCGCGCCCCCCGAGGCGATGACGGGTATCCCCACGGACGTGGAGATGAGGCGCGTGAGTTCGATCTCGTAGCCCTCCTGGGTGCCGTCGGCGTCGATGGAGTTCAGGCAGATCTCTCCCGCCCCCCGTCTCTCCGCCTCCCGGGCCCACGCGAGGGCGTCGCGGCCCGTCGGCACACGGCCGCCGTGGATGACGACCTCGTACCCCGAGGGGAGCGAAGGACTCTTCTCGACCCTCTTGACGTCCATGCCCAGAACGACGCATTGACTGCCGAAGGCCCCGGCCCCCGCGTCGATCAGGCCGGGATTCTTCACGGCCTCGGAGTTGATGCTGACCTTCTCCGCCCCCGCCAGGAGGACCTCCCTCATGTCTTCGAGGGTCCTGATCCCTCCCCCCACGGAAAAGGGGATGAAGATCCTCTCGGCCACCCGGCGGACCATGTCGATCATGATCCCCCTCCCCTCGGCGGAGGCCGTGATGTCGTAGAAGACGATCTCGTCGGCCCCCTCTTCGTAGTAGGTGTAAGCCGCCTCCACGGGGTCGCCGATGTCCCGGTTTCCCTCGAACCTCACCCCCTTCGTGAGTTTCCCGTCCCGCACGTCGAGGCAGGGTATGATCCTTTTACTCAGCATCGCCACCCCGCCACGTACTGAAGTTCCTCAGGATCTCCAGTCCCGGACGCCCGCTCTTCTCGGGGTGGAACTGAACCGCCGCCAGGTTCCCCCTGGCCAGGGCGGAGCAGAAGGGGACGCCGTACTCCGACCGGCCGATCTCCCAGGAGGGGTCGGACGGGGAGGGGTAATAGGAATGGACGAAATAGAACTCCGCACCTTCCGGAAGACCCCTAAAGACGGGGTGGTCCCGGAGGAAAGAGACGGTGTTCCATCCCATATGGGGGATCTTGAGAGGCTGGCCGTCGGCGTCCCTCATACCCGCAGGGAAACGCCGCACCCGGCCCGGGACGAGGCCGAGGCAGGTCGCGTCGTTCTCCTCGCTCTCCTCGAGGACGATCTGGGCGCCGAGACAGATGCCCAAAATGGGCTTCCCGGCCAGGTACCAATCCTTTAGAAATACATCCAACCCCGTCCGTCTCAGCTCCGCCATGGCCTTACCCGCGGCGCCGACACCGGGGAAGATGATGCGCCCGCAGCGGCTCAGGACCTCGGGGCGGTCCGTGACGGTGCAGGCTATCCCCAGGTGTGCCAGGGCCCGCTCGACGCTGGTCAGATTTCCCGCTCGGTAGTCGATGATGCCGATCATGTCTCATCTTCCCCCAACCCCGACGAGAAATCAAGGGCCTTCTCCCGCGCCGGGGCACGGATGCCCTGCCAGGAATTACGCCTCTTGAGTTCGGCGTCGATGCCGTTCAACACGTCCAGTTTGTTCACCGCCCAGGAGGGAGCGAGGAAGATGTCCTTGTAGCCGTCCGCCGTGAGGCGCTGGATCACCACCCGGGGGGGAAGGATCTCGAGGATGTCGCAGACCGTGTCGATATACTCCCGGCGGCTCATGAGGTTTATCTCCCCCGCCTCGTAGAGGTCACCGAGCCTCGTGCCCCTGAGGACCAAAAGGCTGTGGATCTTGATGCCATGGATGGGCAGGCGGGCGAGGGTCCGGGCCGTTTCCAGGATATCGGCCCTCGTCTCGCCGGGGAGGCCGACGATGATATGGACGCAGACATGGATGTTACGCCCCGACGTCCGCGCCACGGCATCGAGGAAGGCGCCGCGATCGTGCCCCCGGTTGAGGAAGGCCAAGGTCCGGTCGTGAACGGACTGGAGGCCGTATTCCACCCATACGTGACGGTCCCGGCCGTAGCCATCCAATACGTCCAGGATCTCTGTGTCCACGCAATCCGGTCTCGTCCCCACGGAGAGGCCGATGACGTCCCTCTGCCTCAGGGCCTCTTCATAGAGGCTGACGAGGCGGGGCAGGGGGGCGTAGGTGTTGGTGAAGGTCTGGAAGTAGGCGATGAATTTCGCCGCCCGACGGTTGGCCCCGTAGTAGGCCTTGCCCCTCTCGATCTGCTCCGTC
Source organism: Deltaproteobacteria bacterium (assembly GCA_029553375.1). Lineage (GTDB taxonomy): Bacteria > Desulfobacterota > Syntrophia > Syntrophales > UBA8958 > JAKPCH01. Next base: position 57,635 of record JAKPCH010000001.1, on the reverse strand, counting down.
ACCGAGGGGAGGGGACCGGCCTGGCGGAGCTTGGAGCCCCTCCCGTCGCAGTAGATGCACCCCCCCCACCCGAGGGTCCCGTCCCGGTTGGGACAGGTGAACCCGGCGTCGATGGGTAGTTTGTAGACGTTGCCGCCGAAGAGGTTCCGCCAGTAGCTCTTCAGGTCATAGTACCGCTTGCTGTTGTTCCAGAAGGAAGGCCGTTTTGCCGCCTCAACGTTCACCGTCGATCCCTCTCCGCCGACAGGACGCCGGCGCCGTTCCAGAGGCAGGAGTTGGTGATACGACCATGGGAGATCCTTACCCCTTCCAGACGCAAGAGGTATTCCTTCATCGCCCGACCCCCTCCGAAACCGCCCAGGTTGCCGTCGCCCCTGACGACGCGGTGGCAGGGGATGACGATGGGGAAGGGGTTGGCGGCCATGACGCGACCCACGGCCCGGGCGGCCCCGTCCCTGCCCGCGGCCCTTGCCACCCCTCCGTAGCTCGCCACCCGCCCCCGCGGGATCGACCAGACCGCCTTGAGAACCCTCAGCGAAAAGGAGCTCCAGCCCCCCAGGCCCTCCTCCGGGAAAGGGAACGAGACGGGGATCCCCCGCAAAAAGGCCTCGATCCCCTCCATGAGATCCTCCAAACCCCCGTCATCGGCCCCCGCGGCCGGGACTAACGACCCGGCCGTGGGGGAGGCCCCTCCCTGGCCGGGCAGGACCACCCGCCGGAGGCGCACCTCCTCCCCGTCTCGGCCCCAGACGACCGCCACCTCGCCGATGGGGGTGACGAGAACCCGATAGGACAGGCCCCCGTCATCCCCCCGGTTTTTTCCCCGACAATCCCTATCTCCCATGGATAGGGATCATAGTGCCCCGCCGAAGGCCTTGTCAACACCCATGGCCGGGGACCGACAAAGGGGTTGAAAATCACGCCCCCCGGGGATTATGAAAGGTGACGGATTTTTAGCCTTATTCATGCAAGGGAGGATGTTTAGGCCTTGTCGTCAGGGTTCGACATCATCGTCGTGGGGGGCGGACACGCGGGCTGCGAGGCGGCCCTGGCGGCGGCGCGCATGGGTTGCGAGACCCTCCTGTTCAACATCAACCTCGACTCCATCGCCCTCATGTCCTGCAACCCCGCCATCGGGGGTCTGGCGAAGGGGCAACTCGTCAAGGAGGTGGACGCCCTAGGGGGGGAGATGGGTAGGATCGCCGACCGCACGGCCGTCCATTTCCGCCTCCTCAACGCCTCGAAGGGTCCCGCGGTCCAGTCTTCTCGTGTCCAGTGCGACAAGCAGCTCTACCGCCTGGCCATGAAGGCCACCCTGGAGAGGGAACCGCGTCTCCGCCTCCGCCAGTCCCTCGTGGACAGTCTCGTCGTCGAGGACGGGCGCGTTCGGGGGGTGGTGGATGAGCTGGGGATCTTCTACGGAGCCCGGGCCGTTATCATCACCACGGGGACCTTCCTCAACGGCCTCATCCATATCGGCACCACCCGCGTCCCCGCCGGGCGGGCCGGCGAGACGGCCTCCGTCAGACTCGCGGACTGTCTGCGCTCCCTTGGTTTCGAAATGGGGAGGATGAAGACGGGGACACCTCCCCGCCTCAGGGCGTCGACCATCGATTTCTCCCGTCTCGAGCGCCAGGACAGCGATCCCCATCCCCGTCCCTTTTCCTTCACCACTCAACGTCTGAGGGAAGAGCGTCTCCCCTCCTACTTCAGTTACACTACCTCCGAGACCCACGAGATCATGAGGGCGAACATCGGGGAATCGGCCCTCTACTCCGGGCGGATCCGGGGCGTCTCGGCCCGCTACTGCCCCTCCCTCGAGGACAAGGTCATGCGTTTCACCGACAAGGACCGCCATCCCGTCGTCCTGGAACACGAGGGCCTGGAGACGGAGGAGATCTACGCCAAGGGCCTCGGCAACAGCCTCCCCCCCCATTTACAGGAACGGATCGTCCACAGCGTCCCCGGTCTCGAGGAGGCCCAGATCATGCGTTTCGCCTACGCCATCGAATACGATTTCGTCCAGCCCACCCAGCTGCGCCCCACCCTGGAGACGAAACTCGTGCAGGGCCTCTACCTGGCGGGCCAGATCAACGGGACGTCGGGATACGAGGAGGCCGCCGCCCAGGGGCTCTGGGCGGGGATCAACGCCGCCTGCGCCGTCTCGGGACGTCCCCCCTTCCTCCTCACCCGGGCGGACGCCTACATGGCCGTCATGGTGGACGATCTCATCACCAGGGGCGTCGACGAGCCCTACCGGATGTTTACCTCCCGGGCCGAATACCGCCTCATCCTCAGGGAGGACAACGCCCTCTTCCGCCTGGCCGGTATGGGTCACGAGCTGGGTCTCATCGACGCGGAGACGGCCGCCCTGGTCAAGGAGCGCCAGCGCCGTATCTGGGCCGTCATCGGCAGGCTCTCCAACGCCCGTCTCTATCCCGTCGGCGAGATCAACGACCTCCTGGCGGGGATGGGGACGGCGCCCCTGAAGACCCCCTCCAGCCTTTTCCAGATCCTGAAGCGGGAGGGCCTTTCCTACGACGACCTGAGACCCCTGCCGGGCTGGGAGCCCGTCGAAGACGAAGAGGTAAAGCGCCAGGTGGAGATCGAGGCCAAGTACGAGGGTTATATAAAAAGACAACGCGAGGCCGTGGAGAAGCTGCGGGACCAGGAGGGGAAGAGGATTCCCCCCGACTTGGACTACGATACCGTCGCCGGACTCTCCAACGAGCTGAGGATGAAACTGAAGAGGGTGAGACCCGAAACGGTCGCCCAGGCCGGACGCATCCCCGGCATGACGGGGGCCGCCCTCACGGCCGTTCTCATCGCCATCAAACGTCTCGAGAGGGCGCCGGTTTCGACTGCACCGCCGGACGAGACGTGCATCGACTAATGGCCATCCGAAGGGGGAATGATTCCCCGAAAGGGAGCGGCCGCCTCGGCCCCGCCCGTGGTGGCGGCGAGGATCTCGCGACGGCGGCGGGCTCCTACTGGGGGATGAGCGACAGCCTGGAGCGGATCCGTGACCAGTCCCATTGGCTGGGGGAAGGACGCTGGTACAGGGAGCGGTGGCTTTCCTACGGTGACTTCTTCGGGGGGATGATCCTGAGGATGGTCGGGGATCATTACCCTTCCTTCCTCGATGAAATAGGAAAGAAGACGGCCCTCGACTGGGGGTGCGGCGGCGGGGCCGTCACGAGGGTCCTCTGCGGCCTCTTCGGAACGGTCTGGGGCCTCGAGATCTCCCCCCCCACCCTGAGGGAGTGCGTTAAGAGGATGAAGGAGGCGGGGGGCCAAAACTTCCGGCCCGTCCTCGTCCCCGCCGAGGGGCCGGAGGAGGTCCTCCGTCTAATCCCCGCCGGGACGGTGGACTTCTTTTTCTCCGTGGGGGTATTCAAGCACTTCCCGTCCCGGGGATACACCCGCCGGATCCTTCGCCTTGCCGCGGCCCTCATGGGGGTAAACGCCCTCGGCCTCATCCAGTACCGCTACGACGACGGCACCCCCAAGTACCGCCCCAAGGAGGGGGATTACGCCCGAAACGTCATCACCATGACCTCCTTGACTCCGGAGGATTTCCACCGCCTCTGCACCGAGGGAGGCCTCGAGGTCGTCGCCCAGGAACGGGACACGGACGGCGAAGGGGAGCATCACCAATACGCCCTGGTGAGAAAGACGCCGTCCCCCTCCTCATGATTCCCCCCGGATGATGTCAAGGACCTCCCCGATGTCCGTCGTCGGGGGACGGCTGGCCCGATCGGTGCATACGTAGATCCTCGCCCCCCTGTGACCCGTCCACGTTTTCCCGTCCCAGGGACAGAGGCGCGAGACGGTTTCGTCGCCTTCCTCCTCACCCACGAGGAGGACGACCTTGTTGGGATAATACTCACGCCACAGGGCCCGATGGGCGGTGCGGGCGAGGGGACTGTCGAAAGAAGCCGCGATGACGATCTCGTAGGAGGGGCCGAGGAGAAAATCGAGGGCGCAGAGAAAGAAGGACGCCTCGGAGGGGGCCTGTCCCAGGGTCCCGGCGAAGGTCTTCGTCATGTGGCGGACCCTGTCCTCGAGGCGGGCCTCCCCCGTCAGGCGGGCCAGGCGGAGGAGGTTCATGGCGGCGGCGGCGTTGCCCGCGGGGACGGCCCCGTCCTGGATGGTCTTCCGCCGGTAGAGGAGTCGTTCGTGGTCCCGGGAGGTGAAGAAGAATCCTCCCCCTTCGTCGTCCCAGAACCCTTCCAAGAGGTCCCGGTTCAACGAAACGGCCGTTTCGAGATAGGACCGGTCGTAGGAGCTCTCGTAGAGCTCGATGAGGCCCCAGACCAAGAAGGCGTAGTCGTCGAGGAAGGCCGGTACGTGCCCCCCTTGGCGGCGGCAGTGGAGAAGACCCAGGACATCATCCTTGAGGTGGGCGAGGACGAATCCCGCCGCGTCCCGGGCGGCCTCCAGATACGTCTCGTCGTCGAGGACGCGGGCGGCGCAGGCGAGGGCGGCGATCATCAGGCCGTTCCAGTCCGTGAGGATCTTCTCGTCCCGAAACGGCGTGATCCTCCTCTCCCGTTCCCGTTGGAGGAGGCGGCGGCACCCCTCGAGGACCCGTTCCAGGTCGCCCCGGGAGAGACCGAGTTCCGAGGCCCAGAGTTCGAGGGGTCTCGTCTGATGAAGGACGTTTGTCCCCCTCCCCAGCCCCGCACCTTCGGCGTCGATGTTCCCCTCGTCCTTCACCCCGAAGACCCGGAGGAAGATCTCCCCCTCCCGGGGCGGCAGGACGCGGCGGATCTCCTCCGCCTCCCAGAGGTAGAAACGCCCCTCCTCCCCTTCCGTGTCGGCGTCCCGGGCGCAGTAAAAGGCCCCCTGGGGGGAGCGGAGATCCGACAGGACATAGGTGATTACCTCCCGGGCCGTCTTGAGATACTCCCATCTACCCGTGGCCTGGCCGGCCTCCAGGTAGGCCAGGGCGATCAGGGCCTGGTCGTAGAGCATCTTCTCGAAGTGGGGGAGAAACCAACGGGCGTCCGTGGCGTAACGATGGAAACCGAAGCCCACATGGTCGTAGATGCCCCCCCGGCGCATGGATCGTAGGGTATCCTCCACCATGGCCAGGGCCCTGTCGTCCTGGAAACGCCTGAAGGCACGGAGGAGATAGAGGAGCTTCGTGGTCATGGGGAACTTGGGGGCGGCGCCGAACCCGCCGTGGACGGGGTCATAGGCGTCGGCCAGACCGTCGAACCCGCCGCTCAGGAGGGAGATTTCGGATATCTCCTCCCCCGGCGGGGGCGACCACTGGGCGAAGAGGGCGGCGATTCTCCTGGCCGTGTAGCGGAGCTCCGATCTCCGCTCCCGCCACAGCCCCTCGATGCGCTGCGCCAGTTCCCTCATCCCCGGCCGGCCCTGGCGGCCGGAGGGGGGAAGGTAGGTGCCGGCGTAGAACGGCTCGCCACCCGGCGTGAGGAAAAGCGACAGGGGCCATCCCCCCGTGCCCGTCATGGCCTGACAGACGCTCATGTAGACGGCGTCGATATCGGGCCTCTCCTCCCGGTCCACCTTCACGTTGATGAAGGCCCGGTTCATGATCTCGGCGATGTCGGGGTCCGAAAAGGTCTCCCGGGCCATGACATGACACCAATGGCAGGTCGCGTAGCCGATGGAGAGGAAGATGGGCTTGTCTTGCCCCTGGGCGGCGGCAAAGGCCTCCTCCCCCCACGGGTACCAGTCAACGGGCTGGGAGGCGTGACTGCGCAGGTAAGGACTGGTTTCGTCGACGAGGCGGTTCATGGCGGGACCTCCGGGACCCCCTGGGGGGATTATCGGCCGCGATCCCCGAACCGGGGTCTTCCGGCCGTTCCTCCTTATCCCATAGACCCGCCGCCCCCGGAGGTCAAGGCGAATCGCCCCCGGATATCCTTGCTAAACACGGTCGAAATCCTGTAGGAGAATCGGCGACAACGACGGAGGAGGTCGCCCATGGAGAGGCTCTTTGCGAAGATATCCATCAACACCCTGAACCTTGAGAACCGCTTCGTCCGTTCCGCCACGTGGGAGGGCCTCGCCACGGCCGAGGGGGCGCCGACGCCGCGACTCGTGGAGATGATGGGCGACCTTGCCGCGGGGGGCGTGGGGCTCATCATCACGTCCCATTCCTTCGTCCACCCCGCCGGGAGGGCCACGCCGCGACAACTGGCCGTCGACCGGGACGAGTGCGTCCCGCCCTTGAGGGAGATGACACAGGAGGTCCACCGTCGAGGGGGAAAGATCGCCTGCCAACTCGCCCATGCCGGACGATTCGCCGACACCGGCACCTCTGGTCACCCCCCTTGGTCCGTCTCCGATGACGGGGGCGGCGGACGGGTGATGACCCATGAAGACCTGGACATCCTCTGCCGTTCCTTCGCCGCCGCCGCGGCCAGGGCCAAGGAGGCCCGTTTCGACGCCGTCCAGATTCACTCCGCCCACGGTTACCTCCTCAGCCAGTTTCTATCCCCCCTCTTTAACCGCCGCAAAGACGAATACGGGGGTGGGATAGAAAACCGGGCCCGCATCCACCAAGAGATCATCGCCGCCGTTCGATCGGCCGTGGGCGAGGATTTCCCGATCCTCGTCAAGATCAACGGGGGGGACCACATCGAGGGTGGTCTCACCATGGAGGAGGCCGCGGCGGCGGCCCGGATGATGGAAGAGGCGGGGGTGGACGCCGTGGAGGTCAGCGGCGGTCTCATCACGGGGGGAAGGCTCTCACCGAGCCGCACCCGCATCGACTCCCCCGAGAAGGAGGCCTATTTCCGTAAGGAGGCGAAAGCCATAAAAGAGGTCCTACGGATCCCCGTGATCCTCGTGGGGGGTATCCGCTCCCCCCTCGTGGCCGCAGACGTGCTGGCTTCGGGCGAGGCGGACCTCATCTCCATGAGCCGTCCCTTCATTCGGGAACCCCGCCTCGTAGAGCGCTGGCGAAAAGGCGACGCAACACCCGCCCGGTGCGTCTCCGACAACCTCTGTTTCCGTCCCGCCCTCGAGGGGAAGGGCGTCTTTTGCGTCACCGCCCTACGGGAGGGGTCGGTCTAAAGGCACCCTGCAGAAGACGGCCCGGTCAGGAGGGTGAGCCCAAAAGGCCCTCCCGTTCCTCGGGGGTGTTGATGTTCATAAAGAGTCGCCCCGGGTCCCCGAAGGGGGCCAGGGCCTCCCCTTCGATCACCTTCACCCGCAGTCCCTTATAGAAGGAAACGACCTTCCTCTCTCCCCGGGCGAGGGCCGCCCCGGCGGGTTTGAGGCATCGGCGGGAATAGACGGCGTGGAGTGGTTCGTAACCCGCCCCAGGGCGGGGGACGACGATATCGGCCTCTCCCGCCTGGGACACCATGTACCTTATCAGGTCACCGTTGAGGAAAGGCATGTCGCAGGCGGCGACGAAGACATCGTCGGAGGCGAAGAAGAGGGCCGTGTAGATACCCATGAGGGGCCCTCGCCCGGGGACGATGTCCGTGACGATAATCAGGTCTTGGTCCAGGTAGAGAAGGGGATCGTTGGTGACGAGGATCAACGCCGGGAAGATCTCCCTGAAAAGGCGGACGGCCCTGTCGATGAGCCTCTCCCCGTTCATCTCGATTAAGGCCTTGTTGATTCCCATGCGGCTGCTGCGACCGCCCGCCAGGATCACCCCCGTCATGGCTAGAGGGTATAACGAAAGGCACGCCCCGTCAACGCCCCATCGCGTCGCAAGCACATATCCCCTTGCCAAAAAGACCTCTTCGGGGTAGAGATCCCCCGTTACCCTTATCTGTGGAGGCATTCACCATGTACTGGGAACAGGACGTCGAGACCATGGCGCGGGAGCAACTGGAGGCCCTCCAGCTGAAGCGCCTCAAGGCGACCCTCGAGCGGGCCGCCCTTTCCCCTTTCTACGGGCGCCTCTTCGCCGAGAGCGCCTTTAACCCCTCCGACGTCAAGTCCCTGGAGGACCTAAAGGCCCTCCCCACCACCACCAAGGACGATTTGCGCGAGGGATGGCCTTACGGTTTCCTCGCCGTGCCCCGGGAAGAGCTCGTGAGGATGCATTCCTCCTCCGGGACGACGGGGCGGGCGACGGTGATCTTCCACACCAGGCACGACATCGAGGCCTGGACGAACCTGATGGCCCGGTGCATGTACATGACGGGCATGCGCCGATCCGACGTCTTCCAGAACATGATGACCTACGGCCTCTTCACGGGCGGCCTGGGCTTCCACTACGGGGCGGAGAGGATCGGGGCCCTCGTCATCCCTGCCGGGGCGGGGAACAGCAAACGCCAGATCCAGCTCATGCGTGATTTCGAGACGACGGTCATCCATATCATCCCCAGCTACGCCCTCCATCTCTCCACGGTCTTCGGGGAACTCAACCTCGATCCCCGGGACACGAAGGTCCGCATGGCCTATCTGGGGGCCGAACCCCACTCGGAGAACATGCGCCGTAAGATAGAGGAGATATACGGGTTCAAGGGTTACAACTCCTACGGCCTCTCGGAGATGAACGGCCCCGGCGTCGCCTTCGAGTGTCCCCACCAGTCGGGCCTCCACATCTGGGAGGACAGTTTCTTCGTGGAGATCCTCGATCCCGTCACCCTGAACCCCGTACCTGAAGGCGCGGAGGGGGAGTTGGTGATGACGACCCTGAACCGGGAGGGAATGCCCATCATCCGCTACCGGACGAAGGACCTGACGAGGATCGTCCCGGGGCAGTGCCCCTGCGGCAGGACCCACCGCCGGATCGAGCGCATCAAGGGCCGGACGGACGACATGCTCATCATCAAGGGGGTCAACATCTTCCCCATCCAGATCGAGAAGAGGCTCATGGGGATCCCGGGGGTGGGGAAGAACTTCCTCATCGTCCTGGAGCGGGAAGGTTACAACGACACCATGACCGTGAAGGTGGAGGTGGAGAAGGAGTTCTTCGACGGCGACCTGAAGAACCTGGAGAGGCTGCGTCGTCATATCGTCGAGGAGCTCAAAAGCGACATCCTCATCACGCCCCGGGTGGATCTCGTCGGTCCGGGCACCCTCCCCCAGACGGAGGGAAAGGCCCGCCGGGTCATGGACAACCGGAAGGAATAGAGAAAGGAGTAAAAGATGATCGCCAGCCAACTGTCCGTTTTCGCCGAGAATCGGCCGGGCAGCCTCGCCGCCGTGACGGCCGTCCTGGCCCGGGAGAAAATCAACATCCGCGCCACGACCATTACCACCTCCGACACCTTCGGCGTGATCAATCTCATCGTGGACGATCCCGATCGGGCCCACACGGCCCTGAGCAAGGCGGGGATGATGGTCAGGATCAGGCCCGTCCTGGCGGTTCTTATCGACGACCGCCCCGGCGGCCTGGACAGGCTCACCCAGCTCCTGTACCAGGAGGGGATAAACATCAACAACGCCTACGGTTTCGTCCTGGAGAACCACGTCCATGCCGTCTTCGTCGTGGACGTGGACCAGCTCGAAAAGGCGGAGCGTCTCGTGGAGAAAAAGGGCTTCAAGACCCTGGACACGGAGGGGCTGGCGGCGGTGGAGCCCTTCCACTACCGCTACTGAGGGGAAGATGATGAAGGATAAAGCCGGCGGCTTCGCGGCCAAACACCCTGGGAGGGTCCCGGACCCCCTCCTCGCGGAGGCCGTCCGGGAGGGGGCGAGGGACGGATCCTACCCCTGCGCCGCCGCCGAGGATCTGGCCCGACGTCTCGGCGTCCCCCTCTCCGAGGTGGGCGTAACCCTCGACCTGCTGGAGATCCGCATCGGCCGCTGCCAGCTGGGACTGTTCGGTCGTCTTGATCGTCCCCGGAAAGACCGACCCGTCGCCCCCGATCTCGAGGAGGCCATCCAGACGGCCCTGGAGGGAGGGCGCCTCACCTGCGCCGCCGCTTGGGCCGTGGCCGCCGCTTGTCGAGTCTCCCGGAGGGAGGTGGGGGAGGCCTGCGAGAGCCTGGGCATCAAGATCAAGGCCTGCCAGCTCGGGGCCTTCTGAGGCCCGCCCGGGGCCGTCTGTCCCCGACCCTCAGGGGCAAACAAAGGTGCTTATCCGTTTTCCTCCTCCCAGCGGGCCAGGACGAAGAGCATGTCCGCCAGGCGGTTGAGGTACTCGTGGATGTGGGGGTTGTCCACCATACCCTCGCTCTTGAGGCGGGCGGCCTGCCGTTCCGCCCGGCGGATCACCGTCCTCCCCACGTCGATCTGGGCCGAGACGACCGTCTTGCCGGGGAAGATGAACTCCCTCTTCAACTCCACCTTCTCCTGGAGACGGTCGATGAGGTCCTCGAGGCGCTTGGCGTCATCCGCACCGATCCTCTTGGCGAGCTTCGGGACGTCCTCGGGCAGGCAGGAGAGCTCCGCCCCCATGGTGAGGAGATCCCGCTGGACCCCCAGGATGATCTCCTTGATCGTCTCGTTGCCCGTCATGGCCCTGGCCACACCCAGGACGGAACTGGCCTCGTCGAGGACACCGTAGGTCTCCGGACGCAGGTCGTATTTCGGCACCCTCTGCCCCCAGAGGAGGCTCGTCTCCCCCGCGTCGCCCTTCTTCGAGAACTTCATACCCACCCCCCTTTATCGACTTCGGACCCCGGTGACGGGGCTATTTGGTCACATCCGCAGGTATGCGGCCACTATCCTGACGATCCGCTCCGTGTTTTTCCGGGCGTGGGCGACGATGGCCTCGAGGGTCAGTTCCTCATCCCCGACGCCGTGGGCGTAGTTGTCCACGGAGCACAAAGAGGCGTAGGGGATCCCCAGCTCCCCCGCCACGACGGCCTCGGCGGCCATGGTCATCCCCACGAGATCCGCCGCGGCCGCCATCATGGCGATCTCGGCCTTCGTCTCCAGGCGGGGACCCGGGGTCTGCCAGTACACCCCCCCGTCCCTCACGGGGATTGCGCAGGCCCTGGCGGCGGCGAGGCATCGCTCCCGTACCTCCCCATGGAGGCGGGGGGTGATGTGGACGGCGGCGGCCCGCGCCGACGTCGGCCCGGGATAGAGCATGATGAAGTCATGGGGGACCGCCAGGGTCCCGGGAGGGATGTCCTTCTTCAGGGATCCCGTAGAGTTGACCCCCAGGACCTCCGTCACCCCCAGGGCCTTCAGGGCCGCCAGGTTGGATACGTGATCGATGAGATGGGGGAGGATGTAGGCCCCCGGGTCCGTGCCGTGGCGGGCGATCACGGCCACCCCGTCGGACAGGAAGACCCGGGCGGTGCCGTAGGAGGTGGCGACCTCCTCTTCCTCCCAGGCGCCGAGGCCCGCCGTCTCTTTGAGAACGATTGTACCCGAGATGATACCCTTGCGTGTCATACCCCCCCCAGGGATCCCTTCATACCAGATCCAACCTCCCCTGTCAAAAACACCCGCACATGGGTTTTCGTTGACACAAAGAGCGGGAATGTGCGAATCGTGAACTCAAAATAAAGTCAGGGAAAGGAGAAGAGATCATGGCCGCTGAAGGATTACTGCACGTCACGGACCAAGATTTCGAGAAGGAGATCATCCAGGCGCAAAAACCGGCCCTCGTGGATTTCTGGGCCCCTTGGTGCGGTCCCTGCAGGGTCCTGGGCCCCGTCATCGAGGAATTGGCCGGGGAGTATGGGGACCGGGTGGTGATATCCAAGCTCAACGTCGACGACAATCCCAAGACCTCATCCAAGTTCGGGATCCGCAGCATCCCCACCCTCCTCCTCTTCAAGGACGGCAAGGTGGTGGATTCCATCATCGGCGTCGTCCCCAAGGGGCGCATCGAAGAGATCATCAAGAAGGTCCTCTGAGGTTCTCGGCACCGATGGATAAAGGCACCTTCAAGAGGCTCCTCCCCCTCGTTCTTGTCCTGATGTGGGTCGCGGCCGTGACGACGGGCTGTGCCTGGTGGAAGGACCTGTGGGAAAGCAAAAAGATGGCGAGGGGCAACGCCGAGGCCCTGTACGCCGCCGGCGTCGAGGCTTACAAGGACGGCCGCTACAAGAGGGCGGTAGAGCACTTCACCAGGGTCAAGGAGCTCTATCCCCTCCACCCCCTGGCCCCCATGGCGGAGATCGGCATCGGCGACGCCCATTTCAGCAACGAGGATTACGCCGAGGCGGAGATGGCCTACACGGAGTTCGCCAATCTCCACCCCTCCCACGAGGACATCCCCTACGTCCTATACCAGATCGGCATGTGCCACTATCACCAGATGCTCTCCATCGACCGCGACCAGACGGAGACGATGAGGGCGGCGAAGGAGTTCGAGCGGGTCATCGCCCGTTATCCTACGAGCAAATTCGCCTTCCTGGCGGAAAAGCGCCTCAAGGAATGTCGGCAGCGCCTGGCGGAAAGCGAGTTCTACGTGGGTGAGTTCTACTTCAAGAGGGGCGATTACAAGGCCGCCCTGCGACGGTTCGAGTACCTGGCCAAGAACTACCCGAACGTGGGTCTCGACTACAAAACGTCGATCTACCTGAAGGAATCGAAGGAGCGCCTGGCGAGGGAAGAGGAGCGGAAGGCCGAGAAGGAGCGCCGGGAGAAGGAGAAAAAGGCGAGGGAGGAGGCCTCGAAAAAGGCCAAGGAATCGGCGGCGAAGTAACGATCGGACAGGGGAGCCCCCCGTGTCGCCGCCGAGGGTGCCCTATGGTCCGCCCCCTCTCTTGATCATTTCCAGGATCCGCTGCGCGCAGACGGCCGGGGGGGCGGTGGTATCCACCTTCAGGTGACGCCCCGCCTCGACCTCCGTGACGGGGTCAAAATCCTCCTTCTGGGCCGCGTACAGTTCCCAGCGGCCGTCGGAGGCGTCGCCGGCCTCGGCCTGGCGCTTATCGAGGCGATCCTTCACCACCTCGTCGGGACAGACGCATTCCACGACGAAGGTCTCGTAACCGGCCCGGGCGGCCTCGGCCGTGGCGAGTCGGCGCTCTTCGCGACGTTTGAAGGAGGCGTCGATGACGACGCTCCTGCCCCTGGAGAGGATAGCAAGGGCCCGGCGCCGGGCCTCGCCGTAAGTCTTTCGTGACACATCATCGCCGTAGATCCCGGCCCCGAAGTCCTCGTAGAGGTGCTGCCTCTCGTCGAGGCCGTGCAGTTCCTTCCTCAGGACATCGGTCCTGATGATCTCTCCTCCCACGAGGGGCGCGAGCTCACGGGCCAGGACGCTCTTGCCCGTCCCCATCAGACCCGCCATGAGGATGAGAACGGGCCGGGCGGGGCGGGCGGCGTATCCGTAAGCGAGACGGAAATAACGAGACGCCCTCTCCCTGGCCGCCTCCCTCTCCTGGGGGGGAACGGCGGGATCATCAAGGAGGAAGCTCACCACCTTTCCCCGGACGTAGGCATAGTAACAGCGGTAGAAATCGATGAGCTCCAGGACCCCGGGGTCCTTCGCCTCCTCCACGTAGGCCCTCACGAAACGCTCCCCGTGGCCGGTGTAACCGTTGAAGTCCAGATCCATGCTCAGGAAGGCCACGTCCGCCGTCACGTCCCCGCAGCGGAATCGCTCGTTGAACTCGATACAGTCGAAGATGACGATCTCGTCACCCACGATGATGTGCTCGAGATGGAGATCCCCGTGACCCTCCCGGATCCTCTTCTCCCTCACCCGCCGGGCGAAGAGTTCCTCCTTCTCGGCCATGAATCGGCGGGCGTAATCGCAGATGAAGCGGTAGGCCCCTTCGTCGATGGTCACGCCTATGTAGGGCACGGTCTGGGTGAAGTTCTCCTCGTGGTTGCGGCGGATGGTCGTCAGCCTCCCCATGTCGTCGATGGCGCCGCCCGTCGCCGCCTCGTTATGGAAGGCGGCCACCTTGGCGGCGACGGCGTCGAGGACGGAGGGGTCGAAGCCTTCCTCGCCTATGATCCTCTTGAGCATCCTCTCCGCCGGGAGACGTCTCATCACCACGGCGTACTCCAGGGTCTCCCCCTCGCCGCCCAGGGTGAGACGCCCCCCCTTTTCCCTGATCGGGACCACCTCCAGATAGACCGAGGGGGCCAGGCGGCGGTTGAGGCGGATCTCCTCCCCGCAGAAAAGGCGCCGCTTCTCGAGGGTCGTGAAATCGAGGAAACCGAAGTCCACAGGTTTCTTGACCTTGTAGACCAGCTCCCCCGCCAGGAAGACGAAGGAGATATGGGTCTGGACGACCTCCACGGACGGGGGGCGGTGGGGATAGAAGGCCGGGTCGGCCAGGGCCCTCAGGACGCGGGGATCGTTACCCTTCATCAATATCCTTCCTCTTCTCTTATTTTCTCCTCTTTGATAGGGCGACTGAAGACCCGATAGACCCAACACTGGTAGGCGGCGACAACGGGCAGGACCGTCAAGGCCACGGCCGCCATGACCCGGAGGGTGTACTCACCCGCGGCGGCGTTGTAGATCGTCAGGCCCCAGGGGGGTGCCGTCCGGGAGGGGAGGAGATGGGGGTACATGCCTGCCATGGCCGTGGCGAAGATAAGGGCGACGACGAGACAGGAGGCGGCAAAGGCCCTCCCGTAGAGTCCTTTCACGATCATGGTCCCCTGGAGGAACAACGAGGCCAAAGCCAAAGCCGGCAGGACCATCAGGGCCGGTGAGGTCAGATAATTGGCGTAAAGGTGGGTGTAGAGGGCGCTGTTGACCAAGAAAACGAGGACCAGGAGGGAGCCGGCGATCCAAAGCCTCAAGGCGACGCGGCGGGCACGCCCCCCCGCCTCGCCCTCGAGCCTCAGGGCCAACCACAGGGCGCCGTGGGCGGCGAACACGACAACGAAGAGGAGCCCCGTCGTAAGACCGTAGACATTGAGGAGGGAAAAGAAGGACCCCTCGTAGCCCCCCGGCCCCAGGGGGAGACCCCGCCAGACGTTACCGAAGGCAACACCGAAGAGGAAGGCGCAAAGACCACTCCCCGTAAAAAACGCCCCGTCCCAAAGACGTCCCCAGAGTCGACCCGTCCCTTTCCCCCGAAATTCCAGGGCCGTGCCCCTGAGGATGAGGGCGCCAAGGAGGATAAAAAAGGCCGCGTAGAGAGAGCTGAAGAGAGCGGCGTAGAGGACGGGAAAGGCGGCGAAGGTCATGGCCCCGGCTATGACCAGCCACACCTCGTTGCCGTCCCAGACGGGCCCGATGGCGGCGCGTATGGCCCCCCTTTCCGCCTCCGTCCTTCCGAGGAAGGGGTACAGGATCCCCACGCCGAGGTCGAAACCGTCGGTGACGAAGTAGGCGATCCACAGGAGGCCCCAGAGGACGAACCACAGGTTCGACAGATCCATCCTACACCTCCGCCGGTCCCGCCTGGGCGTACTTTCTCAGGAGATAGACGCCCACAAGGGCCAGGATCCCATAAAGGACCGTGAACCCTCCCAGGGAAAGGGCCGCCTCTCGTGCCGTCAGACCCGGCGAGACGGCGTCGGCCGTCCTCATGAGACCGTAGACGATCCAAGGCTGTCGTCCCACCTCGGCCACCATCCAGCCGAGTTGACAGGCCAGATAGGGCAGGGGGAGGGCGTAGACGATGGCCTTGAGGAGGAGGGGGGGCGCCTTGAAGGCGCCTCGCCGGGAAAACCATACCGCTAAGGCGGTGAGGAGGACGAAGACGAATCCCAACCCCACCATGGACCGGAAGCCCAAGAAGGACAACGTCACCGGGGGACGGTCCTCCCGGCGGAAGTCCCTCAAGCCCCGGACGGCGGCGTCGAAGTCCTTGTAGGCGAGGAAACTGACCATCTTGGGTATCCCGAACAACTCCAGGGCGTTTGCCTCCTTCCCCTCATCGGGGATCACGATGAGGTAGAAAGGCACGCCCCGGCCCGTTTCCCACAAAGACTCCATGGCGGCCAGTTTGGCCGGCTGGGCCTTGCCCACCTCGGAGCCGTGGAAATCACCCACCAGCACGACGAGGAGGGAGGCGGCGAGGCCGAATCGGGCGGCCATCCGGAAAGAGCGCTGAAAGAGATCCACCTCCGAACCCCTCAGGAGATGCCAGGCCGAGACGGCCATGACGAAGAAGGCCGCGACGATGTAACCGGCGAAGACGGTGTGGAGGAATTTCAACCAGCCGTAGGGATTAGCCAGGAAGGCCCCCAGGTCGGTCAATTCCGCCCGACCCGCCGTGACGGTATGGCCCACGGGATTCTGCATCCACCCGTTGGCCAGAAGGATCCAGAGGGCGGAGAAGTTGACGGCGAAGGCCAACACCACCATGGCCAGGGCGTGGATACGGGGAGAGACCCTGTCCCATCCGAAGACCCACAGGCCGATGGAGACGGACTCGAGAAAGAAGGCCGCCGTGGCCTCCACGGCGAGGGGGAAACCGAAGACATCCCCGACGAAGCGGGAAAATGACGCCCAGTTCATCCCGAACTGGAACTCCAGGGTGAGCCCCGTGACGACCCCGAGGACGAAGTTGATGAGGAACAGGCGTCCCCAGAAGCGGGTCAGACGGAGGTAGACCCTCTCCCCCGTGGCCACCCAGCGGCACTCCATCCAGGCCAATAGGACGGCCAGCCCCAGGGTGAGGGGCACGAAGAGGAAATGAAAACCCGCCGTGACAGCGAATTGAATCCGGCTGAGCGTCAGGGCGTCCATGTTTCTTATATATCACCAAGGGCCTCTACAACCAAGGACTTCCTTGGATACCACGTGGCCAGGCAGGGTGTTGACATCACACGGGTGAGTCGATAGCATACCGCCTTGATGAAGAATAGGTCCGACATTTTTCGCCGTGAAAAACAGACGCCGTTTTGGAGATGGGCGCCCCTGGTCGCCATGTGCCTCCTCGTGACGGCCGTCGCCGAGGACCGCGTTTGGGCGGAGGCGGTCAAAGTGGTGGTGACGGAGGGGCGGGCCGTCATGGGCGAGGACATGACCCTGGCCCAAACCCGGGCCTTGGCCCTGGGCGACGCCAGGAGGCGGGCGGTGGAGCAGTCCTCGGGGGTCATGATACGGGGCGTTTCGGTGGTGTACGACGCCAGGCTCATCGGTGACGTGATCACGGCCCTCACGCGGGGTCTCATCGTCGGGGAGGAGATCCTGGAGGAGGGACTGAAGAGAGAAGGGGAAGCCCCCGTTTACATCTGCCGCCTGAAGGCCCGGGTGCAGGTCCTCGACCCGGGGCGGGAGAGGTTCATGACCAGCCTCCGGGCGGAGATAGCCGGACCGGACGGCCCACTTTCTTCGTCCAGGGCGGTCTTTCGGGACGGGGAGGAGATGGTGATCCGTATCCGGGGGGATAAGTCCTTCTATCCCCACATCTTCAGCGTCGACCAGGACGGGAGGGTGGCGGAGCTCCTCCCCCACCCCCTCGTGAGATGGGACCTCGTGCCAGCGGGGCGCGAGGTTCTCTTCCCGACGGAAGACCTGAGGAAGGCGGGGTTCCGCCTCCGCGTCCGGGCCCCGGCGGGCCTCTCCCGGGCCTACGAGACCATCGTCGTCATCGCCACGAAAGAGGCGGTGCCCATCCTCGACCGGATAGGGCGGGAGGCGACCATCACGGACCTCATGGGGGCATTGGCGTCCCGCGATCACTACGGTTGGGTGGAGACCTTGATCGGTTATGAGGTAAGGAGGTAGAGGTCATGAGGAAACTGCCCCGGCCGGCAGCCGTCGGTATCGTCCTGATCCTCCTCTGGGGGTGTGCCACGGTACAACCCGGTGTCGTTCATCTCTGCCGAGATCGCACCTGCGAACCCCTCACGGAGGACCGCCGGGCCAAGGAGAGACTGTTGGTGGAGATGGCCCGCTTTTTGCGCGAAAACCTCAACCGGGAGATCGTCGTCCGCGAGGCGGACGGTCCGGCCAAGACCTGGACGGAAAAGGACCTCGCCGACCTCGGAGAGGGGGCCTCCTTCTTCGTCCAGGGAGGACCCATGCCCGGCCGGGCCTTGATAAAGTCCATCAAGTTCACCGATGTCCTCTACGTGGACAGGGATAACCTGGAGATCAAGGTCACAACGAAGGAGAGGGCCACCTGGAACCTGATGCCCGTCTTCTCCGCCGAGACGGAGGGGGTCCTCCAGATCAGATCCGCCCAGGAGATTCGTTTCTCCAAAACCTTCGTGGGCTCTTGGCTCGTGGCGGCCTCCTTTTTCAACTACGAATGGCTCATCGATTACATCGACCTGGAAAGGGGGATCCTCGGCGGCCATTTCTCCATTAGAGGCGGCGGTCTCCTCAATATAGGTGGCGGCCGGGGATACCAGCTCCTCAAGGGCGAGGGGGTGAAGCCCCCGAAGGCTATCGCCGCCGTAGAGACACCCGCCGCCCCGGAGCTCTCCTACGGTGTCGCCTTTACGGAAAGCTCGGGGGACGGGGTAATCGAGGGGGGCGAGGAGATCGTCCTGAAGGTGGAGGTGGAGAACCGGGGTAAGGGGGAGGCCCGGGATGTACAGGTGGTCATCTCGGGCAGCCCAGAACTGATCTCTCATTTGGGTGATCGCAAGTCCCTCGGTGATATCGGGCCGGGGGGGAAGAAGACGGCCGTCTTTAAGGCCCTCCTTCCCCTGGCCCTCAAGGCCCAGACCGCCGACCTCCGCATCGAGGTGGCCGAGGGGAGGGGATACGGGGCCGGGGAGGCGAAAAACCTTAGGATCGCCATGAGACCGGGCCGCCAGGCCGTCCGGGAGGTGGTGGAGGTGGTCTCCCAGGTGCCGGATCTCACCTATGCGGCGACCCTCAAGGACGCCAACGACAACCGTGTCCTGGAGAGCAACGAGGAGATCACCCTTGAGGTCGCCGTGGAGAACAAGGGGGAAGGGACGGCCAAGGACGTGCGGGTGGAACTCACCGGTAGCCCCTCACTCTTGAGTTACTTCGGCGGCGGCCGCGTCCTGGGCGACATGGCCCCCGGGGAGAAGAAGACGGCGGTCTTCAAGACCGTCCTGCCCCGGACGATCCCCACGGAAACGGCCCAGATAAAGGTTAACGTCCGCGAGGGGCGGGGTTTCTCTCCCCCCCTGACCAAGACCCTCCGGGTGGCGATGAGGGCCCTCGAGGTCCGGGAGGCCGTGGAGACCATTTCCGAGGCCAGCGTGGACGACATCCCCCTGAAGGTTAAGGGTTTCGAACGCAAAGAGGCCGTCGCCCTCGTCGTGGGGATCGGCACCTACCGGGAAAAGGCCATCCCCAAGGTGAAATACGCCGCCCGGGACGCCGAGGTCATGGCCCGCTATCTCGAGAACGTGGGGGGAGTCCCGAGGGCCAACATCAAGGTCCTGACGGACGAAAAGGCGACGAAGAGCGATCTGGTGGCCCACGTCACGGATTGGCTCCCCCGCAGGGTCACGGGGGATTCCACGGTCTTCGTCTACTTCGCCGGTCACGGCACCCCGGGACCGAAGGGGACGGAGGCCTACCTCATCCCCTACGAGGGTCATCCTGATTTCCCCTCCCAGCTCTACCCCCTGCGGGAGATGTACGAGACCCTCAACCGGCTGCCCGCCCGGGAGGTGGTGGTCTTCCTCGACAGCTGCTTCTCCGGGGCCGGGGGGCGGAGCGTCACGGGAGAGGGGACGAGACCGGTGGTCATCTCCATCGAGAACCCCGTCCTGGCGGGGGGCAAGATCCTGGTCCTGGCGGCGGCCACGGGGGGTCAGATGAGTTCGGACTACGACCGGGTGAAGCACGGCCTGTTCACCTACTACCTCTTGCGGGGGTTGCGGGGCGAAGCCGCCCGGGACCGGGAGGGAAAGGTGGAACTGGGCGATCTCTACCGGTTCGTCCGGGAGCACGTCGCCAAGACGGCCGCCGTGGAACTCAACCGGGATCAGACACCCGTTCTCCTCCCGGCGGAGGAAACGGTGGCGGACCGCCTGAAGATGACGGTCAGCAAGGCGAGATAGGAGGAAATGATGGACAACGTGGCATGGATCACGGGCGCCTCTTCCGGTTTCGGCGCCGCCTGCGCCCGGCGGCTCGCCGCCGGGGGCTGGGGGCTGATCCTCTCCGCCCGGCGGGCCGATCGCCTCGAAGGGCTCCGGCGGGAGATCGGGGATAAGGCACCCGTCCATATTCTCCCCCTCGACGTCCGGGACCGGCAGGGGGTCACGGCGGCCGTCTCCGGCCTGCCCGCGGCCTTCCGCCCCGTGACGCTCCTCGTCAACAACGCCGGTTTGGCCCTCGGCCTCGAAAAGGCCCACGAGGCGGACCTGGGGGATTGGGACCGGATGGTGGACACCAACATCAAGGGCCTCATCTACATGACACGGGCCCTCCTGCCGCAGATGGTGGCGGCGGACAGGGGATACATCATCAATATCGGTTCCGTGGCGGGAAACTGGCCCTATCCCGGCGGCAACGTCTACGGCGGGACGAAGGCCTTCGTGAAGCGGTTCTCCCAGAACCTGCGGTCGGAACTCATCGGCACGGCCGTCCGGGTGACGAACATCGAGCCGGGTCTGGCGGAGACGGAGTTTTCCCTCGTCCGCTTCAAGGGCGACGCCGAGAAGGCCGCCGCCGTCTACGAGGGCATGAAGCCCCTCTCGGCGGAGGACATCGCCGAGATCGTCTGGTGGCTCGTCAATCTCCCGCCCCACGTCAACGTCAACTCCCTGGAGGTCATGCCCGTCGCCCAGGCCTGGTCCTTCTTCGCCGTCCATCGGGATACCTGATAACCCCGGCCGCCACCGGCATCCCCTCGCCTCATCCCGCCGACAAAAAAGAAGGGCAGGGTGATGGACACCCTGCCCCCTTGACCGTTGTATAAGTCGGAACGATCAGTCTGTGTACTTGGCGATGGGCCGCGGCTTGATCTCCAGGTCCATGTAGCCGTACTTGTGATCCTTCATCTGCTCCGCCGTCGGGAAGCGACGGTCCGGGGCGTTGGTGAACATCCAGTGGTTGAGCTTGATCCCCAGCTTGTCCACCGCCTCCTTCGCCAGCCACTCCCGATCGTCGGGGTGGGCGATGGAGATGATCTTCGCCGCCTTCTCGGCGTCCGTGCAGCCCTGGATGTTGACGATACCCCACTCGGTGCAGATGTAGGTGACCAGCTGGTCGGGGACGGCCACGACGCTGCCCGGCTCGAGCATGGGGACGAAGCGGGACTTGCCCTTCGCATCCCGGGAGGTCGCCGCGAGGACACCGCGGCCGCCCCTGGCCATGGAGGCGCCGATGATGAACTGGAGCTGCCCGCCCGTGGAGGAGATGGGGCGGCCGCCGACGTTGCCCGCCGCGTCCTGGCCCCGGAGGTCCATCTGGGCGAAGTTGTTCACGGCGACGAAGTTGTCGATCTGGGACAGCGTCGCCACGTTGTTCGTGTAGCCGACATCATAACCGGCAAAGTAGGGGTTGTGATGGAGCCACTCGTAGTAGCGGGGGGTGTCGACGGGCATGATGTAGGCCCAGCCGCAGCGTCCCTTGTCGATGGTCTTGCGGGAGTTGTCGGCGACACCGGCCTCCGTGAGGGTGAAGGCGTACTCGCCGATCATCTCGCTGTGGACGCCGATGTGGCGCAGGTCGGAATCCCTCAGGGCGATGACGACCGCCGTAGGCAGGGCGCCGATGCCGACCTGGATGCAGTCGCCGTCCCTCATGATGGAGAGGATGTTGGCGGCGATCTTCTTCTCCACCTCCGTGGGCTGGATGTTCTTCTCGGCGATGTAGGGCCACTGGTACTTCGGATCGTCCACGTCGACCTCGATGAAGTAGTCCACCTCGTCGATGGGGAGGTACATCGTCTCCCGGCCGCCCTCGCACCAGGCGTAGTCGGAACGGATCTCACAGACGAACTTCTTGCAGCTCTTGGCGGTGATCATGAAGTTGTTGACACCGTAGCTGGCGTTCACGAATCCCGCCTGGGGAACGGCACAGGCCTGAACGCCCCAGTCCATGGCACGTTCCGCCCTGTTCTTGCGGTAGAAACGGGCATACTCGGCGTCCATACCCAGGGCCCAGCCCCAGTGCTTCCAATCCAGGCCCTTATAGCCCTTGCTCACGAGACCGCGCAGGGTGGGCAGGAGGAAGGCTTCGTGGATGACATGGTATTTCGCTTCCTGGTCGGCGGCGGCGAGGAAGTTGTTGCCGCACATGATCGCCTGATTCCAGATCTCGATGTTGTAAAGGTCGCCGGGACCATTGCCCAGGCGGGCTGCCAAGGCCTCCATGGTAACGAAGGTATCGGACCCGGGGCCGCCGCGGTTGATCCAGTCACCGGGCTTTACCATCTCCGCCCATTTCTTGGCCGTGATGGTCTTGTCGCGCAGTTTCTGCTGCAACGGGGTGGGCATGTGGATCTTTTCCTTGTTCTCGATTTTCGGCTGGGGCATAGTGAACTGTTCCTCCTTCTCCTTAAAAAAGCTGTCTTGTAAATCTGTTTACGATCTTCAAGCCCTGAACCGTTCGGTGGGAAAAAAAATGATAACTCTCGGCTATCCCCCCTTTCCTGATTTTTCTCCAGCGAATCGCCAGTAGCGCAATGCTCATAACACCGATGATTGTTCGGCGTCCCCCCCCGGGCGATCGTCTATGGTCTTGGGATGGGCGCAGTATATGGATAGGGATTCCGGGTGTCAAGGAAATTTTCCCCCCTGCAACATTGAGTCCCCGGTCTTGAGGTGACTCGTTGTCCCCCATGAAAGGGCTTATCTCCGAGACGCCCACGGAAATACCAGGCCCCCTCGCCTTGACAGGCCTTCCCCTTTTTGATAGGCCGCCGGCTTGGTGAACAGCAATGGCGTCATCGGCCCTCTCTATAGGAAACAAGGTAAGCGCGTGGCTTGTCCTCTCTCGGCCGGCCTTCCACACCGTGGGGGTCCTGCCCTTCCTCCTGGGCACCCTCATGGCCCGGCGCCTCTGCGGGGCCTTCGAGCCCGCCGTCTTCGCCCTTGGTCTCGCCGCCGTGGTCCTCATCCTTCTGGCGACGTACCACATGGGGGAATACTACGACCTCACGGGGGACCGTATCTCCAAGAGCCGGTTCCCGAACCGCTTCGCAGGGGGCTCCGGCGTACTGCCCCGGGGTGTCGTCAACCCCCGCCTCTCCCGCCTGACGGGTATCGTTGCCATCGCCGCCGCCGCCTGCCTGGGCCTGATCCTCCAGTTCGCCTTGCCCACGGGACCCTATACCTTCGTGATGGGGGTGATCGGCGGATTTCTGGGGTTCTTCTACTCCACGCCGCCCCTGCGCCTCGTTCAGCGGGGGGTCGGGGAGGCGGCCATCGCCTTCTGCTACGGCTGGCTGCCCGTGGCCGCGGCCTTCTACATCCAGACGGGGACCGTCCACGCATCCGTCCACTGGGTCGCCGTTCCCATCGCCGCCACCATCTTCAACGTCATCCTCCTCAACGAGTTCCCCGACTACGAGGCCGACCGCGCCGTCGCCAAGACAAACCTCCTCGTGCGACTGGGCCTTACGGCAGGGGCCTTCGTCTATGTCCTCTTCGCCCTCGCGGCCGTCTTGTCCTTCTTCCTCTCCCTGGCGGCGGGAGTCCCCTTCAAGGGGCTCCTCCCCTTCGCCCCCGTCGCGGCCCTTTCCCTCTGGCTGGTCTGGCAGGTCGGAAGGGGCAGGTGGCGGGATGAGGCCTTCCTGGAAAAGATGTGCGGCCTGAACATCCTGGTCAACCTCGGGACGACGGCCTCGTATCTCTATTCCTACTGGTGAAGGGCAAAGGATAACGGAAGATGCCCTATCCCTTCTTTTGGCCGCCCTCCCTGCCCCTGAGGCAGCTCGGCAGCATCCTCCTCATGGCCTACCTGAACGGTTGGCGCAGGCTGCCCCACTGGTTCTTATGCCATGCCTTCCCGTCCCTCCCCGTCGCCAACGGCGCCTGGGGCATGGGGTGTATCGGCTACCCGGGTCATCCCGTGTGGGAGGTGACGGCGGCCTGCAACCTCAAGTGCATCCATTGCCACGCCGAGAGGCAACCCGGGGCGGGCGAGCTCACGACGGACGAGGGGAAGAGGCTCATCGACGAGATCGCCGCCGTCAGGGATTTCAGGACCCTCGTCTTCTCCGGCGGGGAGCCCCTCGTCCGCAAGGATATCTACACCCTCCTCAGGCACGCCCAAAAGGCCGGGTTAGCCAACATCATCGCCACCAACGGCACCCTCATCGACGAGGAGACGGCCTTCAAGCTCAAGGACCACGGCGTGGTCTGCCACGCCATCAGCATGGACTCATACGACCCCAAGACCCATAACCTCATCCGCAACTCCCCCGAGGCCTACGACTTGGCCCTGCGGGCCATGGAGGCCACCCGCCGGGCCGGTATCCTCCTCCAGATCAACACCACGGCCATGGAATACAACCTGCCCCATCTGGGGGACCTCATCGACTTCGTGGAGGGACAGAAGGCGGGGATCATGCTCATGTACCAGCTCGTCGCCGTGGGGCGGGGTGAGAAGATCAGGGACAAAACCCTCAAGAAGGAGGCGAACCGTGACCTTTGCGACCTCATCGCCGCCAAGCAGAGGGACGTGGCCACCGTCGTGGAGCCCGTGGCCGGCCCCCAGTACTGGCCTTACCTCCTGGAGAGGAAAGGCCTGACGGATGGTCCCGCCGTCGCCCTGGCCAGGAAGGTCTTCCACGGGTGCGCCGCCGGGAGGGGCTTCGTCTATATCAAGGCCACGGGTGACGTCTGGCCCTGCCCCTTCGTCGAGGTCACGGCGGGAAACGTCAAGGAAAGGGCCTTCGGTGCCATTTACAGGGAATCGGAGGTCTTTAAGGCCCTCAGGAACCGGGAGGAGACCCTCAAGGGCGCCTGCGGAGATTGCCGCTGGCGTGGGATCTGCGGCGGCTGCCGGGGGCGGGCCATGGCCTTCAGCGGCGATTACCTCGCCGAGGACCCCCGCTGCTTCCTGCGGACGACCGTCGGTCCAAAGGCCGGTTACGAGGTTTAACGCCTTGCCTTTTCCGAAAGGGGACCTTATAGTGCCGTGACGAAAAAGAAGAGCGAAACAAGGAGCCAAACGATGACCAACAATGAAAACAAGGTGTTCCGCGGGGCCTCCCGCTATGTCCTCGACGAGGAGCTGGCCCGCATCGTCAACGTGTCCATCGCCCTGGAGATGCCCCTCCTCCTCAAGGGTGAACCGGGGACGGGCAAGACCATGCTGGCCCACGCCATCGCCGAGAGCCTGAACATGCCCCTCATCGTCCTCAACGTGAAGTCGAGCATGAAACTCGTCGACGCCCTCTATCAGTACGACACCCTCACGAGGCTCAACGACAGCCGTTTCGGCGATTCGAAGCGGGACGTGAGCAACATCGAGGAATACATCCGGATGGGCAAGATCGGCCAGGCCTTCACGGCCGACGAGCGGACGGTCCTCCTCATCGACGAGATCGACAAGGCCGACACGGACTTCCAGGACGACATGCTCGACGTCCTCGACCAGATGCAGTTCGACATCATCGAGATCGACAAGACCGTCCGGGCCAAGTACCGGCCCGTGATCATCATCACCTCCAACGCGAAGAAGGACCTCTCCGATCCCTTCCTGGGGAGATGCAACTTCCACCACATCGCCTTCCCCGACCCGGAGATGATGCGTCTCATCGTGGACGTCCACTTTCCCGGTCTCGACCGGGAGCTCGTGGACATCTGCATCGCCACCTTTTACCGCCTCCGGGAACTGAAGGGGATCGAGAAGAAACCGGCCACCAGGGAACTCATCAACTGGATCCGGGCCCTCAAGACGGACCCGGATTTCCGGCCGAAGGCCATGGAAAGGGGACGGGTGCCTTACCTGGGCGTCCTGTTCAAGAAGAGCGAGGACCTCGCCCAGGCGGCGAGACAGCTGGCGGGCGGGCGGGCCTAAGGGGGCAAACTTGTTCGTCAATTTCTTCTACGCCCTCCGGGAAGAGGGAGTTCCCGTCACCCCCACGGCCTTCCTGCGCCTCCAGAAGGCCCTCAGCCTGGGGCTGATCCGGTCTCTCGACGACTTCTATACCGCCGCCCGGGCCATCCTCGTCAAGAGCGAGCGTCACTTCGACGTCTACGATCGCGTCTTCGCCGCCTCCTTCCGGGGTGTGACCCTCGAGGAACCGACGACGGCGGAGCTCTCGGAGATCGCCCGGGCCATGCTGGAGGAATGGCTGCGCAACCCCGGGGAGTTCGCCTCCGCCTTGGGCGTGGACGAGAAGACCCTCCGGCGGATGACCCCCGAGGAGCTGATCCGCTACTTCCTCGACCGCCTCCGGGAACAGCGGGAGGCCCACCACGGCGGCAACCGCTGGATCGGGACGGGGGGGACCTCACCTGTGGGGCACTCGGGTTACCACCCGGGGGGCATGCGCGTCGGCGGGAGGTCCCGGGGAAAGTCGGCCATCAAGGTGGCCCTGGAGCGCCGCTGGCGGGACTATACCCAGGAGGGCCCCCTCACGGAATTCCAGATGGGCGAGGCCCTCAAGCGCCTCCGCCGGATGGAGCCCGCGGGCCCCAAGGACGTGGTCAACGTGGACAAAACGGTCTACGAGACCATGCGCAACGCCGGCGAGATCGAGATCGTCTTCGACCGGCGCCTGGCGGACCGCCTGAAGGTGATCCTCATGATCGACAACGGGGGCTGGTCCATGGACCCCTACGTGCACATCGTCCAGACCCTCTTCCACTATGCCCGCTCCTCCTTCAAGGATCTGAAGATCTACTACTTCCACAACACCATCTACAGCCGCGTCTGGTCTGATCCCCAGCGTTATCTCAAACCGGCGCCCATCGAGGATTTCGCCCGCCGGGACTCCGAGACGCGCCTCATCATCGTGGGGGACGCGAGCATGGCCCCCTACGAGCTCATGTACGTCCACGGTTCCATCTACGCCGACTCGGCGCCCACGGGGGCCAGCATCGAGAGGCTCAGGTTTCTCGCCCGGACCTTCCGTCACGCCGTGTGGCTCAATCCCGTTCCCTACGAGGAATGGGACCGGACCTGGACCATCGAGGTGATCAGGGGGATCTTCCCCATGTTCGAGTTGACCCTCGAGGGCCTGGAGAAGGCCGTCACCCATCTGCGCTCGAGGCAGTGACGCCGTGGGAGACCTCATGGACCACCTGGCGGCGGGACTCTCCCGGGGTTCCTTCATCACCGCCGGCGTCTCCGCCTACCTCGGTGGGGTCTTCGCCAGTTTCACGCCCTGCACCTACCCCGTCATCCCCGTCACGGCGGCGTACATCGGGGCCGCCAGCGGGGGGGGGCGGGCCCGAGGTTTCTACCTCTCCCTCGTCTACGTCCTGGGCATGGCCCTCACCTACACCGCCCTGGGGACGGCGGCGGCACTGACGGGGAGTCTCTTCGGCCGTATCCAGGCCAACCCCTGGCTCCATCTGATCATGGCCAACGTCTTCATCCTCATGGGCCTGTCCATGCTGGGGGTCTTCACCCTGCCCCTTCGCACCCCCACCGCCGTCGGCCGCTTCCTCGCCGGGGAGCGGGGCCGGGGGCCGGGGGGCGCCTTCGTCGTGGGGGCCGCCTCGGGCCTCGTCCTGGGTCCCTGCACCGTTCCCATCCTGGCCGTTCTGCTGAGTTTCGCGGCGGCGAAGCAGAACGTCCTGTTGTCCGTCACCCTTCTCTTCGCCTTCTCCCTGGGCCTGGGGACCCTCCTGATCCTCGTGGGGACCTTCGCGGGGTTCGTCGCCGTCCTCCCCCGCTCCGGGCGGTGGCTGGAGGGGGTGCAGAAGGTCTGGGGTTGGCTCATGATCGCCGCCGGGGAATATTTCCTCATCCAGGCGGGGATCCTGTGGGGGTGAGGGGTAAGGAAAGGTGAGAAAAAGGATGTCATCGCTTCCCAAGAGAACGGGTCGAAAAGCGCCGGAGAGGATGGCGGCCCCCCTCATCCTGCTCCTCGTCTCGGTAGTCGCCGTCTCGTTATTGACCGTTTCCCCGACCGGGGCCCAGGGACGGGCCGTCGGTTTCTTCCTTACGGACCTCGACGGTCGGCATTTCCGCTTCGACCCCAACCGGACCGGGACGGTCCTTCTCATCTTCGGCACCACCTGGTGCCCCTCCTGCCGGGCCGAGATCCCCCGTTTCAAGGAGATCCACCACCGCTACGCCGGCCGGGGCCTCGAGGTGGTCTACATCGACATCATGGAGTCCCGGGACAAGGTGAGACGCTTCGCCGAGCGCCACCGCCTGCCCTACCGGACCCTCTTGGACGAGACGGGGAGTGTTGCCGAATCATACGGTGTCCGGGGCGTCCCGGCGATGATCCTCATCCGGGACGGGGCCGTGGTGACGCGGCGCTACGAGGCCGTCGAGGCCCACTTAGGGCGTCTCTTCGGCCCTTGACGGCAGTTTTTTCGTCAGGATGAGGGTGTTTGTTCCGCCCTCGCATTCATAGGCGATGTCGTCCATGACGGCGGCGATGATGGACTTCCCCATCCCCCCCTCGGGGAGGGACGCGACGTCGGCAGGGTCGAAATCACACCTTACGAAGGCCCGGTCGGCCATGGCCGCGCCCCGGTCAACGATCCGGAATACGACGCTCTCCGGCGAGATGACGATCTCTATCGTCACCGCGTAGCCCTCCTCCCCCCGGAAGGCGTGGCGGATGACGTTGGTCACCGCCTCCACGAGGGCCAGCTCGAGGGAGCGGAGGTCGTCGTCCCTGAATCCCGCCCCCTCGCAGACTCCCCGGACGGCCCAACCGAGGAGAAAGACGTCCTCCAGGCGTGTCCCCAGGGTGAGGAGGATCCGTCCCGGACGCTGGATCACCTTCATGACGGCCCGCCCGCGAGGGCCCCGACGGCCTCCCGGGCCGTGGGGAAGATTCGAAAGACACGGTTCATCCTCGTGAGGCGGAAGAGGTTCATGACCATGTCGCCGACGCCGGCGATCACGAGGTCCCCCTCGGGACCCAGGGACTTCAGGGAGGAGACGATGGCCCCCAGGCCGGTGCTGTCGACGAACTCCACCTCGGTGAGGTCCAGGACGATCAGCCTCTCCCCGGCGTTGATGAGATCGGCCATGCGCGATTTGAAGGAGACGGCCGTGGCCGCATCGAGGCGCCTCTCCATGGGCTTGACCACCGTCACGTTACCGATCTTGACTTCCTCCATCCTCATGCCGCACCTCCTCTGTACTCCAAACCCAGCAGGGTGATGTCGTCTTCGTTGGGCGCCCCGTCCCCGAAAAGTCTCAGTTCCTCCAGGATCCCGTCGAGAAGGGCCGTGAGGGTGGACACATCCCTTGCCACGGCGTTCTCGAGGCGGGTCAGACCGAACCTCGCCCCGCCTACCGCCCCATACTCCGTGACCCCGTCGGTAAAGCAAACCAGGCGGTCGCCCCTTTCCAGCACGATCTCCTCCTCCTCGAAGGGCATCCCCCGGCCGAGGCCGATGATCGGCCCCCCGGCCTCGAGGACCGTCACGGACCCCCGACGACGGACGAGGAGGGGGGGAGGGTGACCGGCGCTCGAGTAGGTCAACCGGCCCGTGGACTTCTCCACGATACCGTAACAGAGGGTGAAGTATTTGTCGAACCTCTCGATGGGGTAGAGGGCCTCGAGGGAGGCGAGGACCTCTCCCGGGGCGGCGAGACGCCGCTGTGTCCTCATCCGGAGTAGGGAGTCCTCCCGGTCCGGCTGGAGGTCCTGGTAGAGGCAGACGGCGACGAGGGCCGCCGGCGCCCCGTGGCCGCTGACGTCGAAGACGTAGAACCCCACGTGGTCCTCGTCGAGGGGGAAGACGTTGAGGAGGTCGCCGCCGATGACGGCACTCGGGACGAAGCGCCAGGCGAGGTCGAGTTCCTCTATCCGCGGCAGTCGGTGGGGGAGGAGACGCCTCTGGATACCCGCCGCCGCCTCCAGGTCCTCGTCGAGGCGCCGCTGCTTCTCCATGAGGACCCGGTTGCTCTCCCTCAATTCCTCCGTGAGGCGCCGGATCTTGAGCTGGGTCCTCACCCGGGCGATGACCTCGCCCCGGTCGAAGGGCTTGGTGATGTAGTCCGCCCCCCCGATCTCCAGACCCCTTATCTTGTCCCGGGCCTCGCCGAGGGCCGAGAGGAAGACGACGGGGATCTCCTGCGTCCGGGGATCCGCCTTGAGGACCCGGCAGACGTCGTACCCGTCCATGCCGGGCATGACGATGTCCAGGAGGATGAGATCGGGCCGGAAGGACGGGACCCTGCCGAGGCAGTCCTCGCCGTCCACGGCCGTCTCCACCTCGTAGCCGGCCTTGGCGAGGACGGCGGTCATGAGGAAACGGCTGTCTTCGCTGTCATCGCAGACGAGGATCCTCTCCATGCCCCTCCGTCCCCGTCATCCAAACCCGCCGCGCGTATTCCGCCACGGCGCGGTCCGAGGAGAAGTAACCCATCCGGGCCACGTTCCGGATCGCCTTGGCCGTCCAGGTCTCCCTGTCGATGAAATCCCCCTCCACACGCTCCTGGACGGCCAGATAGGCGGGCAGGTCCAGGAGGTGGAGGAAGGGGTCTTCATAGATGAGACGGTCCCATATCCAGGACATCAGACCCGACTCCTCTCTGCAGAAGCGGTCGTCCCGGAAGGTGTCCACGACCCGCCTGACGACGGGGTCCGTCTCGTACACATGGGCGGCGGCGGGACGGCCCGAGGATCTTATCTCTTCCACCTCCCGGGCCGTGAGGCCGAAGATGTAGATGTTCTCCTCCCCCACCTCGTCCCGGATCTCCAGATTGGCCCCGTCGGGGGTGCCCACGGTGAGGGCCCCGTTCAGGGCGAACTTCATGTTCCCCGTACCCGAGGCCTCCGTGCCCGCCGTCGAGATCTGCTCGCTCACGTCCGCCGCCGGGATGAGGCGCTCGGCGAGGGACACGCGGTAGTCGGGGAGGAAGACGACCTTCATCCACGGGGCGGCCCGCCGGTCCTTGTTGACCACGTCGGCGACGGCGTGGATCGCCTTGATGATCCCCTTGGCCTGGCGGTACCCCGGCGCCGCCTTGCCGGCGAAGATGAACGTGACGGGTCCCGGGGGAGTCCATCCGTCCTCCGTGACGGCGAGGTAGCGCCGGATCACGTGGAGGAGCTTCAGGAGCTGCCGCTTGTACTCGTGGATCCTCTTGGCGTGGACGTCGAAGAGGCCCCCCGGGTCGACGGCGACCCCCGTCGTTTCCCGCACGATCTTCACCAAGGCTTCTTTGTTGACCCGCTTGACCCTCCCCATCTCCTCTTGAAACCCCCCGTCGGAGGCCAGATCCTCGAGGGGCCGCAGCCTGTCGAGGTCGGTGACCCAGGAGGGACCCACGGCCTCGGTGACGAGGGCGGCGAGGGCGGGATTGGCCTGGAGGAGCCAGCGGCGGGGGGTGATGCCGTTGGTGATCCCCAAGAAGATCCCGGGCCGCCAATCTTGAAAATCGGGGAAGAGGTGGCTCTTGACCAGTTCCCCGTGGAGGCGGGAGACGCCGTTGACGGCCCGGGACCCGACGACGGCCAGGTTGGCCATGCGGATCCTCTTCTCCGGTCCCTCCTCGACGAGGGACATCCTCTGGAGACGTCCCATGTCGGCCGGCCAGCGCGCCGTGACCTCGTCCAGGAGGCGGCGGTTTATCTCGTAGATGATCTGGAGGTGGCGGGGCAGGACCTTTTCGAAGAGGGTCACGGGCCACTTCTCCAGGGCCTCCGCCATGAGGGTGTGGTTCGTGTAGGCGACGGTCGCCCTCGCGGTCTCCCAGGCCTCCTCCCAGGGCAGCTCCCCCTCGTCCACGAGGATGCGCATCAATTCCGCCACGGCCAGGGCGGGGTGGGTGTCGTTGATGTGGATGACCGTCCTGTCGGGCAAGCGGCGGAGATCCTCGTTGGACTTCCGGAATTCGTAGACGATGTCCCCCAGGGCGCAGGAGACGAGGAAATACTCCTGGATCAGGCGCAGCTCCCTCCCCCCCTCGAAGGTGTCGGCGGGGTAGAGGACCTTGGAGATGGTCTCGGCGGCGATCTTCTGCTCCACCGCCCGGAAGTAGTCTCCCTCGTTGAAGATCTCCATGTCGAACTCCGTCGAGGCCCGGGCGGCGTAGAGGCGGAGGCGGTTCACCGTCTCGCCCCCGTAGCCGGCGATGGGGACATCGTAGGGCACGCCGAGGACGACCTTCCAGTCGAGCCACATGGGGTTGTAGGCGCCCAGGCGGTCGCGCCCGTGTTCGATGCGGCCGTAAAGGGGGACGGGACGCCACTCCTCGGGACGCTCGATCGCCCAGGGGCTCTGTCTCCCCATCTCCATATCGGGTCTCTCCCGCTGATAGCCCTTGTCTATCTCCTGGCGGAAGAGGCCGTACTCGTAATGGAGACCGTAACCCTGTCCCGCCATGCCCAACGTGGCCAGGGAATCCAAGAAACAGGCGGCGAGACGGCCGAGGCCGCCGTTGCCCAAGGGGGCGTCCCATTCCCGTTCGGCGATCTCCTCCAGGTCCCAGCCGAGGTCCGCCAGGGCCGCCTTTGTCTGGTCGTAAAGTCCGAGGTTCAGGAGGTTGTTCTTGAGGGAGCGGCCGATGAGGAACTCGAGGGAGAGGTAACAGACCTTCTTTCCCCCTGCGAGGGCCTGGCGTCTCCGCGTCGAGGTCATGCCCAACAGGAGCCTCTCCCGCACCGTCAGGGCCAGGGCCCTGAAGACGTCCCCCGCCGTCGCCTCGTCCCTGTCCCGTCCGAGGGAACGGCGGAGATGGTGGAGGATGCCCCTCTTCACGGCCTCTTTCGTGTTTTTTCCTTCCCGTTTCGATCCATTCATAGCGAAGACTTCATCAAAGAAGAGGGAGGTTGGAACCCTCGTGGGGGCGGGAGGCGGGTGCCGTCGTCGATGATCTTTACCACGCCTACCCCCACTGGTTATACCCCTCCTTGACCGCCTGCCCACCGGGGGAATAACCGCCCGGCCCCGACGGCCTTCCCCGCCGTCCCCCGCCGTCAATCCCCGTGAGGATCAGCCGGATTGAGCCGACACGCCGCCTTCATGGCGGCCGAGGGCCTCCCGCACCTTGTCCGTCAGCTCCTGCATGGTGAAGGGCTTCTGGAGGAAACCGATCCCCGTTTCCGGCACCCCGTGGCGGGCGATGATCTCGGCGGTGTACCCCGACATGAACAGGCACCTGACGTCCCCCTGGAGGGACCTGATCCGCTCGGCGAGGTCCCGGCCGTTCATCCCCGGCATGACCACGTCGGTGATGAGGAGATCGATCCTTCGCCCCGCCTCGCCGGCGATGTCCAGGGCCTCGGCGGGGGTCGCCGCCGTCAGCACCTCGTACCCCAGGGGGGCGAGCATCTCGGCGATCATCTCGAGGATCACGGTCTCGTCCTCCACGACGAGGATCGTCTCCCGGCCCCCCAGGGCCCCGCCGGTCGCGGCTTTTGCCCCCTGGGGCTCCATGGTCCCCTCACCGCGACGGAGGGGGAGGTAGATGCGGAAGGTCGCGCCCCGCCCCGGCTCGCTGTCCACCTCGATGTAGCCGTCATTCTGTTTCACGATCCCGTACACCATGGCCAGACCCAGACCGGTGCCCTTCCCCACCTCCTTGGTGGTGAAAAAGGGATCGAAGATGTTTTTCAGGATCTCCTTGTCCATGCCGCATCCCGTGTCGCTGACGGCGATCATGGCATGGGGGCCGGGCGAACTGCCGGGGTTCCGGGAACAGAAGGCGTCGTCCAGGAAGACCTCCGCCGTCGCGATGGTGATCCTGCCCGTCCCCGTGACGGCGTCCCGGGAGTTTACGCAGAGATTGACGAGGACCTGATTGATCTGGGCGGGGTCCATGTGGATCGTAAGGGGGCCTTCTCCCGGGGACCAGACGAGATCGATATCCTCGCCGATGAGGCGGCTCAACATGGTGAGCATGCCCTCCACCGTCGCGTTGAGGTCGAGGAGGCGGGGATTTGCGGCCTGCCGCCGGGCGAAGGCCAGGAGTTGCTGGGTCGTCTCGGCGGCGTGTTCCGCCGCCCGGCGGATGCCCAAAAGATGCCTGGCCGTGGCACCGTTGGGGTCCACGCCGATGAGGGCCAGGTCCGTGTATCCGAGGATGGCCTGGAGCATGTTGTTGAAATCATGGGCCACGCCGCCGGCCAGACGCCCCACGGACTCCATCTTCTGGGCCTGGAGCAGCTGGGCCTGGAGGCGCTCCCGTTCCTCCTCCATTACCTTGCGCTTTGTGATGTCCGTCAGAAAGTTGAGACTCGCCGGCCTCCCCAGCCACTCGATGAGGACGGCCCGCAGTTCGCCCCACAGGGTGGTGCCGTTTTTGTGAATGACCCTGAAGACATAGACATCGGGGACCTTGTCGCCCCTCAGACGGGCCAGGTATCTTTGGACCACCATCTCCCCGTCGTCGGGATGGATGAACTCCGTAAAAGGCCGTCCCACGAGCTCCTCTTCGGCGTAACCGACAAACCGGCAGGTGGCCCTGTTGACGAACGCCAGTTTCCCGTCCTGGGCCACGAAGATGGCCTCCCCGGCGTTTTCGACGAGGGTCCGGTACTTCTCCTCGCTCTCCTTGAGGGCCTCCAGGGCCTGGCGGCGGTCCGTGATGTCCCGCAGGCAAACGATATTCGCCTCGCCGCCGCGGAACTCGATCTTCCCCCCGAGACCCTCCACCCACACGTCCCGTCCCCGGGCCGTCCTCAGGCGGTACTCCGAGACGAAACCCTCCGTCCCCCCCCTGACGGCCGCCGAGTCTTCCCAGGCCTTGGGCAGAGAGTCGGGATGGAGGAAATCCGTCATGTTCCGCCCCACCAAGGCCTCCGCCGCGGGGAGCTCCACGATCTTGGCGGCCGATTCGTTGGCGAAGAGGATCTCACCCTCCCAGGAAAGGACGATGACGGCGTCGTGGAGGTACCGGATCAGGGACCGGGAGAAGGACTCGCTCTCCCTGAGGGCCGTCTCGGCGCGCTTCCGTTCCGTGATATCCTCGACGGTGCCTTCGAAGCAGACGACGTTGCCCTCTTCGTCCCTCACCGCCCGGGCGTTGAGGCGTACCCACAACTCACGGCCGTCCCTGTCCAGCCATCTGGTCTCCAAGCCCCGGACCATCCCCTCCTCTGCGAGGAGTCTCTTGACGTGTTCCCGATCCGCCGCCCGGGCGTACAGGCGGGTCCCGACGTCTTCGACGGCGGCCATCAGCTCCTCGGGGGAGTCATAGCCGACCATCCGCGCCAGGGCGGGGTTCGCGGAGAGGAAACGGCCTTCAGGCGTGGTCTGGTAGATGCCCTCGATGGAGCGTTCGTAGAGGGACCGGTACTTCTCCTCGCTCACCCTGAGTTCCTCCTCCCTCTTGCGGCTCAGGGCCACCTGCTCCTCCAGGGCGCGGGTCTTCTCTTGCACCTTGAGGCGGAGGGAACGATTCCAGACCACCACCGCCAGGACCATAAGGACCAGCACGCCCGCCGCCGTGGCAAAATAACGCCAATAGGAGTCCACGTGAGACACGGGCTCCCCCAGCCATTTCTCATCGATGGCCCGGTACTGGGCGGCGGAGATGCGGGCGAACCCCTCCTCCACCATTTGCAGGACCGCCTGGTTGCCCTTCCTCACCGCCCGGTGGAACTCGCCGGTGTAGAGGGGCGCCGAGCGACGGAAACGGTCGTGGAGGCCTTTCTTATGGAGGAAATACAGGGCCGGGGGGACATCGATGACGGCCACGTGGACCTTCCGCTGCGCCGCCGCCTCGATGATGGCCTCATAGGAGGGGTATTCCTGGAGGAAGGAGACACCCTTGCCGCGGAGATAATCGACGGCGGCGTCACCCCTCTTTACCGCCACGGGGAAACCCTTCAGGGAATCGGCATCGTGAATGCCGCCGATCTCCCGGTCGAAAAAGATGGAGACGTCTATCTTCGCGTATGGCTTGGAGAACTCGTATATCTGCGCCCTCTTTTCGTTGAAGAAGATCGTGTCGATGACGTCATAACCGCCCGCCTCCATGCGGCGCAGGGCCTCCCCCCAGTCCAGGCCGGTGATCTGCGCCTTCATGCCGGTCTTGACCTCCCAGAGGCGCCACCGGTCGATGAGGATGCCCTGGAGGGTGCCGTCGGCGCCGCGGAAAACGTAGGGGGGGTAGTTGTCGTCCATGACGACCCTGATCAGGGAGGGGCGCTGCGGCTCCTGGGCCGCAGGGGCCCCGGGGGGCACAAAGGCGGGGAGGATCAAGGCGATCAGCCCGAGGCAGATAACCTTAACGATGTATCCCTTCATCGTACACACCCTTCGTCCATCCCGGACCGCCTCGGAAGGAGGGAAGATCGGCCGTCCATCACGACTGGTGACGAAAGCCGGCAAGATCAGCAGCCCTTTTCATGTCCCCGGCGGTGAGGGAAGCCCGCAGTTGTGACCCCGCCTTTCGTCATTCATCGTCTGCAATGTGACATCTCGATCCGGGGGCTGTCAAATCTTTTATGAAATCAAAGAGCGGTTGGGGATTGTCCCTGCGGGGTAAATAGGATAAGGGTGGGAAAAAAGATCCGCTTGGCCCTTGTCGCTGCCTTGTCGGGGGGCGGGGCCTCGCCTAAGGGCGGGCCCGTTGAGGGAGGTCTTGAAAAGGCCGGAAAACGGCCTCAAGGAGGAATGACAGATGGTGGGGAAAGGCCGACTCGTCGGCATCATCCTGATCTTGTCCGTTGGCCTGGCCGCCTCGTCGTGCCGTCCCTCCCTCGGGGACCGGTTCCGGGACCCGTCGGAGAGGCTGGCCGGCTCCTGGCGGGTGGAGGGTTACAGCTCAAAGGCCCTGGCGAACATCGTCGTCGCGGCCCTCGTCAAGGACCCCTCCCTGCGCATCGTCATCGAAAACGCCTTCGTGGACCGGTTTTCCGCCCAGGGCCTTCGGGCCTCCGTGAGCGCCCTTATGATCGATGACCCACAACGGCTCCTCGACGCCGCCGTCGTCGTCGAAATGCTCAGGAACGGCCGTTACGACGGCGTCCTGGCCGTTTCCGTCCAGGACCTCGGGGATGTGATGGCCGGGGTGACGAAGGTCACCCCCTGGGGACAGGAGGGGCTCTTCACGGGCACGAAGGATCTCCAGGGGCGGCGCATGGTCCGCCTCCAGGCGACCCTCAGGGAGGCCGGGGGGCTCGGGGCCCTCTGGGCCGCCGCCTCCAATCCTTACTATCAGGCGGAAATGGAGCAGGACGTCTCCGTCTTCGCCGACCTATGCGCCGCCGCCGCCAGAGAGCAACGGGTCCTTCAACCCTCCCGCCCCTGAGTTGCCTCCGCGGCGAGGGGTTCGAAGTAGTCGCAATCCCGGGTCTTCTCCGTGAGGGCGTGATCCACGAAACGGGCGAAACGCAGGCAGTTCTCCCGCCCCGTCTCCGGGTGGAAATCCAGATAGAGGCACGTCGCGCAGGACCTCTGTCCAGTAGGGTACTTGTCGTTCATCTCTCCTCTTCCACGATCCGTCAGTTTCTCAGCAAAGAGGCCACGAGCCTCTCGAGGTGACTCAGGGTGTAGCACTTGAGGATCTTCGTGCAGTAGGGGGCGTAGCGCCGGATCTCCGAGTCCCCCGTCCCCCACAGGGACGGGATCTCGGGGTTGAGCCAGATGAGTTGGCGGCACCGGTCGAAGATGGCCTTGAGGTTTTCCGGGCAGGGGTCGTTGTAGTTGTTCCGGGCGTCGCCGAGGATCAAAACCGTCGTCTTGGGGCCCACGGCGTCGATGTAACGGGCCCGGAAGTCCCCGAAGGCCCGCTCGTAGTCCGTCCGGCCCATGATGAGGTCGAGATCGACGCTGTTCTGGATCCGCGCCAGGGCCTCCCCGACCTTGAATCTCTCGAGGAGATGGCTGATCTCCACGATATTGGTGCAGAAGGCGAAGGACCGGATCCCGACGATCTCGCGGTTGAGGCTGTAGAGGAAGAGGAGGAGGAAGCGGACCACCCGGATGACGGAGCGGCTCACATCGCAGATGGCGACGATCTGGGGCCGGTCGACCTTCCGGCGCCGCCAGACGGTTTCGAAGAGGATCCCCTGGTAGGGGACGTTGCGGCGGAAGGTCCCCTTGAAATCGAGTTGCCCCCGTCGGGCCCGGCGACGGCGGCGGCTGTAGAGGTCGTTGAGTTTCTTGACGATGCGCCGGACGACGAGGTGCATCCGTTCGTAATCCCTCATCTCCAGGCCCGAGAGGTTGGCGTGGCGCAGGCGCGCCTCCTCCAGGGGCCCCCGGCGGGCCTCGATGGCGACCCCCGTCTGGCGGCGGACGTACTCGCGCACCGTTTCGGCCAGATAGGACCTCAGCTCCCCGAGTCGTTCCGCCGTCTCTTCCGCCCCCCGTTCCCCCCCGCGGCGCAGGGCCTCCAGGTCCCGGTCGAGGGCGGCGATCCCCATGCTCTCCAGGATCCGCCAGGCCGTGATGTTTACCTGGGTCCCGTACTGTATGCGTC
Source organism: Deltaproteobacteria bacterium (assembly GCA_029553375.1). GTDB lineage: Bacteria > Desulfobacterota > Syntrophia > Syntrophales > UBA8958 > JAKPCH01. The sequence goes on along the minus strand of JAKPCH010000001.1, from coordinate 19,447 downwards.
CCAGGTCCTCCCGGGCCGCGGCGGCGCCGAGGGCGGCAAGGAGTCCCGCCTGATCCCCCATGAGGAGCATGGAAGAAAGGGGGCTCAGGTCCCGGCCGACCGTTCCTGCGGCCTCTCCCCCCGGTGTCCCCCCCTCCCGGGGGAGGTCCTGGAAGGGACCGGAGGCGAAGAAACGGTCGAAGGTCTCCTCGAGGATGAGCTTCTCCGGGATGGACTTGGCGAGGGTCACCCCCAGGGTGTGGCGGAGGAGGCGGCGGTCCCCCGGACCCACGACCGCCACGGCCCGCAGGGCGTCCATGGTCTCGGCCGTGGAGATCCGGACCCCGGCCTGGCGGGCGGCGGCGCAGAAGGACCTGATGAGCTCCTCCATCCCGGCCCCCTCAGCCCTCCTTGACGGCGGCGGCCACCATCTGGTGCCGCCTGTCCTCCACGAGGGCGATGTCCTCCTCGAACTTCAAGAAGATGTTGAGGGTGTCCCGGACCAGGTCGGGGTTGAGGGACTCGGCGTTGAGGATCACCAGGACCCGGGCCCAGTCGAGGGTCTCACTGATGGAGGGCAGTTTCTTGAGATCCAGCTTGCGGACCTCGTGGATGAAGCGGACCACCTGGCGGTTCAGGCCCTCGGCGATACCGGGGACGCGGACGCGGACGATCTCCCTCTCCAGTTCCGGGGGCGGGAAGGGGATGAAGAGGTGGAGGCAGCGCCTCTTGAGGGCCTCGCTCAGCTCCCGGGTGTTGTTGCTCGTGAGGAAGACGAAGGGCCGGGTGACGGCCGCCACGGTGCCGATCTCGGGGATCGATACCTGGTAGTCCGAGAGGATCTCCAGGAGGAAGGCCTCGAATTCGTCGTCCGCCTTGTCTATCTCGTCGACGAGGAGGACGGCCCCCCCTTCCTGCCGGAGGGCCTTGAGGAGGGGGCGCGGTTCGAGGAACTGCCAGGAGAAGAAGATATCCTCATAGAGGCGGAGCCTCTCCATGGCCTCGGAAAAGCCCTCGGCCCCCCTGATGATGTCGTCGAGCTTGTCCTTGAGGAGCTGGGTGTAGAGGAGCTGTTTCCCGTACTTCCACTCGTAGAGGGCCTTGGCCTCGTCGAGGCCCTCGTAGCACTGGAGGCGGATGAGGGGGAGGTCCAAAAAGAGGGCGGCCGTCTTGGCCAGTTCCGTTTTCCCCACGCCCGCCGGCCCCTCCACGAGCACCGGTTTGCCCAGGTGATAGGCGAGGTAGACCGTTGTGGCCACCTGGCGGCTCGTGATGTATGAGACCCTCCCCAGGCCCTCCCGAACGGCCTCGATGGAGGAGAACTTGTCCGACCCAAGGTTTTTCATGTCATCAACCCCCGTCCCAGTCTGGTCTGCTTGAGCCTCAGGACCGCGGAAGCCACCCCTAAGGTGCGCCTGATGTCCGTGGCGGCCGTGGTGAACGCCTCCGTCTCCCCCAGACCCTCCTTTTGAGCCAGGCGCTCCAGTTGCATCTGGCGTCTCCGGGCGAGGGCGCGGAAGGCCAAAGTCAGGGAGACGAGGCCGTCCCCCGCCCCGCCCCCGTCCAGGACCGTCGCCGCCTCCCGGGCGAGGACCTGGAGGGTGTCGAGGAGATAGACGAGGCGCCCCAGCTCCTGGGCCGTCTCGTCGTCGATCCCCGCCCCCCGGGCCCTCAGACCCGCCGTGACGAGGGAGGTGGCATGCTCCATGGCCCCCAAAAGGGGCCCCATGAGGGCCACGTCCTCCACGTCCCGGAAGGGGACGGCGACCTCCTCGTAGGCCCATCCCTCTGGGCCGACGAGGTGGCCGGCGGGGACGGGGCAGCCCTCCAGGCGGATCCCGCAGTGGGGGGAAGGGCGGAGGAAATCGATGACCTCCCCGGGGGTGAGGCTCAGCCCCGCCGCGTCCCGCGGGACGAGAAAGAGGCTGAAGTTCTTCCTCGCCCCCTCCTGGGAGGTGACGGCGAGGACGGCGTAGAGGTCGGCGAAGGGGCCGTTGGTCAGGTAGGACTTCTCGCCCGTGAGGAGGAAGAGGCCGTCGTGCCTCCGGGCCGTCGTCGTGAGGTGTTTGGGGTGGGCGCCCACACCCGGCTCCGAAATGGCCAGCGAGACGGTCCTCTCCCCCCGGGCCAGGGCGGGGAGGTACGCCCCGCGAAGGGCCCCGTCCGCCCGGTCGGCGACGACGAAACGTGAGACGACGTTGTGGATCATGAAGGACAAGACGATCCCCAGGTTGCCCCCCTCCCGCGCCAGGGCCTCCCCCGCCGCTAAAAGGGCCGTGTACCCCAGCCCCCTTCCCCCCGCCTCCCGGGGGAGGAGCAGCCCCAAGAGACCCTCCTCGCCCAGGCGCCTCCAGACGGCGAAGGGGAACTCCTTCTCCCGCCCCAGGTCCAGGGGGGCGATGTTCTCCCCGGCGAAACGGGCCGCCTCTGCGGCGATGCCCTCCGTCTGCGGCGTCAGGTGACGTCTCATCAGGCACCCACCTCCCCGTTGCGGTCGAATTTCCTCCCGAAGGCGCCCAGGACGGCCTTGAAGGCCGCGATCTCCTCGGGGGCAAAGCCCTCCTTAATCGCCTCGTTGATGGGGCGGATGACACCTTTGGCCCGCTGTGCCTCCTCCCGGCCCGCCGGCGTGATCTCGACGATCAGGGCGCGTCGGTCGGAGGGGCTCGGGCGGCGGACGACGAGGCCCGCCCGCTCCAGGCGGTCCACCAGGCCCGTGAGGGTGGAGTTGTCCACGCCGAGGTACTGGCTGAGGTCGGACATGGTCCGGCCGTCCCGTTCCTTCAGGAGGAAGAGGATCCCCGCCTGGACGATGGTGACCTTGGCCTCCGCCGCCGCCAGGGCGGCGTTGATGTAGGTCCTGAGCTTGTTCTGGGCCGTGAAGAGGAGAAAGATCAAGCGGTCTTCGCCTTGGGCCATCGTCGTCCCCCTATGTTTTGGTCAGCAAATATTTGGCATAAAAAATATTGGCTGTCAAGACAAATCCCACCCCGGGGTCAGGTCTTGAAAATTAGCGTTTTTCAATTTTCTGGGGTCAGACCTCAAAAATTAGCGTTTCCCCAGCCCCACCCGGGCCTGGTAAAAGATGGCGTGGGGATGGGATTTCCCCCGGGGTCGTTCAGGATCGTCAAACGTCGAGACGTCCCTCGATGACCCCGCCGCCGACGACCAGGTCGCCGTCGTAGACAACGACGGCCTGTCCCGGCGTGACGGCCTCCTGGGGGGTGTCGAAGAGGATCTCCAGGCCGTCGGCGACGACGCGGAGGGAACACGGCGCCGCCTGTTTGCGGTAGCGGATCTTCGCCCGGCCCCGCACCGGCCAGGAGTCCGCCAGGAGGTTGACCCGCGCCGCCCTGAGCCCCCCGGCGTAGAGGGCCTCCTTGGGGCCCACGACGACGCGGTTCTCCCGGGCCTCGACGGCGACGACGTACAGGGGTTCAGGCGCGCTGATCCCAAGGCCCCGGCGCTGGCCCACCGTGAAGGCGTCGATGCCGTCATGACGGCCCAGGGTCCGGCCGTCGACGGCGACGATGGGACCGGGCGGAGGGGGACCCAGGGTGTCGCGGACGAGGCGGCGGTAGCCCCCCCGGGGAGCGAAGCAGATGTCCTGGCTCTCCCCGACCCCGACGGGCAGTCTCAGGAGCTCGGCCGTCCTCTGGACCTCCCCCTTCCTGAGGACCCCCAGGGGGAGGAGGAGGGAGGCGAGGTCCTCCCGGGGGAGGGAGTAGAGGAAATAGGACTGGTCCTTCCGGCGGTCTTCCGCCACGGCCAGGCCGTGTCTGCCCCCGGACGCCACGATCCGGGCGTAATGACCCGTCGCCAGATAGGAACACCCCAGGCCCCGGGCGAGGGCCAAGAGGCGGCCGAACTTGAGGCGGCGGTTACACTCGAGGCAGGGGTTCGGCGTCCGGCCCCGGCGGTACTCCCGGGCGAAGGGCTCGATGACCTCCCTCCACATGGCCTCGCGGTAATCGACGACCAGGTGGGGGATGCCGAGGGCGTCACAGACCCGGCGGGCGGCCACGGCGGCCTCTGTGCCGCCGCAGGGCGAGCTCCCCCGGCCCTCGGGGGGAGTGAGGTCCATGGTGACGCCCAGCACCTCGTACCCCTGCTCCCTCAGGAGAAAGGCCGCCACGGACGAATCGACCCCCCCGCTCATGGCGATAAGGACCCTGGCCCTCATGTCTCAACCCCGGGCAGGCCCATGCGGCGGAGGCCCTAATCGGCCTGGCCCTTCCCCACCACGAAGGGACCCGTGAAGTACCGCCTCCTGATCTCGGCGGCCTCCTCGTCGATCCATCTCCTGAGGCCGACCTTGCGGATGCGGCAGAGGTTGTAGACCTTCATGTTGTGGGGGTAGCGGTTCGCCTGGTCCGCCGTGGGGGCGAGGTAGGGACAGGGGAAATCGGCGCACTCGTGACAGAACAAAACGCCTCTGGCCTTGACGCAGGCGAGGGTGGCGCAGCCCCCCGGGGGCAGGTGAAAGTGGATACCGTCCTGCCCTCGGCAGCCGCGGCAGGGGACGTCCTCTTTCGGGACACCCAGCTTCTTGTGGATCGCCTCGGCGAGTTTCTCCGTCAGGTTCCCCTCGTAGAGTTCACAGTTGAAACAGTCCAGGCCGCAGGGGGCCGCGAGGGCTTCTTTTTCCATACCTTTCTCCTCCCTTTTTATGATGGGGCCGCCGTCAGGGGCACCTCTTCTCGTAATACGAACAGGCCTGCCTCGTCCTCTTCAGCGAGGCCGTGACGGCGGGATCCGCCTCTTTGCCGGCCTGGGTCAAGCCCCTCTTGAGGGCATCGGGATCGTCACCCCTCAAGGGAACTCAGTATTCCTGGACCTGCTTTCGGAAATAGGGGATCCACGCGCAGGCGACGACGGCCGCAAATCCCCTCATAGACCCCCCTGCAAAAATTGCTTTTTTTACATATCACGCCGCCCGTGGTCGGGCAACACCCGCGGGCCGATCGGGTCGTTTTTCGTGGACAATCGCCGGAAAGAGGGGTAACGGGGGGAGAAAAGCGCAAGGAGGTGCAAGGCCCATGGACATCCCCCAGGCGACCCCCCGGGATCTGGAGATCATCCGCGGCCCGTTGATGAAGAGCATCCCCTGGATAACCGACAGCGGCCTGAGACTGGACTTCCTGGAGGTCGGCCACGTCAGGCTGACGGTCCCCGCGGCGCGCCACCTGAACCACCTGGGGATCGTCTACGCCGGCACCCACTTCATGCTCATGGAGGTGGCCGGGGCGATCCTCTTCTGGTCCCTCTACGGCCTCGACCGCTTCGCCCCCGTCAACCGCGAGATGAGCATCCGCTACCTCAGACCGGCCAAGAGCGACATCTCCTGCGAACTCTCCCTCGACCCCGAGGAGGCCGCCTCCCGCATCGCCCCCGCCGTGGAGAGGGGCAAGGGGGACTGGATCCTGGACATGGCCGTCACGGACACGTCCGGGAACGTCGTCTCGACCTCGACGTGCCACTACGTGGCCATCCCCAAGCCGGCCTGAGACCTCAACCTTCCCGGCGCAGCTCGACGGTCTCGACCCGGACCTTGGCCAGGCCCTGGCGGTAGAAACCGAGCCGTTTGGCCGCCCCGGCGGAGAGATCGATGATCCTCTTGCCCGAGGCGGGGTTGTGATCGCTGGGGAAGGGGCCGCGGTCGTTGACGCGCACGATGACCCAGCGGCCGTTCTCCAGGTTCGTCACCTTCACGTGGGTCGGCAGGGGGAGATACTTGTGGGCCGCCGTCAGGCCCTCGGGATCGAAGACCTCCCCGTTGGCCGTCATGGCCCCCCTGTTCTTCGCCACCGTCTCGTAGCCGTACCAGGAGGCGAGGCCCGTTTCCTTGTAAGACCGCGCCTCGGCGACGGACATGGGGTAATAGGTCTTCCCCTTCACCGTGTAGGGGGAGCACTTGACCCTCCCCTGCCTGATGGCCTCCTTCGGGTCGATCCCGTCGATCGCCTCGATGTCCCCGTTGCCGAGGGACCAGTCGAGGGGCGCCTTGACCACCTTGAAGGTGAAGCTGCCTACCTTGTAGACCAGCCGCGTCGTCCCCGCCGTGAGCTCGTAGGCCCCCTTCACGGTGTAGTAGGCCGCCTTCACCGTCCCCTTCACGACGGTGTAGGGGGCCTTGACGACGGCGCAGGCCCCCGTGAGGGCCGCAACCGCCAGGATGCACAAGAGGTTCGTCCTTCCCATCACTCTCCCTGTAACAATTAGCGGCGTCTCCGTCCATCCCCTTTCCGCCCCCCGTCTACTTTCTATCCATGGAGACCGCCACCGATGTATACAAAATATCCATCAAGACGCCGCACCGGGGCGCCGCGGGGGGGGCGGCAAAGAGATTTTTCCCTATATTACCGGCATGTTGAAAAATTCACGGACCCTTGGCACGATCCCTGCTCTTTCTGTCAAACAAAGACAAAACCCAAGAAAGGAGAAACACCACATGAAGAGACTAATGGCATCGGCGGCCGTGTTGGCCCTGATCGCGGTCCTTGCCGCCGCCCCGGCGGAGGCCCGGCGGGGCTGGTGGGAAGGTTATCCCGGCGGGGGCTACCAGAATCTCGCCAACCATCCCGACCTCAATCTGACGGCGGACCAGGTGGGGAAACTCAACAGCCTTAGGGAGACCCACCTCAGGGAGACCAAGCCCATCAGGGACCAGCTCTTCGCCAAGGAAGGGGACCTCAGGCTCCTGTGGCTACAGCAGAATCCCGACGAGAAGAAGATCCGTACCCTCCAGAAGGAGATCCGGGCCCTGAGGGACCAGTTGGAGGAGAAGAACACCCACTTCCGCCTGGAACAGATGAAGGTCCTCACGCCGGAGCAGCGCGAACGCCTCAAGGCCCTGGGTCCCGGCCGGGGTCTGGGACCCGGTAAGGGTCCGCGGGGCTACGGCGGGATGGGGATGAGACCCTTCTGAACAACCGGCCCGCTTCGCCCGAGGGTTCTGCCGGGCCCGGCGCGGCGGCCGGGGGTCTGTTGACGAAAACCGCCCTCCGGGGGGGAGGCGTCCGGCCTCCCCCCCTTCTTTGCTCCCCGAACGGCAAAAATGGATTGACATCACCCTGTCCTTTGATCTAAAGGGGCCATCGGTGATGGAGTTCACCGAAGAACCGCCTCCCGGGGCTGATAACTCCTGCATCCGCCGACCCACGCAGGAGCGGCCGACAGGGAGGACGGCTCCTGCGGGTCGAAACCCAAAGGAGCTTCTATGTGCGACCAGGCATTTCAGGCCCAATCACGCAAGGCCCTCGACGTCGTCGTCGCCTCCTGCCGCCTCCTCAAGATCACGTCCCTGAAGAGACAGATCGAGGTCTGTCAAGATCTGGTCGAGCGGACCCCCCTCATCGACGTGGCCATCCTGGGCCAGTTCAAGGCCGGCAAGAGCTCTTTCCTCAACAGCCTCATCGGCCGGCGCCTCCTGCCCGTGGGGGTCATCCCCGTCACGACGGTCATCACCCGCCTCTCCTACGGGCCCGTAGAGCGGGCCGTCGTCTCCACCTTCGAGGGGGAGCGGACGGAGATTCCCATCGAGAGGCTCGACGAATACACCTCGGAAGCCAAAAACCCGGGTAACGCCAAGAACGTGGCCGTGGTGGACATCGAGATCCCATCCCTGGAAGAATACGCGGGCCTGAGACTCGTGGACACCCCGGGGCTGGGGAGCGTCTTCAAGTACCACATGGAGACCTCGGAGAACTGGCTCCCCGAGGTGGGGGCGGCCATCCTGGCCATCAGCGCCGACCGTCCCCTCTCGGAGCACGACCTGGCCCTCCTGAGGGATCTTCTGCGCTACACCCCCCGGATCGTCCTCCTCCTCACCAAGGCGGACCTCCTCACGCCGCACCAGAGGGAGGAGGTCGTCGCCTTCTTCCGGGACACCCTGGAGCGGGAACTCAAGCGGGATTTCCCCATCTTCCTCTACTCCGACCGGGTGGACCAGGAGAGTTTCAAACGCCGCCTGGAGACGGAGCTCTTCCTCAAGCTGGCGGCCAACCGCGACGGGGAGTTCGGACGCATCCTCCAGTACAAGATCCATTCCCTGACGGAAAGTTGCCGCAGCTACCTCGACATCGCCCTCAAATCGTCCCTCCAGGCGGATCAGGACCGGCAGGCCCTCAAACAGCAGATCCTGGGCGAGATGGGGAACCTCACGACGATCCAGGAGGAGCTCATCACCCTCGCCCGCGCCCAGGCCATCCACACCCGGACCAACATCGACAAGTACCTCGAGCGTTTCCGCCCGGACCTCACGAAACGCCTCACGGCCGCCCTGAAGGAGGACATGGCCTCCTGGCAGGGGAACCTCTGGCAGCTCACCCGCCGCTACGGGGAGTGGCTGCGGGAGAACCTGATCACGGAGATCAACACCATCTCGGCCCGGGAGCACAAACACTTCTTCGGGACCCTCATCAAGGCCCACGCCTCCATGGAGCGCTACCTCGAGTCCTTCCGGGCCCTGTTGGGGGCCAACATCGAGCGGGTCCTGGGGATCAAGATGGTCCCGGCGGAGTGGAAGATCGAGGTGAACGAGCCGTCACGCCCCGACATCCTCATCACCCGGATCTTCGACTTTCACTTCGACCTGTTGTGGTTCCTCTTCCCCATGTTCATCTTCCGGCCCTTCTTCGAGCGCCACTTCTTGAACCTCATCCAGCGCCAGGTGGTGGTGAACCTCTCCCGCCTCTCGGCCCAGTGGGAGATGGGCATCAACCGCGCCATCGAGGACTTGCGCAAACAGGCGACGGGCTATATAAGAGACGAGCTCGCCACCCTCGACGCCCTCATCTCCCAGAGTCGGGGTCAGACGGAAGCGATCCGCGCCCTCCTGAAGGACCTGGAGGAGGCCCGGGGTGACGGTACCCGTAAGGGGCCTTAAAATCCCTCGCAGAAAGGACCAACCGCCATGAAACACAAGATCAAACAGATCCACGCCATGGAAATCCTCGATTCCCGGGGCAACCCGACGATCCGGACCTTCGTGAAACTCGACGACGGGACCGTCGCCTCCGCCTCCGTCCCCTCCGGGGCCTCCACGGGGGAGAACGAGGCGGTGGAACTCCGGGACGGCGGCCGCACCCGCTACCGGGGCAAGGGCGTCCTCAAGGCCGTGGCCCACGTCAACGAGATCATCGCCCCCGTCCTCCTCGACATGGACCCCACCCAACAGGCCGAGATCGACCGCCTCATGATCCACCTCGACGGCACGCCCAACAAGAGGAAGCTGGGGGCCAACGCCATCCTCAGCGTCTCCATGGCCGTGGCCCGGGCGGCCTCCCAGGCGGCGGATCTCCCCCTCTACGTCTATCTCGGCGGCCTGGGGGCCTTCAAGCTCCCCGTGCCCATGATGAACATCCTCAACGGGGGCAAGCACGCCGACAACAGCGTCGATTTCCAGGAGTTCATGATCATGCCCATCGGCGCCCCCACCTTCGCCGAGGCCCTCCGGGCGGGGGCGGAGACCTTCCACGCCCTGAAGGACATCCTCCAGAAGAAGGGCTACGCCACCAACGTGGGCGACGAGGGCGGTTTCGCGCCCAACCTGAAGAGCAACGACGAGGCCTGCGAGGTGATCCTCGAGGCGATCAGGAAGGGGGGCTACAAACCCGGCAAGGACATCGCCCTCGCCCTGGACCCGGCGGCCAGTTCCTTCTACGAGGACGGCCTCTACAACCTCGCCAAGTCCGGCCAGGGCAAGAAGACCTCCGACGAGATGGTCGCCTTCTGGCGCAACTGGATCAAGAAGTACCCCATCGTCTCCATCGAGGACGGCCTCGCCGAGAACGACTGGGAGGGATTCCGCAAACTGACCCAGAAGGAGGGCGACAAGATCCAGATCGTCGGCGACGACATCTTCGTGACCAACAGCGCCTACATCTCCCGGGGCGTCCAGGAAAGGACGGCCAACGCCGTCCTGATCAAGCTCAACCAGATCGGGACCATCACGGAGACCCTCTCGGCCATCAACCTCTGCCGGAAGGCCGGTTGGGGTTACGTCCTCTCCCACCGCTCCGGCGAGACGGAGGACACGTTCCTGGCCGATTTCGCCGTCGCCATGGGGGGCGGCCAGATCAAGACGGGCTCCGCCTGCCGCAGCGAGAGGATCGCCAAGTACAACCGCCTCCTGGAGATCGAGGCCGAGCTGGGGAAGGCGGCGGTCTTCGAGAACCCCCTGGCGGAGCGCCTGGTCCGGTAGGCCTCGACCTTCGCGACCACAGGGGCCGCGCGCAGACGGTTTGACCCGCGGGGGATAGGGGAGGGGAGACGGCAAGGTGATCGACGGCGCGACGAGGGCCGGGATCTTGAGGTACGTCCGCGGGCGGCGCTGCCGGGAAGGCGGTTACTGTTTCTACCGCCTCGAGGAACCCAACGGATCGGACACCTTCCACGCCGTCGCGACCCTCGCCCTCCTCGGGGCCCTGGGGGAGGACGTCGAGACGGTGAGCTTCCTCAAGGAACGCCAGCTCCCGGACGGTTCTTACGAGAGCGTCATGCAGGCCTACTACTGCATCCTCTCCCTGGATATCTTCGGGCAGCGGCCCCGCCTCGACCCGTCGGCGTACCTCCTGTCCCAATTCGAGACCTATGACCCCGATCTCGTCCCCGTGGAGGTGCCCTCCGTCTTCCGGAAGCTCTTCCTCGTCGCCGCCGCCTGGCGCCGCCTGGGCCTGGCCCCGCCGCCGGACAAGAGGGGGGAGATCCTCTCCTTCCTCCTCCGTTTCCGTAAGGACGACGGCGGTTTCGGCCACCCCTCCTCCACCCTTCTGGAGACCTGCCAGGCCCTGGCCGTCTTTCGCCTGTTGGGTGCCGACTTCCCCGGCCCGGGGGCGGAGGCCTTCCTGAGGGCCTGCGAGGACCCCGTCTACGGCTTCCTGAACATCCCGGGGGTCCGCCCGGCCTTTTTGGAACACGTCGCCGCGGGGGTCGGGGCCGCCGGGCTCTTGGGCCTTCGGCCCCGCTACACCCGGGGCCTGATCAACTTCGTCTCGGCCTGCCGGACGACGACCGGCGGTTTTTCCCGGACGACCAACACCGGTATCGCCACCCTGGAGAACACCCACGAGGCCGTCGGGATCCTCGCGGCCCTGGACGGCCGGGGTCAGCAAATGACCGCATAACGCAAGGAGAATCTCGATGACGGACACCCCCTCCCCCTGCATCTTCTGCGAGATCGTCGCGGGCCGGGCGCCCGCCTGGCGGGTCTACGAGGACGACCTCACCATCGTCATCCTCGACATCCACCCCTACACCCGGGGGCACTGCCTCGCCCTCCCCAAACGCCACGTCCCGTGGTGGCACGAGATGACGGACGAGGAGAACGCCGCCCTCTTCAAGGCCGCCAAGATCGTGGCCGAGCGGATGATGAAGGCCTACAGCCCCGATTTCGTCTTCCTCTACGCCCGGGGCCGCCGCATCCCCCACACCCACGTCTTCCTCGTCCCCACCTTCGCCGGGGACGTCCTGGACCGTTTCTTCAACGCCCTGGAGAACTTTCAGGAGTCGCCCCGCCGCCTCGCCGCCCTGGCGGATCCCGAGGCGATGGCCGAGGCCCTCAAGGACCTGACTAAAGGGTAGGGAGGACCCCCTCGGGCGGCTCAGTCATGGCCCGGGACGGCCGCCGGCGTCGTGGGCGACGATCTCGGCGACGATGCTCAAGGCGATCTCCGCCGGCGTCCGCGCCCCGATGTCGAGACCGATGGGGCAGCGGACCCTCCCCAGGTCTCCGGCGGTGAAACCGGCGGCCCGGAGGTTCCTGAAGACGGCCTCCCGTTTGCGGCGGCTGCCGATCATGCCGATGTAACCCGCCGGCGTCCCGAGGGCCTGGGCGAGGACAGTCTCGTCGTGTTCGTGCCCCCGGGTGAGGATGCAGATCTTGTCCTCCCTCCCCACGGCGAGCCCCGAAAGGCAGTCGAAGAAACCCTCCCGGGCCAGGACGACCCGCGCCGCCGGGAATCTCTCCGGGGCGGCGAAGGCGGGCCGGTCGTCGACGACGACGGCCTGAAGGCCCACGACGGCGCACAACCGGGCCAGGTAGAGCCCCACGTGGCCCCCCCCGCAGACGATGACCCGCCCCGGGGCCGTGACGGGCTGGAGGAGGTAGAGGACGCCGGCGGCCGTGTGGGTCGTTGCGCCCCCCCAGCGGGCCTCCTGCCGGAGACGCCCCTCGTCCAAGGCGGCCCCGTCCAGGGTCCCCGCCTCGAGGCGGTCCTCCGTCAGGAGGCCCAGGCCCGTCTCCACCCCGCCGTCCCCCCGGCGCCGCACGGACCGGACGAGCCAGGCCCGGCGCCCCTGGGCCGCCAGGGACAAAAGAGAGGCGAAGAGGCGGCGCGTCCCCTCGTCGCCGCCGTCGAGGCCCTCGAGGAGGACCTCCACGGTCCCGCCGCAGATCATGCCATCCCGGGCCGCCTCGGCGTCGGTGAGGGAGAAACGCTCCAGGCGGGGCCGCCCCTGGGCCAGGACGGTCGCGGCGGCCGCGACGATCCGGGCCTCGAGGGCCCCGCCCCCCACCGTCCCGAGGGCGGCGCCGTCGGCGAAGACGGCCATGGCCGCCCCCACCTCCCGGGGCGCCGAGCCCCGCCGGGCGACGACCGTGGCGGCGACGACGGACCTCCCCTCCGCCAGGGCCTCAGCGATGCCCTGCAACAGTTCCTTCTCCATCTCCCCTTCGTCCCTTCTTTAACCCCTCAGGCCCCGGGGCATCACTCGTATTCCTTGGGGACGGCGCAGATCATGACGAGGTCCGAGGCGGCGGTGTTGCGGTACCGGTGTCTCTCACCGGGGTGGATGAGGACGAAATCCCCCGCCCGCACGGGCCGCTCCTCACCCCCCTCCAGGACGAGGGCCCCCTCCCCGGCGATGAAGTAGTTCATGTGCTCGAAGGGATGGTCATGGTAGGGGGTGTGACCGCCGGGCAGGATGGTGAAGACCCGGAAGGAGTAATGGGGGGCGCCGTCCGCCTTCCCCAGGGGCACCTGCTTGAGGACGTCCTTGGCCCCCTCGAGGGCCATGGGGGCCGCCGTGACGTTTTCCAGTCGGGTGATCTTCATGGTGATACCCCTTTTTTGCCCCCACCCTACCACAAGGGGCCGCCGGGGACAACGGCCCCCGACGGCCCGGCGGGACACAACCCTTTTCGACCCCATGTTTCCTAACACGAAAACCACCGGGGCAAGCAGGCGAAACAAAACGGCCGTAAATTCGAGAAGATAAAATTTTCTCTTGACACTGAGGAAACTTTTTCCCTAAATGTTTCCTGCCAGGCAAAAGGAGGACGACCGTGGGGAACGAAAACTCCACCGCCAACAACCGGCCCGCACCCGTCCTGCCCGAGGCGGAGATCGGCAGGCGCATCCGGTCCATCCGCACGGAGAAGAAGATCACCCTCGAGGCCCTCGCCAGGGAGACGGGTTTCACCAAGGGTTACCTCTCGAAGGTGGAGAAGTCCCCCAAGTCGCCCCCCGTCTCGACCCTCGGCATCATCGCCCGGGCCCTGGGCGTGACCATCTCGGCCCTCCTGGGCGAGGAGGCGCCCCGCACCTCCCTGTCCCTGGTGAGGAAGGACGAGCGTCCCCTCATCGCCCGGGACGGCACGACCTTCGGATACTCCTACGAGGCCCTCGCCTACAAATACCCCAACAAGACGATGGAACCCTTCCTCCTCACCCTCCCCCTCCATCAGAAGAGGCGCACCCTCTACCAGCACAACGAGGAGGAGATCCTCTTCGTCATCCAGGGAACCATGCGGTTCTTCCACGGCGGCGAGGAGTACCTCGTCCACGAGGGGGACTGCCTCTACTTCGATGCCAGCCTGCCCCACTTCGGCGAATCCGTAGGGGACAAAGAGGTGAAATGCCTCATGGTCATATGCAACCCGGGCTACGTGAAGGAGAAGAACGGCAAATGAAGCTCGAAGACATCAAGCGCGTCGGCGTCATCGGGGCGGGGCTCATGGGGCACGGCATCGCCCAGGTCTTCGCCATGGCCGGGTACGACGTCCGTCTCTACGACGTGGACAAGACGACCCTGGAGAAGGCGAGGGACAGGATCAGAGACAACCTGGGGGTCTTCGTCGAGCAGGGCCTCTTTTCGGCGGACGAGGTGGGACCCTGCCTGGAGCGCGTCGCCGTCTGCCGGACCATCGAGGAGTTGTGCGGCGGCTGCGGGTTCATCGTCGAGGCCGTCGTCGAGGACCTCCAGATCAAGAGAAGCACCTTCCTGAAGGTCGAGGGCCTGGTGAGACCCGACACGATCCTGGCGACGAACACCTCCGCCATCAGCATCACCGAGATCGCCTCCGTCCTCGCCGAGAAGGGCCGCTTCCTGGGCACCCACTTCTGGAACCCCCCCCACATCCTGCCCTGCGTGGAGGTCATCAAGGGGGCCGAGACCAGGGACGACGTCTTCGAGACGGTCTACGCCCTCCTGGACAAGGTCGGCAAGGCGCCGGTGCGGGTCCTGAAGGACGTCCCCGGCTTCCTCGGCAACCGTCTCCAGCACGCCATGTGGCGCGAGGCCTTCGCCCTCTGCGACCGGGGGGTGGCGAGCCCCGAGGACATAGACCGGGTCGTGAAATACGGCTTCGGCGCCCGGATGTTCTTCCTCGGCCCCATGGAGACGGCCGACCTGGCGGGTCTCGATCTCACCCGGAGCATCCACCGTTACCTCTTCCCCTACCTGGACAACTCGACCTCCCCGGCGGCGGTCCTGGAGAGGCTCATCGCCGCGGGGGCCCTGGGGGTGAAGACGGGGCGGGGATTCGGCGAGTGGCCGCCGGAGAGGATCGAGAAGGTGATAAAACGGCGCGACCGGGTCCTCCTGCGGGTCCTCAGAGACCTCGGGACGGGCGCCGGTACTTAGCGGAAACGGCAAACCCACTCGGGGGACGGTCATGAACGAGTATCTGGTGTTTTTCCTCCACGGCCTCGCCTACGCGGGCCTGTTGTTCCTCATCTCCTCGGGCCTGACGCTGGTGTTCGGGATGATGAACGTCCTGAACTTCGCCCACGCCACCATGTACATGCTCGGGGCCTACTTCTCCTACACCCTCCTCCAGTACACGGACAACTTCTGGCTGTCCGTCGTGGTCTGCCCCCTTTTGCTCTTCGTCATCGGGGCCCTCATCGAGCGGGTCTTTTTGCGGCGTGTCCATGTCTACGGGCACCTCCACGAGCTCTTGATCACCTTCGGCCTGGCCTACGTCATCACCGAGGGGGTGAAGTGGATCTGGGGGAACTACCCCCTGGCGATGACCATCGGCGGCTTGTTGGGCGAGACCGTCGAGATCCTCGGCACGGCCTACCCCGTCTATCGGATCTTCATCTTCCTGTGCGCCGTCCTGGTGGGGGTCATAATGGCCCTCATCCTCTACAAGACCCGTCTCGGGATCATCCTGAGGGCCGCCGTCAACGACAGTGAGATGGTCAACGCCCTGGGGGTGAACGTGCCGCGGGTCTTCACGGGCGTCTTCGCCTTCGGCGCCGCCCTGTCGGGCTTCGCGGGTGTCATCGCGGGACCCCTCCTGACGACCTATCCCGGCATGGCCAACGACATCCTCATCGACGCCTTCGTCGTGATCGTCGTCGGCGGTTTCGGCAGCCTCGGGGGGGCCGTCGTCGCCTCCCTCCTCATCGGGGAGCTGCAGTCCTTCGGCGTCCTCCTCTTCCCGAGGCTCTCCGTGGCCCTCGTCTATCTCCTCATGGCCGCCGTCCTGATCATCAAACCTTCCGGACTCTTTGGGGAGGAGCAATGAAAACCGTCAAGGCAGGACCCTATCTGACCGCCGCGGGCCTCTTCGCCCTTATGGCGGCGGCGCCCTTCGTCATCAAGCCCTACCACCTCAACATGCTGACGGAGATCATCATCTTCGCCCTCTACGCCGTCAGCTACAACCTCCTGCTGGGGTACGCGGGCCTGTTGTCCTTCGGCCACGCCATGTTCTTCGGGATGGGGGCCTTCAGCGTGGCCGTGGGCCTCATCCACATCCCCGGCCTCGGCCTCGGGGAGGTCATCCTCCTCGCCCTGGCCGTGGCGACCCTCACGGGCCTCGCCGCGGGCCTCCTCCTGCTGCGCCACAAGGGCTCCTACTTCGCCCTCCTCACCCTGGCCTTCAACGCCCTCTTCTACGCCGTCGCCACGAAGTGGCACGAGATCACGGGCGGCGACGACGGCCTGAGCATCACGCGGCCCGATCTGAACCTGGGCTTCACCTCCCTCCCGATGGCGTCCCTCGAGAATTTCTACTACTTCACCCTCGTCGTCGTCGGTTTGATCATCCTCTTCTGCTGGTACTTCACCAAGACCGCCATGGGCCAGTCCGTGCTGATGATGAGGGAAAACGAGGAGCGGATGAAGTTCCTGGGCTACAACACCAACGTCAACCGTCTGATCCTCTTCACCTTCACGGGGGCCCTCGCGGGGGTGGCGGGCGCCTTCTACACCCTCCACTTCCAGTTCTGCTCCCAGTCCGCCATCAGCATCGACATGACGACGACGGTCCTCCTCATGACCTTCGTGGGGGGGACGGGGACGTTCATGGGACCCGTCCTGGGGGCCTTCGTCTTCATCATCCTCCAGAATTACCTCAGCGACATCACGGACCGCTGGCCCCTCTTCATGGGTCTGATCTTCATCTTCATGGTCCTGTTCGTCCCCGGCGGCCTGTCCCAGCTCGCGGGGAAGATCAAGGACCTGGTCGTGGGGAAGAAGGAGGGGGCCGCGGCCCTGTCGGCCCAGGGGGGAAACCATGAGTGAGTACCTGAAGATAGACGACATCCACAAGGACTTCTCGGGCCTCAAGGTCCTGACGGGCATCAACCTCACCATCGCCCAGCGGGAACGCCACGCCGTCATCGGCCCCAACGGGGCGGGGAAAACGACCCTCTTCAACATCATCAGCGGGAAGTTCCGTCCCTCCCGGGGGGCGATCCTCTTCAAGGGGACGGACATCTCGCGGAAACCGCCCCACGTCCTCAACCGCCACGGCCTGTCGCGGTCCTTCCAGATCACCAACATCTTTCAGGACCTCAGCGTCTTCGACAACGTCCTGTCGGGGGTGCGCTCCAAGTACGGCCTCAAGTACCATTTCTTCCGCCGGCCCGACCGGGATCGGCGGATCGTGGAGGAGGTCCGGGCCCTCGTGGAGGAGGTGGGTCTCAAGGAGGTGATGCACCTCCCCGCCAGCGCCCTCTCCTACGGTCAGCAGCGGGCGTTGGAGATCGCCATCGCCCTCTCGACGTCCCCGGAGCTGATCCTCCTCGACGAGCCGACGGCGGGCATGACCCGCGAAGAGACGGCCCAGTGCATCCGCATGATCGACCGCGTCATCGCCGACCGGACCCTGCTGATCATCGAACACGACATGGACGTCGTCTTCTCCCTCGCCGACCGGATCTCGGTCCTCCACTACGGGACGATCATCGCCACGGGCAGACCGGAAGAGATCAGAAACGACCAGCGGGTCAAAGACGCCTATCTGGGGGAAGGATAACCATGCTCGAGGTCAGGGACATCCACACCTACTACGGCAAGAGCCACATCCTCCAAGGGGTCGACATGAACCTCAAGGAGGGGGAGATCGTCTGCCTCTTGGGGCGCAACGGCGTCGGCAAATCCACGACCCTCAAGAGCATCATGGGCCTCGTCAAGCCCCGGCAGGGGAGCATCAGGTTCCGCGACGAGGAGATCACGGGCCTGGAGCCCTTCGAGATCGCCCGGCGGGGCGTGGGTTACGTCCCCGAGGACCGGCGGATCTTCCGGAGCCTCACGGTCCACGAGAACCTCCTGATGGGGATCAAGGAGACGAAGGGGCACGGCGGCCGCAACGGCTGGACCGTCGAGGCCATCTACGAGAAGTTCCCCCGCCTGAGGGAACGGAAGGACAGCAAGGGCGGTCACCTCTCCGGGGGGGAGCAGCAGATGCTGACCATCGCCCGCACCCTGACGGGAAACCCCTCCCTGATCCTCGTGGACGAGCCCACGGAGGGCCTCGCCCCCCTCATCGTCCGGGACGTGATCGACATGCTCGCCGAGGTCAGACAGGGGGGCGTGACGGTCCTCATGGTCGAGCAGAACTTCAAGGCGGCCATCAAGATCGCCGACCGTTTCTACATCATGGGCAAGGGCCATATCGTCTTCGAGGGGGATACCCAGGCCCTCCTGGCCGCCGAGGACGTGAGGAAGAACTATCTGGAGGTTTAGAGGCCGGCCTGCGGTGGAGGCGCCGGGCGCGCCCCGGGCATTCCCGACCGATGAGCCAAAAAAATCTTTAAGGGAGGTTGATGGACTATGAGAAAAAAATGGTTGGCTTTGTCGATCCTTCTCGCCCTCTTCGTCATGGTGTCGCCCGCGGCGGCCCAGGATACGATCAAGATCGCGGCGATGGAACCCCTCTCCGGCACGTTCAAGGACATCGGCGAGCGTTACCTGGACGGGGTCGTCTACGCGGCGAAGGTGATCAACGCCTCGGGCGGCCTCCTCGGGAAGAAGGTGGAGGTCATCCCCGTGGACACGGAGCTCAAACCCGACGTGGCGACCCGTAAGGCCCAGAACCTCATCCTCAAGGACGGGGTCAAGTTCTTCTGCGGGGGCACGGGGAGTTCCGTCGGCGCCGCCATGTCCCAGCTCGCGGAGAAGCAGAACGTCATCATGTTGAGCTACGGCATGGCCGCCGCCAGCATGACGGGCAGCAAGTGCAACCGCAACTTCTTCCGCGCCTGCGGCAACACGGACCAGCACTCCTACGCCCTGGCGGCCCTCATCGCCAAGAAGGGCTACAAGAAAGTGGCCATCATCGCCCAGGACTACTCCTTCGGCAAGGAGGCCGTGGCCGCCTTCAAGAAGCGGCTCCTGAAGGACAACCCCCAGGCGAAGATCGTGGCGGAGCTCTACCACCCCGCCGGCACCAAGGACTTCGCCCCCTACGCGAGCCAGATCGTGGCGGCGAAACCGGACGTCATCTTCACCCCCAACTGGGGTAACGACCTGACCCTGCTCCTCAAACAGGGGCGGCCCATGGGGATGAAGCAGAAGGTCTTCTCCTACTACATCAACGACGAGGTGACCATCCAGTCCCTCGGCGACGACAAGCTGATGATCGGCGACATGGGCGCGGAGGTCTACACCCTCTCCATCCCCACCAAGAAGAACAAGGAGTTCGTGGCGAAATTCAAGAAGGACAAGGGCTACTACCCCACCTGGCTGAGGGGCAAGTCCTACATCGCCACCATGTTCTGGGCCGAGGCGGTGAAGAAGGCGGGGACCACGGACGTCAACGCCGTGATCAAGGCCTGGGAGGGCCTCTCCTACGACGGGCCCGCGGGTGTCTGGACCATGAGGGCCTGCGACCACCAGACCCAGCTCCCCTTCTGGTACGTCGAGATCGCCAAGAAAAACCCCTACTTCAAGCACGCCTTCGAGGTGCCCGCCGGCAAGATCGACGCCAAGGACGTCGAGGTCCCCTGCG
>JAKPCH010000089.1 GCA_029553375.1 Deltaproteobacteria bacterium | reverse complement strand
TGAGATAGTATCGAAACCTGTGTAAATTGAAAAAACGAGGGGCATCCTCCATAAGTGTTGTTGCGAAAAGCACTTTGAAAGGAGGAGCCCTGATGGCTAGTACAGCAGAACGTGCGAGCAAGGTCAAGGATAACAGGCAAGGCGAAGCCCGGGAGGTGGTTGAGGATCAACTGGAAGCGCTGGCTCGCGAGGGAGCTCGCCGAATGTTGTGCCAAGCCTTGAGCGAAGAGGTCGACGCGTATTTGGGCCGGGGCCGGTATGAACGGACGGAAGTGTATCGAGGCTACCGCAACGGCAGCACGCCGCGCAAGCTGACCTTGGGGTCGGGAACGATCGATGTGGCAGTCCCGCGGGTACGGGGGGTCCCGGCAGGCCAGGAGCCGTTCGAGAGCAAGATCGTCCGCAAGTACCAGCGTCGGAGCGACACCATTGATGAGACCTTCATGAATCTGTTCGTGGAGGGCTTGGCCACGCGGGATTTCGAGCCGGCCTTGCGGCTGCTCGTCGGCCAGGATGCCCCACTGTCGCCTAGTACGATCAGTCGGCTGACCAAGCAGTTCAAGGAGCAGTACGAGGCCTTCGACCGCAAGAATTTGAGCGGCCAGCGGTTCGTATACATCTGGGCGGACGGCATCTACCTGAAGGCCGGCCTGGGCACGGAGAAGGCGTGTCTGATGGTGCTGATCGGTGCGGATACGGCGGGCGTCAAGCACCTGATCGCGCTGCGGGAAGGTTATCGCGAGACCACCGAGAGCTGGAGCGACCTGATTCGGGACTGTCGCAAACGTGGGCTGAATGAACCGGCCTGCTGGATCGCGGACGGCGCGTTGGGGCTTTGGGCGGCGGTGAACGAGCAGAGCCGCAACTCGGCCCAGCAACGGTGCACGAATCATAAGACGGTGAACGTTATCGACAAGCTGCCGGTGAAGGAGCGTCCGGCATGGGTACCACGAGTGCGGGCCATCTGGCAGGCCGACAGCGAGCAGGCGGCCCGGCGACTGCACGCGGCGGTGGTGCACGATCTGCGAGAGGCCGGTTACGACCGGGCGGCGGATTGCCTGGCGGACGACGTGGATCGTTGCCTGACATTCTATCAGTTCCCGGAAGCCCACTGGATTCATCTGCGCACGACCAACCCGATCGAGTCGATCTTCGCGAGCGTTCGACTGCGGACCAACGCAGCCAAGCGGTTCAAGAAGACCAAGAGCGGCGTGTGCTTGATGCACCAGGTGATCGAGAGGCTGAGCAAGGGATGGCGGCGACTGCGGTCGGCACACCTGTGCCCGACGGTACCACTTCCGTCTTCATCCTCAAAGAAGCAATCGAAGGTGGCGTGAGGAAGAGGACCGGCAGGATGCCCCGAGGCAATTTACACAGGAGTTG
>JAKPCH010000078.1 GCA_029553375.1 Deltaproteobacteria bacterium | reverse complement strand
TTCGGCACCGGCAGGATCTTTTCCTTTGGGATCTGGAAATCCCTCGCCTCGTCTTCGCCTAAGAGCTCGGAGCAGGGTACCAGGAGGGTAGAGGCCCTGGCGGTCCACCGTTCGAGACGGTGCTGGGATTCAAAGAAGTGGTTCCAGGGGAGGTCGTTGTAGGGGATCAAGGCCTTGCAATGGCCTCCTCCCCGGAAAACCACGGGGATGCCTCCCTCGAAGAGGGCGAAGAGCAAACCCGTCGCCTTCCAGTCAAAGGTCTCGATGATGTCAGGTCTCCACTGACGCCGCAGGCGCCGCCAGTAGCAAAAAGCGGTCAACGGCGGAATCAGCGGGACAAGGTCGGGGATGGCAAACCGGAAGAGACGGCGCAGTCTGGGGGTTTCCAGGACCTTGGCCAGGGTTCCCATGAGTGACTTGGACACGTAGTGGATTTCGACGCCCTCATCGAAATCTATGTGAACCGCCCCTTCCCCGGCGTAGGCCTCGTCCTGACAGATTATTTTCACCTCATGCCCCCTCCGCGCCGTTTCCCGGGCAATGTCGCGCAGATAGCCCGCGATCCCGCCGCTGGGGTTCGGCAAGGGGTATTCAGGTGTGATGTAGAGTATTTTCAAGGTCTGCCGAAGATATTGACGTGCAATTTTGACGCCCGGGGTCGCGGGGTTACCCAACCCCGTCGTCCTTCCAGATCACCTTATTGAAAAATTTTCCGAATTTGGGGTCGGGATAACCTGGGTCCGCCAGGACGTCTATCTTCAGCATCCGCTCCGATACTTTCTCCTTTTCCTTGTCGAGACCGCAGACACCGACCCAGATCCGGTATTCGCCCTCCAGGAGGGAAAAGGAAGGGATAAAGGCCTCCGTGGCGCCACGGCCGGACGTGAACGTTCTGGGTTTGCTGTAGGCCGTGTAGAGGGGGAAACCGTCCGGGGTCGTCACCCGCAGGAAAAAGTGACCGCGGAATCCCTCCTGACGACACTGGTAGAGGGCGGCAATCACCAAACCGCCATCGGGCAAGGTCTCTTTTACGGGGTTGCCGTTCGGGTCCCTCACCTCGGCGAAGCCGATGACGACGGCTTTTTCTTCCTCTAAAGAGTCTTTTTCCGCCGCCTGTTCCTGGAGGCCGTAGTAATCTTGGATAACCGGGAAGGGGTCGCCCACCCTCAGAATCCTCCCTTCGTCGATAAGAAAAACCCGTTCGCAGACCGTCTGGATCAGCCACATGTTGTGGGAGACCAGGAGGATCGTGGTCCCCTTTTCCCTGATCTCGTTCATTTTGTTCGTGCATTTCGTGTAGAACTGGGCGTCCCCCACGGCCAGGACCTCGTCCACGAGGAGGATGTCGGGGTCCCGGTGAGCGGCGACGGCGAACCCCAACCGCACGTACATCCCGCTGGAGTAGCGCTTCACGGGGGTGTCGATATATTTCTCCACTTCGGCGAAGGCGACGATCTCGTCGAACTTTTTCCTGATCTCGGCGCGGGTCATACCGAGGATCGTCCCGTTGAGGTAGATGTTCTCCCGGCCCGTGAGCTCCGAATGGAAGCCGGTGCCTACTTCGAGGAGGCCGGCGACGCGGCCCCGGATCGTTACCCGTCCCTCCGTAGGCTCGGTGATGCGGCTCAAGATCTTCAAAAGGGTGCTCTTGCCGGCGCCGTTGCGGCCGATGATCCCTACGGCCTCGCCGCGTTTGATCTCGAAACCGACGTCCTTCAGGGCCCAGACCTCTTCCTGCCTGTCCCCCTGGATGATAGGCTTACCCCTCGCCAGGTCCCGCGTCTTGTTCCATAGTTCCCGGACGTTGCGGACGAGGGCCTCACGGAAGGTTGTGCCCCCGGCGGTCTGGTGACCGATGACGTAGCGCTTGCCCAGATGTTCGGCCTTGATGACGATATCGGACATGGTCTCAGATCAGGTCGGCGAAGTCCTTTTCCGTTTTCCGGAAGCGGCCCAAGCCCAGCCAGAGGAAGAAGGCGGTGATCACCAGGCTCAGGAGGAAGCCGGGGAGGTAGAGGGGACTGTTCCCCCCCAGGAGGCACCAGCGGAAACCGTCGATGACCCCCACCATGGGGTTGAGGCTGTAGAGGAGGCGCCAGTTGTCGGGGATGACGGCACTGCTGAAGCCGACGGGGGATATGTAGAGGCCGAACTGGACGACGAAGGGGATGACGTAACGAAAATCCCGGTATTTGACGTTCAGGGCGGTGATCCAGAGGCCGGGGCCGAGGCTGGCCAGGAGGGCCAACAGGATGAAAGCGGGCAGGAGGAGGATCTGCCAGCCGGGGGTGAAACGGTAGAAGAGCATCATGGCCAGAAGGATCGCCAAGCTGATGACAAAGTCGACGAAGGCCGTCACCAGTGTCGCCAGGGGGATGATCAGGCGGGGGAAATAGATCTTGCCGATGAGATTGGCGTTGTTGATGAGGCTGTTGGAGGCCTCGGCCAGGGCGTTGGCGAAGAGGGACCAGGGCAGCATGGCGGCGAAGACGAGAAGGGCGTAGGGGGCGTTTCCGTCGCTGGGGAGTTTGGCGATGCGGCCGAAGATGACGGTGAAGACCACCATCGTGAGAAAGGGGCGCAGGACCGCCCAGAGGACCCCGATCGCCGTCTGTTTGTAACGCACCGCCAGGTCCCTCCAGGCGAGAA
>JAKPCH010000075.1 GCA_029553375.1 Deltaproteobacteria bacterium | reverse complement strand
AGGAGACGGGGGACCTCGTCGCCCGTTACGACCCGGAGCTCCGCTTCCGGCACCTGGAGGGCCTGACGGCCCGCCTGATCCTCGCCATGACGGTCATCCTCTCCATCTTCCACATCTACACGGCGGGTTTCGGCGTCCTTCAGGAGTGGCGGCACCGGGCCTTCCACCTCGCCTTCGTCCTGCCTCTCGTCTATTTCGTCTATTCCATCCGGAAGAAGGCGGCGCCCAAGAAGGCGGGTCTCCTCTACGACCTCCTCTACGGGACGACGGCGGCCGTCATCAACGCCTCCGTCCTGAGGGAGATCTTCTCCCTCTCGGCGGCGGCGACGGGGGCCGTGGGGGCCGCCACGGGGATCTTGGTCCTGTATTTCAAGCGGCGGGAACTCCTCCCCGACCGCCTGGGCCTCTGGGTGGACCTCCCCCTCCAGACCCTCATGGTGGGGGGGGTCATCTACGGCATCCACCTCGCCCGGACCCATCTCAGCCCCCGCTCCTGGTTCGTCGATCTCAACCCCACGTTGGTCTTCTGGGGGGCCTTGCTCCTCCTCGTCTTCGTCGCCATCGCCCTCCT
This sequence comes from Deltaproteobacteria bacterium, assembly GCA_029553375.1. Lineage (GTDB taxonomy): Bacteria > Desulfobacterota > Syntrophia > Syntrophales > UBA8958 > JAKPCH01. The sequence continues at coordinate 2,054 of JAKPCH010000075.1, read as the reverse complement.
CTTCTTCCTCCAGTGGTTCAGGTCCCTGGCGGGCCTCGTGAGAACCGGGCGGGTGGACTACCGGCCCGACAACCTCCCCTACTTCGACTGCTTCTTCGCCCTCCTGGCGGCGTGGATGTCCGTCTTCGTCTTCCTCGAGTTCAACAACATCGGCCTGAGGGCGGGGAGCCCCGAGCGGGCGGAGCTCGTCGTGGGTGCCTTCTCGTTCCTCCTCGTCCTGGAGGGGGCCCGCCGGAGCATCGGCGCCCCCCTGCCCATCATCGCCATGTTGGTCCTCCTCAACTGCTACCTGGGACCCTATTTCCTCGATCTCCCGGGTCTCCAGATCTTCGCCCACCGGGGCTATTCCATCCCCCGGATCATCGACTACATGTTCCTGGGGACGGAGGGGATCTACGGCATCCCCCTGGGGGTGGTGGCCACCTTCGTCTTCCACTTCGTCCTCTTCGGGATCTTCATCTCCCGGACGGGCCTCGCCCAGCTCTTCATGGACGCCGCCATGGCCCTGGCGGGTTGGTCCGCCGGCGGCCCCGCCAAGGTCGCCGTCATCGCCAGCGGCTTCATGGGGTCCATCAGCGGCAGTTCCGTCGCCAACGCCGTCACCGTGGGTTCCTTCACCATCCCCCTGATGAAGCGGGTGGGTTACTCCCCCACCTTTGCCGCCGGCGTCGAGGCCGCGGCCGGCACGGGGGGCCAGCTCATGCCCCCCGTCATGGGGGCGGCGGCCTTCATCATGGCCGAGTTTCTGGGGATCCCCTACGTCAAGATCGCCCTCTGCGCCATCCTCCCCTCCTTCCTCCACTTCTTCGCCGTGGGCTGGATGGTCCACCTCGAGGCGAAGAAGCGGGGCCTCGAGGGCCTGCCGCGCCACATGCTGCCCGACATGGCGGCGATCCTGAAGGAGAGGTGGCTCATCGTGGGGCCCCTCATCGTCATCGTCTATCTCCTCATCAAGGGGTCGAGCCCCTTTCTGGCCGCCTTCTGGGGGATCATCTACGCCGTGGCGACGGGCCAGATCCACCGCCGGACCACCCCCCTCCTCCTGCCCCTCTTCATGACGGTCCCTCCCGTCCTCTTCGGTCTGAACCCCCTGGAAGGGACGGCCACGGCCGCCTTTTGGTTCGCCGCCGCCGCGGTCTTCCTCGCCTGGACCTACCGCCGCCATGAGCGACCCGTCTGGCTCGCCTCCCTCGGGATCGCCGCCCTCATGACGGCCCTGCTGACCACGGAAGGGGAGCCCTCCCTGGCCTCCTTCTGGACGGCCCTGGCCGTCGTCGCCGTGGGGGTCTGCTACCGGGAGAGCAAGATGAGGATCCCCGACATCGTCAAGGCCCTCGAGGAGGGGACGAAGAACGCCCTCGCCATCGGCGCCGCCTGCGCCTGCGTGGGTTTCATCGTCGGGGCCACGACCCTGACGGGCATCGGCCTCAAGTTCGCGACGGCCGTCATCACCGTGGCCCACGGCATCGCCGAGGTCCTCAATCCGCTGTTTCTGAGCCTCACCACCGTCAACGACCTCACCCTCTTCTTCACCCTCGTCAACACGGCCATCGCCTGTTTCATCCTCGGCATGGGGATCCCCACGACGGCCCAGTACATCATCGCCGCCATGATCGCCGCCCCGGCCCTCCTGAAGTGGGGCATCCACCCCCTGTTGTCCCACATGTTCGTCTTCTTCTACTCCGTCCTGGCGGACGTGACCCCCCCCGTGGCCCTGGCGGCCTACGCCGCGGCGGGCGTGGCGGGGAGCGATCCCTTCCGTTCCGGTTTCCGCGCCTTCAGCCTCTCCCTCGCCAAGACCTTCGTGCCCTTCGCCTTCGTTTACGCCCCCATCGTCCTCCTCATGCCCTGGCTCCTGGACCCCCACGTCCCCTTCGACCTCCCGTGGTTCCTCCAGAACGCCGTCACCCTCTTCATCGGCGTCGCCGCCCTGGGGGCGACGGTGGTGGGCTACGTGCCCGGCGGGAGTATCGGCGCCCTGGAGCGTTTCGCCCTGGGGGTCTCTTCCCTCCTCCTCATCATCCCCGGGACGACGACGGACATCGTCGGCCTCG
>JAKPCH010000070.1 GCA_029553375.1 Deltaproteobacteria bacterium | reverse complement strand
CGAGGCGATCCGCATCATTCTCAAGTCCTGGATACCTAATGTCGTGATCCTGGAACCGGATGATTTCAAGCGGGATTTCCTGGAGGACGTGAAGAGATGGGTAAAACGCCAGGAGCAGGCGGCGTAGCCCTCGGTTCGTGGCCGGCAGGCATCGCTTGTGGCCATTCCTCCGCAGAAGGCCTGTCACGCCATGAAACGGGGTTCAAATATTCGAAAGGTTACCTATATATTGATAGGTTGCAAGTACGAACTATCGCCATATCCCCCCGGACACAAGATACCCTCGGAGCCGCCGTCTCCGGGGGTATCTTCTATGGTCTCCACCTGCGGGAATTCGCTCACCTGGGCCGGTCCCTTAAGGCCTTCTTCCGGCGCTTTCACCGTGTCTTCCACGCCGAGACTGCGCATGTGACGCGCCGTCGTATTCGGATTTGCGTGTCTCGGGATCGCCTGAATGACCGTCGTCGGTATCATTTCCGGCTGTTTCTGAATTCATGTCTCAAAAGTGGGATTGAATCACCCTCCGGTGACCAACGAAGGGCCATGACCGGGGCGTGTCAATGAAAGGAGACCCCTTCGGCGGCGTCGGCCCCGGTTAAAACCCCGCCCGACGGGGAGTATAGGAGTTACGATACAGCTTAGCTATCTGATATAGTTGAGAAATCGGTGACGTTGAAAAATTTCCGTCGTGGCGGGCCCTCCGGGATTTTGAGAATTTGAAGCACCCGTCCGGCGAGGGTTTGCGGACCGGAACTATCCGGAATTCCGTGCGTTTCCGCCCAAGGTGTCAAGGGAGGGCCGAAGATCCTTTTGAGCCCCTTTTGACCGGCACCATTGCGCCCATGACCCCCTGGTCCCATGACGGCGATCAGGACGTGGCCTCATGGCGGCGATCACGGCATGGTTCTGTGGGGCCATCATGGACAAGGGTGGGACCGGTTATGGGGTCACGGCTCCGGCGGGTATGCCGGAGCTCCGGCATAGGTTAAATACTTGAGATCATTGAGCAATTAACGACGCACGAAAAATTTTGCCCCCCGTTTTTCCGCCCCCGCCGAGGGGGCATTGCTGCCCTCCCGGAGGTCTTCCCGGGCCGCCGTGGAGGCGGTCTTTCCCTCATCCGTCCAGGCGGCGGGGTCGATGGCGCCGACCCTGGTGTTGGTCCTGGTCACCCCGTCGCTGAGCCCTTCCCCGGCGGCGGCCTTGGCCTGTTTTCCCTGTCGAAGAAGGTTTGGGAATGCCGGTTGAATTGGTTTTGACCGATTCCGTCAAACCCCGCCTCAAACCCGTCATCTTTCAGATTTTCGACGCCTTTTTTCAATGCCGCCATACAACTTTATTGGCCGAATCCAAGCAGATTCACGATGCCGAGTTCTTTCCTGCATTTAGGGCAGAAGTTCACGCCATCCCGGTCCTTGAGGGCGCCGAGGAAGATCCTTCCCAGTTCCTCCACCGGAGACGCCTGTTCGTCTTCCTCAAAGTATTCCCGGAAGCACCTGTCGCAGATCTTTCTCTTCATGGTCCCTTACCTCCGGAAGCCACGCCGCCGGGAGAATCCGGCCATCGACCCTGCCTTGTCCGCCTGGGTGACCCTGAAGAAAGCCATGTGGATGACCGTGCCTTCATGGATCAGGGCGGAGCCGACGACCTTCCCGCCCTCATAGCGGTAGTCCGTCCCGTGGCCCACAGATTCGTATTTTTGCTCCCGGCACTGAAGAATATCGGCCAGGAAGGCCTGCGCCGTTTCCAGCGGGTTTGCCCTTGACTTTCCCCGTTTCTCCAGGATGGCGTCCATGACGTAACTCTTGATCAGCTTCGGGTAGATGACCCGGAAGGCCTCGCTCCGGGACAGCATGTCCATGCCTGCCACCTTGCCGCCGACCAGAACGAGGATGCCACTCTGGCCTGGAATAAGGGTGAAGTGCTCCAGATAGGCATCCAGATCCTCTTTTTTCGCCTCATGGATGTCCCGCATGGCGCCGGTGGGAGATTGAACGTCGGCCGCCTCGGACTGATCGCGGATGCCTTCCCAGACGGCGAGCTGGTCGGAGGCGTACCGCCGAGAACTCTTGAGGAAATAGGCCACCGACTCGTTCTTGACCCTCCGGAGACGGGCGGACATCATGTGCCCCGATTCCTGGAAATGGGCGGACCGGTAGGACCAGCGCCCCTCCTCGGTGCAACTCACGGGGATGACGGTTTCGGAGCATTCCTTCACCAGGATCGTGGTGTTGAGAACGCGGTTCTGTTTGGCCCCGGATAATTCCTCCCCGTCCAGAATGAGCACCGGCCTGGCGCCGGTGTTCTTGACCTTCAGCTCGGGGACGCTGCCGCCCTCGGTCACTTCCGTAATTGCAATCAACTGGGCCTCCATGGCCTCCTTCAGGGTCAGGTAATCCGGACCGGCGCCGTTTTCTGATAATAGGGGAATCACGGTCACCTGATTGTGGACCTGGTTCTCACCGAATTTTATTGTCTCCAGATGAACTTTCATCGTCGCATTCATTTTCTCTTCCTCCTTTCGTCCCTTTGGCATTGACCATAAGAGGTTGTCTCTGATAACTCAACGTCTCGACGACATAGGCAGGTCGCATTATTCTTGGGGCATGATCTTTTTTGAACGGGGGGGTGGGGCATGACTCGTGACCGCGGCGCGCAGACGAAACTGATCCGCCTGGGCCGGATCCTCCGGGTCTTCATGGAGAAGGGGCAGGTATCCAGCACCTGGCTGAGCCAACACTTCCGGACGACGCCCCGGACCATCCAGCGTGATCTCCTCCTGCTTAAGGAATCCGGATTCCCCCTGCATGAGGTGCGGAAAGGGGTCCATTCCATGAGCAAGGACCTCGTGAAGAACCTGGAAATCTTTGACGACACGGAACTGGCTCTCGTTGTGGCCCTGAAAAACATTGTGGCGCAGCTGGGTCAGCCTTTCCGGGAGGCCGCGGACGGTGTTTTGGACCGCCTCTACGATTGCGTCTCTTCCATGCCGGTCTTCGTAAAGATTGACGATGCCGTCCCCCTGGACGGCGCCCTCCTGAAAAAGATCGTCCAGGCACTCCGGGAAAAGAAGCAGGTGACGTTTCAATATGCGGCGGGGAAGGGTCCTCATCCCGTCCAGATGGAACCCTACCGCGTCACCTATTTCAGCGGCTTCTGGTATCTCGTCGGTAACGAGACCGCGACCGGCGTCCTCAAGCGCTACGCCCTCGATAGGATCTCTGATTTCCGCTTATTGAAGGCCTGCTGCCGGGAAGTCCCCAAGGACCTCGATGACGTCCTTCGGAAGAGTGCCAACATCTGGTTCGCCACGGACATGAATTTGGAAGTCAAGGTGCTTGTCGATGCTCAGGTCAGCCACTACTTCAAGCGCCGCCGGATGACCCCTACCCAGGAGATCCTGGAAGAACGCCCGGACGGGTCGCTCATCGTCACCTTCCGGGTCGGTCATTACGAGGCGATCCGCATCATTCTCAAGTCCTGGATACCTAATGTCGTGATCCTGGAACCGGATGATTTCAAGCGGGATTTCCTGGAGGACGTGAAGAGATGGGTAAAACGCCAGGAGCAGGCGGCGTAGCCCTCGGTTCGTGG
>JAKPCH010000061.1 GCA_029553375.1 Deltaproteobacteria bacterium | reverse complement strand
GCGAGGAAGCGGCCCTCCAGGTCGTGGAGGCAGATGAGGTCGAGGCTGTTTTCGAAGAGGTCCCTCAGCATCTCCTCCGCCCGGCGGCGCTGTGTGACGTCCAGGAGGGAGGCCACGGACCGGGTGGTGCCGGGGATCATGTCGATGTGGAGGATGATCTCCCTTCTCTGCCCCCGGGAGTCGACGAAGGTGAACTCGTAGACCGTCGGCGCCCCCGACGGGTCGGCGCGGCGGGCCCGGTGGTGACCCAGCATCCGCTCCCGGTCCTCGGGGGAGACGAACTCCGTCCAGCTCTTTTTGCCCTCGATCTCCTCCCGGGGGAGGGCGGCGAGGCGGGCGAACTCCTCGTTGGCCGCCACGATCGTCGTGTCCGCCTCGAGGATCACCGTGGCGGCGCCGGTGGTCTCGAAGAGGGCCCGGTAGCCCCCCTCGTCGCCGCCGGCGAGGCATCGGCGCCGGGCGAGGAAAGAGAGGACGACGACGGCGGCGCTGCCGGCGAGGGCGAGGGCGGGGATATCGAGGAGGACGAAGACCCCCGTCGCCGCCCCCGCCGCGGCCAGGGCCGCAAGGAGCCGTGTCTTTGTCTTGTCGCCCCTGAAGGGCTGCTTAGTGCCCACGGTCCCTACCACCCCTTACGGATGCCTCGGTCAGGGCCCGTCGAGGACCCGCCTGATCGTCCGGGCCAGTTCTTCGATCTGGAAGGGTTTCTGGACGAAGGCCCGGCAGCCCTGCCCGATGAGGGAGGCCGCCTGGCCGCTCTGGGAGTAGCCGCTGATGAGGATCACCTTGACGAGGGGGTTGAACTCCCGCATGGCCTCGAAGGCCGCTGCCCCCCCCATGCCGGGCATGACCAGGTCCATGACGACGAGGTCGATCTCCTGCCCCTTCTCGGCGTAGACGGCCAGGGCCTCCTGGCCGCTGGCGGCCCTCAGGGTGCGGTAGCCGAGGATCTCGAGGATCTCCCTCATGACCTGGAGGTTGATCTCCTCGTCGTCCACGAGGAGGAGAGTCTCCGTGCCCTCGAGGGGGCCCTCGGGCGGCCTCTCCTCACCTTCCTCCCTCGCCGTCGCGCCCGCCGCCGCGGGGAGGAAGACGGTGAAGGTGCTGCCCCGCCCCTTGAGACTCTCCACCGCGATGGCCCCCCCGTGGTTCTTGACGATCCCGTAGGCCGAGGCGAGGCCCAGGCCCGTCCCCACCCCCTTGGGTTTCGTCGTGAAGAAGGGGTCGAAGATCCGCTCGATGATCTCGGGCTCCATGCCCGTCCCCGTGTCCGTCACCGCCGCCGCGACGTACCCACCCGGCGCCAGGCCCAAAGAAGCGGCCTCCGTGTCGTTCAGGCGGCGGTAGGACGTCGTCACGAAGAGATTCCCTCCCCCCGGCATGGCCTGGTCGGCGTTGATGAAGAGGTTCATGAAGACCTGGTCCATCTGGCCCTCGTTGATCTCCACGGTCGGGAGGGAGGGGGCGGCCTCGAGGTGGGTCATGACGCCCCGGTGGGTCCGCTCGAAGAGGTGGAGGGCCTTGGCGAGGAAGAGGTTGAGGTCCGTCGCCCGGGTCTCGGAGCGGCCGGCGGTGGAGAAGTTCAGGAGCTGTTTCGTGATGTCCGATCCCCGCCGGATGTGGATCTCCATCTCCCGGAGGCGGTCCCGGAGGCGTTGATCCTGCCCCCCTTCGAGGAGCAGGAGGGAGATCAGGCCCTGGAGGCCCATGAGGATGTTGTTGAAGTCGTGGGCCAGGCCCCCGGCCATGGTCCCCACGGCCTCGAGCTTCTGGGCCTGGAGGAGCTGGGTCCGGAGGCGTTTCCGTTCCTCCTCCGCCTCCCTGATGAAGGTGCGGTCCAGGGCCACGGACAGGACGCGGTCACACTCCCCGTCCTCGTTGAAGAGGGGGATCTTGTAGGTGGAGAGCCAGTGGAGGGTCCCGTCGGCGTAGGTGCAGGGGCTCTCGGGGACGAAGAGGGGCCGCTTCGTCGCCATGACCTCCCGGTCTCCGGCGAGGAAACGCTCCGCCTGCTCCCGGGGGACCTTCAGCTCCACGTCCGTCTTACCCACCATCCCCTCCACCGTCGTCCCGTAGGCCCTCGCCACGGTCTCGTTGACGAGCTCGTAGCGCCCCGTCCGGTCCCGGATGCCGATGAAGGCCGGGACGGCGTCGATAACCGTCCTGAGGAACCGCTCCTCCCTCCGCAGGCGCTCCTCGGCCCGGCGGTAACGGGTGATGTCGTGCTGGAAGATGGCGATCCAGGAGATCGTCCCCCGATCGTCGTAAATGGGGTGGATCTCGTTGACGTAGAAGCGGTTGTCGATGGCCTTCTCGAAGCGGACGGGGCGCCGGGAGGCCGCGGCGGCGGCGACGTTCTCCCGCCAGACCTCTTTCCAGGCCGGGGGGAGGAGATCGTAGTAGACGGCCCCGACGACCTCCCGGATCTGTCTCCCCAGGGCCCGGGAGGCGTAGCGGTTCGCCGCCAGGACCCTCCCCTCGAGGTCCATGATGAGGGCGGCGCCCCGCATGGCGTCGATCATGGCCCGGTTGATGGCGAGGGTCCGGTACAGCTGTTCCCGCATGGCGACGCGCGGGGAGATGTCCCGGATGGTGATGACGAACCCCCCCACGGCAGGGTCGGCGAGGAGGCTGCGGCCCCAGACCTCGACGGGGAGCCAGGACCCGTCGGCGCGGCGGAGGCGGAGCTCCGTGGGGGTGCCGTCGTTCGTCCCGAGGGCGACTTTACTAAACTCCTCCCGGGCCAGGGGGAGATCGTCGGGGTGGACGAGGGAAAAAGGATCCATGTCCACCATCTGGTCGGCCCTGTAGCCCAGGATTTTCTCCGCCGAGGGGGTGGCGAAGAGGAAGCGGCCGGAGGCGTCGAGGACGAAGACCATGTCCGTGAGGCCCTCGAGGACGGCCCGCAGGAAGGCCGCGTCCTTTTCCCGGCCTTGTCCCGCCTCCTGTCCCCCCGCCCGGCGGAACCTCAGGAGGGCATCCTCCAGTTGCGCCAGCTTGGCCATCAGTACCCCTATGTCTCTGCCCTGACCCTTGACCTCTTCCCTTCCCTCGCCCATCAACACCTTCCTTGGTATAAGTCGGCATGGGGGTGGAAAAACTTGAAACCCCGGAAGCACTCTACCATTTTTGAGGGCCCCTGGGGAGAAAAAACTGGCAATCCCTCCCGAAAGCTGTTACAGGCCCAGGCTGATCGCCCGCAAGGGGCCCGCCGCGGGAAATAGCCCCAGCTTTAACTATGAAAATACTAAGACAACTCTATGACTGGGTCCTCCACTGGGCCGACACCCCCTACGGGGCCCCGGCCCTCTTCGTCCTCGCCTTCACGGAGTCGTCCTTCTTCCCCGTGCCCCCGGACCCCCTCCTCATGGCCCTCGCCCTCGGCCGGCGGGAGAAGGCCCTCGCC
>JAKPCH010000040.1 GCA_029553375.1 Deltaproteobacteria bacterium | reverse complement strand
GCCGGCTTTCTTTCAACACCCCCTGAGGGACGAGAAAGAGCTCGAGAAGGTTTTCAAGCCTGAGGAACCGAAGGCGAGAACCCCCGATGAGCTCGACGTCCTCGTGACCGCCAAGGATCACGACGTGAAGGCCTCCCGCCTTCCCGACGACGACCTGGAGTCCTGGATGTACGCCCTGGTGACCTATCAGACGACCAGCGGTTTCTTGGGAGCCGGCAACTATGGGATCGTGAGGATGAATGGCGGATTCGCCAGCCGTCCTATCGTCGCCATGGTCCGCTCCGTCCATCCCTCCCAAAGATTCCGGGAGGAGGTCGCCGTCGTGGGCGCCATGAGAAATAGTCTCCTCGGCCCGCCTTTCGGTTACCGGGATGACGGCGTCGTCTTGACCTGGTGCGGATCCTGGGACCGGGTGGGTCATCAGTACCACCTCACCGATCTCGACCCCTTTTTCATCGAGGCCCCCCGGGCGGTGCGCCTGGTGAGGCGTGGGAGGGGTGCCGTGGCCCTGGGGGCGACGACCAAGGCCAGGCAGATCGGCCCCAAGAGCCTGGAAAACGGTGACGTAGGCGATCCCTGGATCCCGGTCCAGACGGACAACAAGAAAAAAGGGCGGGCGGCCCTCTCCGTCTCCGGCAGCGGCTGGACGCCGGAGCTGGTCTGCCGGCTCCTGTTCGAGGAGGACTACGAGTTGACGCCCCTCCAGAGACCGCGTCCCGCGGCGGGCGCTCTGTGGTTTGTCGCTTCCGTCCTCGTTCGGGGCCAGGGTACCACGGAGGGCTTTCATCGGTTCCTCTTGCCGGTGCCGCCGGAGGCCCAAAGGCGTCTCCTCGTCAAGGCCGAACGTGAACGGCTTTCCATCTTCGCCAGGGAGCTTCAAAAAGACGCCCGGGACGTGGAAAAGGCCCTGGCCGCGGCCATGACCGCCCTGATCGAAGGGGGGCCGGAAAAGGTCGATTTTGGAAGGGAGGCCGTCAAGGCCTGGGTGAGCGATCGCAGGAAGGTTTTTAGATCCTCCTGGCCGGATTGGTTCTTTCCCGTCCTTTGGAAGGGCGTCGAGAGCGGCGAGGAACAGGCGCGTGAGGATTGGGTTGAACGCCTCACGGGTCTCGCCGTCCGATCTCTCCGCGACGCCGCCCAGGTCCTGCCTATGCGGAAGGCCCGGGGGTACTGGTCCAAGGCCTGCGCCGACGGGATCTTCTGGGGGACCCTCAACAAGAAAGGTTTGACTATCAGGGAGGTTCTATGACGACGGCGGCTCAATCACACGAACAGGAAGATCTGAGAGGTTTGGTCAACCGTCTGGCCGGTGTCGTTTCCTCCGC
>JAKPCH010000039.1 GCA_029553375.1 Deltaproteobacteria bacterium | reverse complement strand
GCCCGTTTCTTTGCATTCTTCTGAGGCGAGGTAGAGGACGATGGGGGCGACGAATTCCGGTTTTAGTTTTTCGAAGAGGTCGGGCGGCAGGACGTCCTGTGTCAGTCTGGAGGCGGCTATGGGGGCGATGGTGTTGACCTTGATGTTGTATTTTTGACCTTCCTGTTTGAGGGAGTTCATGAAACCCACGAGGCCCATTTTGGCGGCGGAGTAGTTTGTCTGTCCGAAGTTTCCGTAGAGACCCGCGGCGGAGGTGGTCATGATGATGCGTCCGTAGCCCTGTTCTCTCATGGCGGCGAAGGCGGGTCTGGTGACGTGGTAGGCGCCGTTGAGGTGGACGTCGATGACGGCGCGCCAGTTTTCGGGTTCCATTTTCAGGATTCCCTTGTCCCTCAGGATCCCGGCGTTGTTGATGAGGATGTCGAGGCGTCCGAAGGTGTCGAGGGCGGTTTTGACCATTCTTTCTCCCCCTTCCGGGGTGGCCACGTTGTCGTAGTTGGCCACGGCCTCACCGCCGAGGGCCTTGATCTCGGCGACGACGCCGTCGGCGGGCGAGGTGGAGCCATCCCCGGAGCCGTCCCTGGCGCCGCCGAAGTCGTTCACCACGACCTTGCAGCCCCTCTTGGCCAACTCCAGGGCGTACACCCTCCCCAAACCACCACCGGCACCCGTCACCAAGGCCACTCGACCGTCAAAACGGATCACGTCCTCCGGGACGGGGCCGTAGGCGAAGACCCCGTTGTCGATGACCACGTCGCCGTTTTCGGCGTTCACCGTCCGGAAGTAGGCCAGGCCTTCTTCGATCTTCCAGATGAGGGTCTTGATGGGGATCCCGGGGTAGAGGGTCCGGGAGAAACGGCAGGCGATCCGTCTCACCAGCTCCGGTCTGTTGGGGGTGAACTTGGACATGAGGGCCCGGCAGGCGTAACCGTACGTGCAGAGGCCGTGCATGATGGGCTTCTCGAACCCCACCTTCTTGGCGAAGGCGGGGTCGACGTGGAGCTGGAAGAGATCACCCGAGAGGCGGTAGAGGAGGGGTTGGCCGGGACCGGGTCGGTCCTCCACCACGAAGTCCGGATCGCGGGAGGGGAAGGTAAAGACCTTCGAGGGGCCCTCCTCGCCGCCGAAGTTACCGTCGAGGCGGCTGAAGATGGTAATGACGCTCTTGAAGAGCTTCTTCCCCGCCGCATCCCTCGTTTCGCTCTCTGCGATGACCACGGCGCCCTTGTCTTTTTTGTCGTAGTAGTGGGTCACGGCCCCCTCGGTGGAGAAGGTGCCGGAGGGCGGGATGGGCCGGTAAAAGACGAGGTCCTGCTCGCCGTGGAGGATGCCCGCCAGGTTCACGTTCGATTCCGAGGCGACGTGCCAGAAGAAATCGAAGATGCTGGCCACGGAAAAGGTCGGGATGACCTTGAGGTTTTTCTCGTAGACGTAGTCCAGCTCGTCGAATCCCGCCCCGACGCCCAGGGCGTAGAGGACCACGTCCCTCCAGTCGTACTTCTTCGTCACCGGCCCGATGGTCTTGCCGAGGGCCTCCGGATTCAGGGCCATAGGTCTTCCTCCTTTCTTGTTTCGTCTCTTGTCGAGACCCCGTCGGGTCTTGTCCGCCTGCTCATGGCCTTCCCCGGCCGGACGCCGCCTCCTGCCTCATCACGAAGGGGTCGATGAGGATGAACTTCAGGGTCTCCTTGACCGCCGCCACGTAGGAGTCGTGATCGAGAGCAACCATGGAGCGGAAAAAGTCCTCGCCGGAGACGAAGTTGTGGATGGCGTTCATGACCGTCAGGACCTCGAGCATGGCCCGGGGCGGGGTATCCCTGCGGTCGGAGGTCAGCTCCATGGAACGGGCGATGTCGGAGGTGAACTCGGGGACCTTGATGTCCAGGACGTCCCTCGTCTTGCCGAAGTAACGGAAGAGGACGAGGTTGGATATCTCGGGATGGGCGAAGCAGTAGTCCGTCATGGCGTCGATGGCGACGGCCATGCGTTCCCGCAGGGGACGGCCGTGGATGATCCCCTCCACCTCCCTCAGCTTTCGGCCTAAATCGTCGTTGATGTCGAGGATCACCGCCTCGTAGAGGTCCTTTTTCTCGCCCCAGTGGTAATGGAGGGTGGAGATGTCGATGCCCACCTCCCGGGCGATCAGGCGCATCGTCGCGCCGTGGAAGCCGTACTCCCCGAAGACCCGCCGGGCGACGGCCAGAATGCGGGCCTTCATGGACTCGGGGTCACGGCGCGCCTTTTCCAGGACCGTTTCCATCATGTTATTCCATGGTGTGATTCCATCAAACGATGGACAAGCTCTATACGATCCCCCGCCCTTCGTCAAGGGGAAAATCGCCGTGAAGACACGCCGGCCGAAGGGGCGTCAGAGGCGGGATGGACCCTCGGTTCTCGAAGGGCCGGCGGTTTTCCATTTGACAGGAAAGGCGTTTTCATATAGTGCCTTCGACGTCACGAAAACCCATCAAAACAAAGGAGGTATTTTATGTCCCGAGGATCGAGAAGCTTCGTTCGTTGGTTCATCCTGGCCGCGGCCCTCTGTCTCCTTGTTTCCCCCCTGACCGGCGCCGGTCCCGCCTTGGCCGCGGAAAAGATCATCAAGATCGGAACCATCTTCCCCCTGACCGGTCCCGTGGCGACGGCGGGCCAGCGTTGCCAGGCGGCGGTCCAGACGGCGGTGGAGATCATCAACAACAAACACCCCGAGATCAAGGTACCCCTGGCCAATAAGGAAGGTCTCCTGGACGGCTACAAGATCGTCCTGGTCCACGCCGATTCCCAGGGCAAGCCCGACGTCGGCAAGGCCGAGGCGGAGCGTCTCCTCAACCAGGAGAAGGTCTGGGCCCTCATCGGCGCCTACAACAGCTCCGTGAGCAAGCCCGCCAGTTTCGTGGCCGAGAGGATGAAGAGGATCTTCATGTGCGGTTCCTCGAGCTCGGCGGCCCTCACCCAGCGGGACATGAAGTACTTCTTCCGCCTGGCCCCCACGGACGCCACGGAATCCGTTGACTTCGTGGAAGTCCTTAAATGGCTCAACAAGACCAAGAAGGCGGGCATCAAGACCTTGGGCGTTATCTACGAGAACAGCGAGTTCGGTAAGCATGCCGCCGAGGAGGCGAAGAAGGCCGCCGCCGCGGGGGGCTTCAAGGTCGTGGCCGACGTGCCCTTCTCACCCGGCGCCACGAACCTCAACAGCGAGGTCCAGACCCTCAAGGGCAGCAACCCCGACGCCGTTTTCGGGGCCGTCCTCGGGGCCGACTACTCCCTGTGGGTGAAGACGATGAAGCAGGCCAAGTGGCTCCCCAAGATCGTCATCAATTACTGCTCGGGCTACCAGGACCCCGTCATCGCCAAGCAGCTGGGTCCCGACGCGGAATACTTCATGGGCTCCTCCGGTTATTCGCCCCAGTTCGCCAGCCTGATGCCCGCCGTCGCCCCCGTGGAGAAGATCTTCAAGAGCAAGACGGGCGGCGTGCCCTTCGACGGGAACAGCATCCAGGAGGCGGTGGCCATGCTCGTCCTCGCCCAGGCCATCGAGAAGGCCCGGTCCCTGGATCCCGACAAGGTGGCCAAGACCCTCATGGAAAACACCTGGGACTCGCCCCTCTCCCTGGGCGGCAAGGTGAAGTTCGTCAAGGGCGGTCAGAACGTCCAGGCCAAGAGCATCATCACCCAACTCCAGAACGGGCAGTACAAGCGGATCTATCCCGAGAAGATGGCGGACGCCAAGATCGTCTTCCCCATGAAACCCTGGGATAAACGCTAAGGGGGAAATCCCCTCGTGGAAACCTTCGCCCAGGTCGTCCTCGACGGTTTGTTGAGCGGCATGGTGTATGCCCTCGTCGCCGCGGGGCTCTGCCTGATCTGGGGTGTCATGGACGTCATCAATTTCGCCCACGGCGAATATCTCATGATCGCCATGTACGTCAGCTACTGGCTCGGTTTCCTCGCCAACATCGACCCCGTGGTGTCCGTGATCGCCGCCGGCGTCTTCATCTTCATCATCGGGGCCCTGACGTACCTTCTCATCATCCGTTACACCGTGGGCAAGCCGCCCCTGGCGGCCCTTCTGGCGACCTTCGGCCTGGCCATGTTCCTCAAGAACCTGTGTCTGAACCGGTTTTCGCCCAACTTTCTCATCCTCTCCGACACCTGGCTCGGGGGCAAGACCTTCCAGCTCGGGGGGCTGATCTTTCCGGCCCCCCAGCTGGCGGCGGCGGCCTTGGCCTTGATCGTCGTGGGTCTCGTCTATCTCCTTATAAACTCCACCCGCTTCGGCTGGGCGGTTCAGGCCACGGCCATGGACCGGGAGGCGGCGGAGCTCATGGGTATAGACACGGAGAGGATCTATATCCTCATCTTCGGGATCGGCGGGGCCTGCGTGGGTATAGCGGGGGGGATCATGCCCTCCTATCTCGCCGTCCACCCCGAGGTCGGTTCCCTCTTCGGTCTCATCGCCTTCGTGTGCGTGGCCATGGGAGGCTTCGGGAGCATCCCCGGGGCCTTCCTGGCCGGTCTTCTCGTCGGGGTGGCGGAGGCTTTGGCTGGTTTCTACATCGCCCCCGTCTTCAAGTACATCGCCGTCTTCGGCCTCTACCTGGCCGTGGTCTTCCTGAGACCCAAGGGCATCTTCGGCTGGTGACGATGATGAACACCAAGGTCATCGACCTCAAAGACGCCCTCTGGCTCCTCCTCTTGGCCGTCCTGGCCCTTCTCCCCCTCGTTCCCTTCGTGTCGGGGAGCTTCTTCGGCATGCACGTCCTCATCCTCGTCCTCCTCTTCGCCAGCATGGCCCAGGCCTGGAACATCATCGGCGGTTATTGCGGACAGGTCTCCTTCGGCCATTCCGTCTTTTTCGGCATCGGCGCCTACGGTGCCGGGATGGCGGTGGTCACCTACGGGGGGCTGCCATGGGGCGGGATCCTGGCGGGGATGGTCCTGGCGGCCGTGGTGGCGGTGATCATCAGCTACCCGTGTTTCAAGCTGACGGGCCACTATTTCGCCATCGCCACCTTCGCCATCGTGGAGATCTTCAACCGGGCCTTCCTCGTCTGGGAATGGGTCGGCGGCGCCTTGGGGCTCGACTATCCCGTCATCGAAGAAGGTTTGGCCAATCTGATGTGGTACGAGACGAAGGAAGGGTACTACTACTGCGCCCTGGGCCTGTTCGTCATTGTGTTCGGTATCGTGAGGTGGCTCGAGAGTCACCGCTTCGGCTACTACATGAGGGCCGTCCGGGAAGGACAGGAGACGGCGGAGTCCCTCGGGGTGAACAGCACGGCGGTGAAGCTGGGCGCCATGGCCATCTCCGCCGCCCTTGCCGCCCTTTGCGGCTCCTTCTTCGTCCAGTACAACCTCCGCGTCGACCCGCCCATGGTCATGTCCCTCGATATGTCCATGAAATTCGTCCTCGTCACCATCCTCGGCGGGTCCGGGACCCTGGCGGGACCCCTCCTCGGGGCCGCCGTCCTCATCCCCCTCCAGGAGTACACCCGGGCCTTCTGGGGCGGTCTCGGAGGAGGAGTGGACCTCATGATCTTCGGGGTCCTCATCATCGTCATCGTCATCAAGGAACCGGCGGGCATCATCGGCATCTTGGCAGGGATAGGGAAGAGTCTGGCCCGACGGGGCGGCACGGCTCAAGGAGGTGCATAGGATGGCCCTCCTCGAGGTCCGGGAGGTGACGAAGAAGTTCGGTCAGCTCGTGGCCAACGACCGGATAAGCTTCTCCGTTGAGGAAGGGTCCATAGTGGGCCTCATCGGACCCAACGGGGCGGGTAAGACCACCCTCTTCAATTGCATCTCAGGGCTTTTCAAGCCTGAGGGGGGGCAGGTTGTTTTCGACGGCAAGGACATCACGGGAGAGCCCCCTTACCGTATCGCCCGCATGGGCGCCGTCAGGACCTTCCAGGTCGTTCGTCCCCTGAAGGACATGTCGGTCCTCGAGAACGTCCTCGTCGGGGCCTTTCTCAGGACCTCCGACCGGGGTGAGGCCCTCACGAGGGCGGAGGAATGCCTGCGGTTGTGCAACCTGACGGCGTACCGGGACAGGATGGCCGGCGATCTCCCCATCGGGGGCAAAAAACGCCTGGAGATGGCAAGGGCCCTGGCGACGGGTCCGCGCCTCCTCATGCTCGACGAGGTCATGGCGGGTCTCAACACCACGGAACTCAAGGCCGCCCTGGACGTCATCCTCCGTCTGAGGGACTCGGGCATCACCTTGATGGTCGTGGAGCATGTCATGGAAGGGATCATGCCCATCGCCGACAAGGTGGTCGTCCTGGACGGGGGTACCAAGATCGCCGAGGATATCCCCGCCCGCATCGTCAGGGATGAGCGGGTCATCGAGGCCTATCTCGGCGCCAAGTACGGGCGGCGCCTGAAGAACGGCACTCAGGGAGGAAGTCGTGACTGAGGCCATCCTGAGGGTCGAAGGGCTCTGTGCGGGTTACGACGGGATCCCCGTGATCTCGGACATCGACCTCCAGGTCATGCCGGGGGAGATCGTGGCCGTCGTGGGGGCCAACGGGGCCGGCAAGACCACCCTGTTGCGGACCATCGCCGGCCTCAACCGTCCCCTGTCGGGCATCGTCTCTTTCTCCGGCACCCCCATCTCCCACCTCAAGGCCCACCGGGTCCTGAAACTCGGCATCAGCTGCGTGCCCGAAGGGAGGCGTCTCTTCGGGAAGCTCTCCGTGGAGAAGAACCTGACCCTGGGGGCCTACACGGTGGAATCGCCCGCGGAGGTCCGCCGCCGCCTTGACGAGGTTATGGCCGTCTTCCCCGTGTTGAGGGAGAGGGCGAATCAGACCGCCGAGACCCTCAGCGGCGGGGAGCAGCAGATGCTGGCCCTGGCCCGGGGTCTCATGTCCCGGCCCAAGCTCCTCATGCTGGACGAGATGTCCCTGGGTCTCATGCCGACGGCGGTGGAAAAGATGATGGAGACCGTCACCGCCGTCAACCGCGCCGGGACCACGGTCCTTCTGGTGGAGCAGATGGTCCAGGAGGCCTTGGAGATCGCCCATCGGGGGTACGTGATCCAGAACGGGAGGATCGTCCAGTCCGGCACATCCGCCGAGCTCCTCGAGTCGGAGGAGGTTCGGAAGGCCTACCTGGGTATGTGAGGAGGAGGGCGAAGATGTTTCAGGAAACGGCCCGGGAGTGGATCGAACAGTGGCAGGGGGAGGGCCTGCTGGAACGGGGGGACGAGGCGCGGACGGCGCGCCTGGTCAAGGATTGCGCCGCGCGTATCGAGGAGATATTCACCGCCGCCGTCACCAGGCAACTGACGCCCCTGGGAAAGGCAGCCGATTTCGAGCGGATGCTCCTGTGGGACACCCAATACGTCCACAAGTTCCTCAATCAGACCATCCCCGCCTATTACAACTTCCGGGAGGAGGTCCTGGCTGAGGCCAGAAGGACCATCCTGGCCGAGTTTACGGCCGGCGGCGGAAGGGAATGAAAGTCGTTTTTTTGGGTACCAACGGCTGGTACGACACCGAGACGGGGAACACCATCTCCGTCCTTCTTCAAACGGCCGCCTGCGATATCATATTCGACGCCGGCAACGGCATCGCCAAGATGGACCGATACCGTCCCCCCGGGGATGGGCGCGGTTGTTTTCTCTTCCTGAGCCATTTCCATCTCGATCACATCGCCGGGCTCCACACCATCGTGAAGATCCCCTGCGGAGGGGGGTTGACCATCTGCGGCCCCGAAGGGACAAGGGGGATCCTCGGTGTCATCCTGGCCCAGCCTTTCACCATCCCCGCGGCGGATCTGCCCTACGCCGTCACGATCCTGGAACTACCCCGGGAAACGGCCGCTTTACCCTTCGTTGCCGAAGCAAGGCCCCTGCGCCATGCCTCTTTGACCCTCGGATACCGGGTGGAGGTGGAAGGTCGGGTGGTGGCCTACTGCCCCGACACGGGCTACTGCGAGAACGCCGTCCTTCTGGCCCGAGGGGCGGACCTTCTCATCGCCGAGTGTGCCTATCCCAGCGGCATGGGCGACGAGTCCTGGCCCCACCTGAACCCGGAGGAGGCGGCGAGGATCGCCGCGGAAGGGGACGTGAAGGCCTTGGCCCTGGTCCACTTCGACGCCCACCAGTATCCTACCCTTGAGGATCGTCTCCGGGCCGAGGCGGCGGCCCGCCGGATCTTTCCCGGCACCGTCGCCGCCAGAGACGGCATGGAGATCCCGATTACCTGAACTACCCGTCGTGGGAAACGGCGGTCTTGCCCTTGCCTCTAACGAGGGACAGGAAGAGGAGAAAGGCGCCCACGGAGATGGAGGAATCGGCCACGTTAAAGGCCGGCCAGTGGGCGCTGCCGATGTAGAAATCGAGAAAGTCGATGACCTCACCGAAGCGGACCCGGTCGACGAGGTTGCCGAGGGCCCCGGCCAGGATGAGGGACAGGGAGAGGGTCATCAGGGAATCGTCGATGGGTTGGGTTTTCAGGTAGTAGACGATGAGACCCACCGCCCCCATGGTCACGGCCAGAAAGAAAAGGGAACGGAAGGGGGGGGAGGTGTCGGCCAAGAAGCCGAAGGCCGCCCCCGGATTCCTGATGTAGGTGATACTGAAGAGGCCCGGGATCACCGTCCTGGACTCGTGGAGGGTCAGGTTTGTGTCGATGATGTGTTTTGTTACCTGATCCCCCGTGATGATGACGGCCAGGGTGACCCAGACGATCCAGAATCTCTTGATCACGGCCTTCCCCTCAGAGGTTCGCTGCGCACCGGGGGCAGATTTCGGGATGCTTAGGATCGGCGCCGATCTCCTCGCTGTAGACCCAGCACCGGACGCATTTCTGACCCCTCGCCTTCTCCACACGGATCTTGAGCCCCCCTATCTCTTCGCTTTCATAGACGGCACCGGTCAGGGACCCATCAGCGAGAGACACCTGGGAGACGATGAGGAGGGCCCGGAGATCATCCATCCTCCCCGCCAGGACACCCCTCAGTTTTTCCGGGACCTCGATGGTCACGGCCGCATCGAGGGAATGGCCGATGAGCTTGTTCTTCCTGGCAATCTCCACGGCCTTGGAGACCTCGCCGCGGAGGGAGATCAGTCCCTTCCAAGTCTCGCCGAGGGCCTCGTCCAGATAGTCTTCCCTCACCTCGGGGAAGGTGGTGAGATGGACGCTTTGAGCCTTCCCCTCGTAATTGGGCAGGGCCAGCCAGAGCTCTTCCGCCGTGAAGGTCAGGATCGGGGCCAAAAGACGCGTCAGGGTCTCGAGGATGATGAACATGGCGCTCTGGGCTGACCGGCGTTTCAGGGAATCGGCTCGGGACGTGTAGAGGCGGTCCTTCAGAACGTCGAGATAGATGGCGCTCATGTCCACGGTGCAGAAGTTGTAGACGGTGTAGTAGACGAGGTGGAACTGGTATCTGCCGTAGGCGTCGCGGACGCGACGGACGATTTCCTGGAGGCGATGGAGGGCAAAACGGTCCAGCTCTTCCATCTCCGAGTAGGGGACGGAGTCCCTCGAGGGATCGAAGTCGTAGAGGTTGCCCAGGATGAAGCGCCCCGTGTTGCGGATTCGCCGGTAGGCCTCCACGAGGCGCGTCAGGATCTCGCGGGAGATGCGGATGTCATTCGTGTAGTCCTCAGCGGCGACCCAGAGGCGGAGGATCTCGGCGCCGTATTCGTCGATGATCTCCTGGGGCTCGATGACGTTGCCCACGGACTTGGACATCTTTTTCCCCTCCCCGTCCACGACGAAACCGTGGGTGAGGACCGTCTTGTAAGGGGCCCTATCCCGGGTGGCCACGCACTCCAGGAGGGAGGAATGGAACCATCCGCGGTGCTGGTCGCTGCCCTCGAGGTACATGTCGGCGGGGGAACGGTGATCGGGCCAGGTCTCGAGGACGGCGGCGTGGCTCACGCCGGAGTCGAACCAGACATCGAGGATGTTTGTCTCCTTGCGGAAGGAACGGCCCTCGCGGCAGACGGGGCATACCGTGCCCGGGGGAAGGAGGTCCTGGGCCTCCCTTTCGAACCAGACGTCGGCCCCGTGTTCACGGACGAGGTCCACCACCCGATCGAGGATCTCCTTGGTGAGAAACTCGTTCTGGCAGGCGTTGCAGTAGAACATGGTGATGGGGACGCCCCAGAGACGCTGCCGGGAGATGCACCAGTCAGGGCGGTTTTCCACCATGCCGTAAATGCGTTCCCGACCCCAGGCGGGTATCCACTCACACGCCTTGATGGCCTCCAAGGCCTTTTTTCTCAGGTCGTTCTTCTCCATGGAGATGAACCATTGTTCCGTGGAGCGGAAGATGATGGGCTCCTTGCAGCGCCAGCAATGGGGGTACTGGTGCTCGATGTCGACGAGACCGAGGAGGGCGCCGGCCTGCCTCAATTTCTCGTTGACGGCGTCGTTGGCGTCGAAGACGAATTGACCGGCGAAATCGGCCACGTCGGGGGTGAAGCAGCCGTTCTCGTCGACGGGGGCGTAGTTGTCGAGACCGTACTTCATGCCGATCTCGTAGTCCTCCTGCCCGTGACCGGGGGCGATGTGAACGCACCCCGTGCCCGCCTCGAGGGTGACGAAGGGGGCCAGGATGAGGACGCTCTCCCTGTCGATGAGGGGATGGCGGGTCTTGAGACCCTCCATCACGGCGCCTGGGAACTCGGCGAGGATCTCGTAAGGCCTGCCCTTCCAGCCGAAGGCGTCGAGGCAGTAATCGAGCAGATCCTTGGCGAGGATGAGGACCTCGCCCTCCACCTTGACGGCGGCGTAGGTGAATTCCTCATGGAAGGCGATGGCGAGGTTGGCCGGGATCGTCCAGGGGGTCGTCGTCCAGATGACCACGCTCACCTTCTCGCCCTTCAGGGCGGGTATGACCGCACCGATATCGGAGATCATGGGGAACTTGACGTATATGGAGGGTGTGGTGTGGTCGCCGTATTCGACCTCCGCCTCCGCCAGGGCGGTCTTGCAGGTGGCGCACCAGTAAACGGGTTTTTTACCCTTGTAGACGCCGCCCCTCAAAAATATCTTGCCGAATTCCGCGACGGTGATCGCCTCGTAGTCGTAACTCATGGTTAAATAAGGATTGGCCCAGTCGCCGAAGCACCCCAGGCGCTTGAACTGGTCCCGCTGGATGCCGACGAAGCGTTCCGCGTAGGCCCGACAGAGGCGTCTCTTCTCGGCGTGGGAGATCCGATACTTCTCGTCCCCGATCTCCTTGTCCACCTGGTGCTCGATGGGGAGACCGTGACAGTCCCAGCCCGGGACGTAGATGCTGTCGTAGCCGGCCATGTTTTTCGATTTTATGACCATGTCCTTGATGATCTTGTTGAGGGCCGTGCCGAGATGGATATTGCCGTTGGCGTAGGGAGGGCCGTCGTGGAGGATGTAGATCTCCCGGCCCTTCGATACCTCCCTTATCCGCCGGTAGATGTCCATGGCGTCCCAACGGGCTAACATCTCCGGCTCCCTCACCGTCAGGTTGGCCTTCATGGGGAAATCGGTCTTCGGCAGATTCAAGGTCTCTTTGTAGTCCATCTCTCAGCTCCTAAGGTGGATTGACGAGGCCGGACTTGTCTCTGTTTACGACCGCCGGGCCTACAGATGGCGTTTTCTATATTGAAGGCGCAAAAATGTAAAATGATTTTTCGCCGGGAAGGGAAACGAAAAGGCCCCCGGGTCGGACCCGGGGGCCTTCGCAAAGTTGAAAGGGTAGAGAAGGTTTCCTGCCTTTCTTACATGCCGGGGTAACCGCCCCCGCCCGGCATGGGCGGCATGGCCGGTTTCTCCTCCGGTTTTTCCGCGATCATGCACTGCGTGGTGAGCATGAGGGAGGCCACGGAAGCGGCGTTCTGAAGGGCGAAGCGGGTCACCTTCGTGGGGTCGATGACGCCGGCGGCGATCATGTCCTCGAACTGTTCCGTCCGGGCGTTGAAACCGAAGGCCCCCTTCTTCTCCTTGACCTTCTCGACCACCACGCTGCCCTCCATGCCGGCGTTGGCGGCGATCATCTTCAAGGGTTCCTCCAGGGCCCTCTTGACGATGTTGACACCCACCTGCTGATCGCCGTCCAGCTTCAACTTCTCCAGGGCCGGGAGCGTCCTGATGTAGGCGACACCGCCGCCGGGGACGATCCCCTCCTCGACGGCCGCCCGGGTGGCGTTGAGGGCGTCCTCGACGCGGGCCTTCTTTTCCTTCATCTCCGTCTCCGTGGCCGCGCCGACCTTGATGACGGCGACACCGCCCACGAGTTTGGCCAGCCGTTCCTGGAGTTTCTCGCGATCGTAGTCGGAGGTGGTTTCCTCGATCTGGGCGCGGATCTGCTTCACCCGACCCTCGAGATCGGAACGCTTTCCGGCGCCGTCGATGATGGTGGTGTTGTCCTTGTCGATGGTGATCTTCTTGGCCCTGCCGAGATCTTCGATGCGGACATTCTCCAGCTTGTAGCCCATCTCCTCGGAGATCACCTTGCCACCCGTGAGGATGGCGATATCCTCCAGCATGGCCTTGCGACGGTCACCGAAGCCGGGGGCCTTGACGGCGGCCACATGGAGGGTGCCGCGGAGCTTGTTCACCACCAGGGTGGCCAGGGCCTCGCCTTCCACGTCCTCGGCGATGATAAGGAGTGGCTTGCCCATCTTGGCGATCTGCTCCAGGATGGGGAGGAGGTCCTTCATGCCGCTGATCTTCTTGTCATGGATGAGGAGATAGGCATCCTCCAGGTTGGCCGTCATCTTCTCGGCGTTGGTGATGAAGTAGGGGGAGAGGTACCCACGGTCGAACTGCATCCCTTCGACGATCTCCAGCTCCGTCTCGAGACCCTTGGCCTCCTCCACGGTGATGACGCCTTCCTTCCCCACCTTTCCCATGGCCTCGGCGATGATGTTGCCGATGGCCTCGTCGTTGTTGGCGGAGATGGTGCCGACCTGGGCGATCTCCTTCTGGTCCTTCGTGGGCTTGCTCAATTTCTTAAGCTCCGCGACGACGGTCTCCACGGCCTTATCGATGCCCCGTTTCACGTCCATGGGGTTGCTGCCCGCCGCCACGCTCTTGGCCCCCTCGCGGTAGATGGCCTGGGCCAGGATGGTCGCCGTCGTTGTGCCGTCACCGGCCACGTCGCTGGTCTTGCTTGCCACCTCGCGTACCATCTGGGCCCCCATGTTTTCGAACTTGTCTTCGAGCTCGATCTCCTTGGCCACGGTGACGCCGTCCTTGGTTACCGTGGGGGATCCGAAGGTCTTGTCGAGGATGACGTTCCGACCCTTCGGGCCGAGGGTGACCTTCACGGCGTCGGCCAGGGTGTTTACACCCTTGAGGATCGATTTCCGTGCCTCTTCGTCGTACTGTAGTATCTTCGCTGCCATTTACCCATTCCTCCTTATATGTCTATTACTTATTTCTCGACGATACCGAGGATGTCTTCCTCTCTCATGATGAGGTATTCCTTGCCTTCGATCTTGACCTCCGTCCCGGCATATTTGTTGAAGAGAATCCGGTCCCCTGCCTTGACGTCCGGTTTGACCAGCTTACCGTCGTCGGTTACCCTGCCCTTCCCGACGGCAATGACCTTGCCCTCCATGGGCTTTTCCTTGGCCGTATCGGGGATAATGATACCGCCCTTGGTCTTCTCCTCCTCCGCCAGACGTTCGACGATTACCCTGTCCTGCAATGGCCTGATCTTCATTCCTTCCATCTCCTTTCCGAAAATTTATTTATATCTCCATATCTTGAAGGCGAAGTGATAGGGCATGGCATACCGTGGCATAAAATAAACATCAATCCCCGGCTGTCAAGGCAGCTTCAATTTTTTTTGTGACGCCGAATCTCAGGAGCGCCGGGGCTCTTTGATCTCCACGGGCGGCCGGGCGAGATCGCGGGATCTTTCGGCGTCCCCTACTATGCCGATGATGTCACCCCAGTGGGTGGAGATGGCCGGCTTCGGCCGGATATGGTCGACAAAACGGGCCTCCTCCACGGCCGTCATGGTGTGGGTGCCGCCCACGGGGACGATGGCGGTATCCGCCTCTGACGAAATCCGTGTCTCCCGCGTAGTAGATCTTTGTCGGGCCGACGGTGAAAGTGAAACCGACCAAGCCGCAGGCCTTGGGATGTAACGCCTTGGTCATGTCATGTTGTAAGACCAGGTGGCCTCTGCGGTGATCCCCCCGATAGTTACCCTGTCCCTCGTTTTAAGGGGGCGAAGGTCACCCTTAAGGCCGCCTACCGTATCGGGCGTCGAATCTTTCCGGAGCCTGTCGAGGTCCTCGGGTCAGAAGTGGTCGTAATGGCCTTGGCTGATCAGGATGAGATCGGCGGCCGGTTTGCCCGTTGGTTTCCAGGGGGCTATAAATGACCAAGTCAGCGTCGATGCGGATACTGAAGACACTGGAATGGTAGCATCGGCTACTGGACGAAATAGTATATCACGGCGGCCATGATTGCCGAGGCGGGGATCGTCAGGACCCAGGCCCACAGGATGGTCCCTGCCACGCCCCAGCGAACCGCCGTCAGTCTTTTGGTTGCCCCGACCCCCATAATGGCCCCGGCGATGGTGTGGGTGGTGCTGACGGGGATGCCCCCCAGGGAGGCACCGATGATGGAGAATGCCGCCGCCGTTTCGGCGCAGAACCCCCCCATGGGCTGAAGCTTCGTGATCTTTGTGCCCATGGTCTTCACGATACGCCAGCCGCCGCTCATGGTACCGAGGGCAATAAAGAGGTAGCAGAGAAAGACGACCCAGAAGGGGATGTGGAATACGGGGCCGATGAGGCCCTGGCTGTAGAGGGCCACGGCGATGATCCCCATGGTTTTCTGGGCGTCGTTCATGCCGTGGCCGAGGCTGTAGACGGCGGCCGAGAATAACTGGAGTTTTCTGAAGAGGGCCGTGGATCGGGCGACGTTGGAGTTCCTGCTGAGGTTGAGGGTCAAGACCATCATGAAAAAACCCAGGGCCATGCCTATGGCGGGCGACAGGAAGATAAAGGCGGCGGTTTTGAGGATGCCCTTCCAGAGCAGCACCCCTACCCCCGCCTTGGTGACGCCCGCCCCGATGAGGCCGCCGATGAGGGCGTGGGAGGAACTGCTGGGGAGACCGAAGTACCAGGTGATGAGATTCCAGACTATGGCCCCTCCCAAGGCCCCCAGAATGACGTGGTTATTGATCGCCCCCGGATGGATGATACCCACCCCGATTGTCTTGGCGACGGGGGTCCCGATGAAGAAGATGGCGGAGAAGTTAAAAAAGGCCGCCCATATGACGGCGTAACGGGGCGAGAGGACCCGGGTGGAAACGACGGTGGAGATGGAATTGGCGGCGTCGTGGAAGCCGTTGATGAAATCGAAAATGAGGGCGATGGCGATGAGAAAGATGATGAATTGCAAAGAGTCGATCATAGGTTATCAGAAAATAGGGATCCCCTGCCGATGACGGAGGATCTACCCGTTCTTCAGGACGATGCCCTCGACGATGTTGGAGACATCCTCGCAGACGTCGAGGGCCTCTTCGAAGCGCTCGAAGATCTCCTTCCACTTGATGAGCTCGAAGGGGTCCTTCTCCTGTTCAAAGAGCTTTGCCATGGTCGTCCTCAGGATCGAATCCCCGGCGTTTTCGATGGTGTTGATCTCAACGCAGTTTTCCAAGATGAGGGGGGCGTTCTTCATGTCCCTGAGACCGTGGACGATCGTCTTCACCCTCTTGGTGGCCTCATTGAGGAGCTTCGCCTGTTCGATCAGTTCGGGGGCGGGGGCCTTGATCTTGTACAGGGACATCCGGATCGCCGAGGCCTCCGTCATGTCGAGAATGCTGTCCATTTTATTGACCAGGGCGTAGATGTCCTCCCTGTCCATGGGGGTCAGGAAGGTCTTGTGCATCTTCTCATAGGTGCGATGGGTGATGATATCGGCCTCGTGCTCGATCTCCTTCAGTTTGACGAGGCGGGGTTCGAAGGAGTCGTAGTTGTTGAGCATGTCGAGGAACAACCTGGCGCCTTCGTCGATCTTCTCCGCCAGCTCTTCGAACAGGTCATAGAACTTCTCTTCCCGAGGAATGAGGCGCATAACTTACAACCTCCATGTACGCCGCCGGAAAGTGGTCCCGCCGACGGTCAGGTGTCCTCTAACGGATAGACGGGAAAAAAGCAACCCGTTTCATAGGGCCGCGGGTATGAGAAAAGATATATGGATTGACAGCACCGGGGGAATAAATTAAGCTTGTTCAAGTATTAACAAAACAAAGTCTGACGGCGAGGTGAAACGATGGCGCCCAAGGAAAGAAACGGCGGTCTTGAGACACTCGGACTGGGGGGCAGGATCCGCGAGATCCGGGAGAGGGCTCAACTCACCCTCCTTGATCTGGCGGCGAAAACGGGGATAGACCGGGAAGTCCTGGCGGGCATCGAGAGGGACGAGGTGGTACCACCCGTGTCCACCCTTCTGAAACTGGGACGGGCCATGAATGTAGGCATGGCCAACTTTTTTATGGACGAGGTCGGGGGCGGCAAGATCTCCCTGACCAGGAAGGGGGAGAGGATCAGGATCAAGAAAAGACCTCACCACCATGAGGGCGAAGTGGACTACATCTACGAATCCCTCGAACCCCACCGACCGGATAAACATATGGAACCGTTATTTGTAGAGTTCCAGCCCCTGGAGACGGGGGACCTGGTCTTTTCTTCCCACGACGGGGAGGAGTTTGTCTATCTCCTCGAGGGCCGCCTTGAGTTCCGCACGGATGACCGGGTAGAGATCCTCGAGGAGGGTGACGCCCTCTATTTCGAATCGGACATCAATCACGCCTTCCGCGGTCTGGATGGGAAAGCCGCCCGCGCCGTGGTCGTGGTGTGGAACCGGCCGTAGGGTGAATAGGGAGGGATGATGCTGGAGATCCGTTTTCACGGGCGGGGCGGGCAAGGTACGGTGGTTGCGACCATCATCCTCGCCAAGGCCTTTTTCCAGGCGGGCTGGCAGGTCCAGAGTTTCCCCTTCTTCGGCGTGGAGAGACGCGGGGCACCCGTGGAGGCCTATCTGCGACTCGACAAGGAAAAGATCCTTGTCCGGACCAATGTTGTCTCTCCGGATCATGTGGTCGTCCAGGACAGGACACTCCTTTCGAGTATCGATGTCACGAGGGGTTTGAAGAGGGGCGGCTGGATCCTTATGAACACCCCGTCGCCTCCGGAGGATCTGGGTAGATTTCGGGGTTGGAGACTGGCCTGCTGTGACATGACACGCATCGCCCTGCGCCACGGCCTCGGCACGAGGACCCATCCCATCGTCAATACAACCATGACGGGGGCCTTCGCCAAAACGCTGGCCATGCCTCCCCTGGAGGCGTTGGAAGCGGCCATAGAAGAGGAGATCAGTGTCAATCCCAAGGGTAACGTTGAGGCGGCAAGGGAGGCCTATAACGAGGTGTTGCTTGTCGGAGAGGTAGATTAGGGGGTGAAGATGGATTCCGGCGTCGCCTTTAAGAGAAGGCTCTATATGCCCCGAACGTCCATGACGACGGAGGGGAACAGGACCGGTTCCTGGCGTTTCTTAAGGCCCAGGTACGAGGAGAAGACGTCTCCCTGCAGCGCCGCCTGCCCCGTCGGGGAGGATATCCCCCGCGTCGAGATGCTCGTCACTCAGGGGGCCTTCAAAGAGGCCTGGGAGACGATCCTTCTGGAAAATCCTCTCCCCGGGGTCTGCGGACGGGTCTGTTTCCATCCCTGTGAGGGTAAGTGTAACCGCAAGGATTTCGATACCCCTGTGGCCATTCACACCCTGGAGAGGTTCTTGTCCGACACGGCGTTCAGGAACGAGACCAAGCCCGTGCTGCCGCGACGACCCCCTACGGGTAAGCGGGTCGCAGTCGTGGGTTCAGGGCCCGCGGGGCTGTCCGCCGCCTGGTTTCTAACAATCCTTGGTTACGAGTGTGACGTCTTGGAGGCCATGGAGGAGGCGGGGGGACTCCTGAGGTGGGGCATACCGGAATATCGACTCCCCCGGTCGGAACTCCAGAGGGAGATCGGCCGGATCGTTGATGAAGGGGTAAGGATCCATACGGGGGAGAGGGTGAAAAAAGAACGTTTCGAGGAGTTGAGAACGAGATACGATGCCCTCCTCCTCGGCTGCGGTCTTTGGAAAAACCGCCCCCTGGGGATTTCTGGCGAGGATGTACCGGGGGTTGAAGACGGCCTTACCTTTCTCCGCCGGGTGCGGGGCGGGGAAAGACCTGCCGTCGGGGGGGTGAATGCCATCATCGGCGGGGGCAACACGGCAGTGGACGTGGCCAGGAGCGTGGTGCGCCTCGGGGGTGAGGCCGTCATCGTGTACCGGCGCCGGCGAGAGGATATGCCGGCCTTTTTCGAGGAGATAGAGGGGGCCCTCGAGGAAGGGGTGGAGATTAAAGAACTCCTTGCGCCTTCGAGTATCGCCGCCCGCAACGGCGGCCTTGTCCTGACCCTCAGGCGGATGATGATCGAAGGAAAAGACAAGGACGGCAGGGGAAGGATCGTCCCCGCAGGAACGGAGACCCTCTCACTCGAGGTGGCGAGGGTCTTTGTGGCCACCGGAGCCGATACGGCGGAGACGTGGCACCTGCCACCCGCTGGCAATGATAAGACCATTCGCCTCTCCCGGTGCCTGCTGTCCTTTGAGGAGGGGGTGCCTGTGGCATACGTGGGCGATCTGGCAGGGGGGGACTTGAACGTGACCGCCGCCATCGCATCGGGGAAAGAGGCGGTCATGGCCCTGGACTCCTATTTCAAAGGGGGGTGCGGCACCATCTTGGAGGATCTGTCGTCCTGCCGGGTCGGTGACGGTACGTCCCTTTCCATGGAGATTTATCTGGGGGGGGCGAGGAAGGCCAGGAGCCGCCATGTGGTTACTTATGAAGAGATCAACACGGACTATTTCTCCTTTGAGCCGCGGATAACCCAACCCCGTCTCCTTCCCGACGAACGGCGCCTCTCCTTCGACGAGATCGAGATGAAACTGTCGGCGGGGACGGCCATGAGGGAGGCGGGGAGATGCTTCAATTGCGGTATCTGTAACGGATGCGACAACTGTTGGCTCTACTGTCCCGACGTGGCGGTGATAAGGCAAAGGCGCAGCGGTGAAAGGCTAATCGACTATAACTACTGCAAGGGTTGCGGCCTCTGCGTCGTCGAGTGTCCGAGAAACGCCATGGCCCTGGAAGAGGAGGGCGGATCATGAAAAGGGTCGTCGAGGGCAGCCAGGCCGTCGCCGAGGCGGTACGCCTGGCCAAGGTGCAGGTCATCTCGGCATATCCCATCACACCCCAGACCCATATAGTGGAGATCCTGGCGGACTACGTCTCCCAGGGAAGGATGAAGGCCAGATTTCTGAGGGTGGAGAGCGAACACTCCTGTATGGCTGCCCTCATCGGCGCCCAGAGCATGGGCGTGAGGACCTTCACCGCCACCTCTTCCCAGGGGTTGGCCCTGATGCATGAGTTGCTCCATTGGGCCTCCGGGGCGAGATTACCCATCGTCATGGCCGAGGTCAACCGTGCCCTGGCCCCGGGCTGGAACATCTGGAGCGACCAGAGCGACAGCCTGTCTCAACGCGATACGGGATGGATGCAGTTCTACTGTGAGGACAGCCAGGAGGTTCTGGACACGACCCTCTTCGCCTATCGTCTCGCCGAGACCGTTTATCTCCCCGCCATGGTCGTCCTGGACGCCTTTTTCCTGTCCCACACCTACGAGCCTGTCGATATCCCCTCCCAGGAAGATGTGGACCGTTTCTTGCCCCCTTACGAACCGGCTTTTCAGCTGGACACGAAACATCCCTATGCCTTGAGCCCTTTGGTGACGCCCAACGCCTACATGGAGATGCGTCACGAGATGTCCGCCGCCATGGAGGATGTCTTGGGGCTGTATGATGGCCTGGAGGAAGAGATGTTCCGCGCCTTCGGCCGGCGGTACGGTATGGTCGAGGCCATCGAATGCCGGGATGCCCGGGTCGTGTTCGTTACCTCGGGGACGGTGACCAGCACGGCCAGGATCTTCCTGAAGAAGCTCAGGGAGCGGGGCGAGAAGGTGGGCGTCCTCAAGGTGAAGTTGTTCAGGCCTTTCCCGACGGAGGAGGTCCGCAGGGCCCTGGCAGGGGTCCCGAAGGTGGTGGTAGTGGACAGGAACTGTTCCTTCGGTCTCGGCGGTATCTTCGCCCAGGAGATAAGGGCCGCCCTCTGCAACGTCCCGGGAGAGCGCCGGGTTTACGGTTACATAGCCGGTCTGGGGGGGAGGGATATTACGGAGGAGCTCCTGGAAGAGATTTATGGCGAGGTGACGGAAGGAAAAGGACCGGAGAGGGAAAACATCTGGAAGGGTCTACAGGAGGTAAGCCATGGAGGCCGCTGACAGGGAATTGATGTGCTCCGGGCATGTGGGATGCCCGGGATGCGGTGCCACGATCGCCATGCGTTTTTTCCTCAAGGCCTTGGGGGAGAAAGCCGTCATGGTTTTACCCGCGTGCTGTTGGTCCGTCATCGCCGGTCCTTTCCCCCAGTCTTCCATCAAGATACCCGTCATCCACGCGGCCTTTGAAACGGGAGGCGCGACGGCGACGGGGGTGCGGGCCGCCCTTGACATGAGGGGGGACACGGAGACGACGGTGGTGACGTGGGCAGGTGACGGGGGCACCTTCGACATCGGTTTCCAGGCCTTGAGCGGGGCTGTGGAGAGAAACGAAGATTTCATCTATGTCTGCTACGACAACGAGGCCTACATGAACACGGGGATCCAGAGGAGTTCCTCCACCCCCTACGGGGCCTGGACCACGACGACCACGGGTTCGGACTGGAAGAAGCTCAGAAAGAAGAATATCGTCGAGGCCCTCGTGGCCCACCGGATCCCCTATGCCGCCACGGCCAACATCGCCTTCCCCGAAGACCTCATGAGAAAGGTCAAGAAGGCGAAGGCCGTCAAGGGTTCCCGTTTCATCCACGTCTTCGCCAGTTGCCCGACGGGTTGGCGCATACCGTCGGAGATGTCGGTGAAGATCGCCCGGATGGCCGTTCAGACCAACATCTTCCCCCTCTATGAGGTTGAGGATGGGGTGCGCTACACGATCAACTACAAACCGCGGGAATACCTTGTCCGGGAATACTTCAAACTCCAGGGCCGCTTCCGCCACCTCAGCGATGCGGACCTGGACGCCATCCAAGAGATGGTGGATGAAGACTGGCATCTCCTGTTGCGCAAGGCGGGGGAAAGGGCCTGACCTGAAACAGGTCAGCCGTATTTGAGGATAATGCCCTCGATGATGTTGGAGACGTCTTCGCAGATGTCCGTGGCTTCTTCTGTGTCTTCGAGGATCTCCTTCCACTTGATGAGCCTGACAGGGTCCCCCTTCTCTTCGAAAAGATGGGCGATGGCCTGGCGCAGCACCTGATCTCCCTCGTTTTCGATGGAGTTGATCTCCACGCACATTTTGAGGATGCTCTCGCCTTCCGACTTTCTTCTCCTCAGGGCGTAAATGGCCTCCCTCATGAGGGCGGTGGATCGCTTGAGAAGAGAGGCCAAGTGGACTAAGGCCCCCATGGTTTCCTCGATCTTGTAGACCTCCATCTTGACGGCCGTGGATTCGATGATGTCGGCAATATTGTCCATCTCGTTCGCCAGGGCGTACATGTCCTCCCTGTCCAGGGGGGTGATGAAGGTGGTGTGGAGGTCCCGGTAGATAAGATGAGTGATGTTGTCGGCCTCATGCTCGATTTCCTTCATCCGCGCCACCACCTCGGGTGATCGAAAACCTCCTTCGGCCAGCTTGAGGAATAATGCGGCGCCTTCGTCGATCTTGTCGGCCAGGGCCTCGAAATGGTCAGAAAACTTTACTTCCTTGGGGATCAGTCTCACCGTTTGCCCCCGTTTATCTACATGGTCCGCTCGATGGTGAAGTAGGCGATGGCCTCCATGGTTTCCCGTGCCGGTCCCGGCGGAAAGGCCCCCAGGGCCCCTATACCCTTTTCCACGTGTCGCCTCGCGACGGACAGGGCATAGGGTATGCCGTCGTAACCCAAGACGAGGGCCATAATGGCCTTTTCATCCGGTACTTCCTTAAACCTGTTCATGATCTGGGAAGAGACGAAGGCCCGCTCCTCGTCCCGGCACATCGCCAGGGTTCTGATGAGGGGGAGGGTGATCTTGCCTTCCTGGAGATCTTTTCCGACAGCCTTACCGAACGTGTCTTCTTTGGCCGTGTAGTCAAGGGTGTCGTCCACGATTTGGAAGGCGTAGCCGATATGCAGGCCGAATTCGCTTACGGCGTCAATGAGATAAGGCGGGACCTCGGCCAGGCAGGCGCCGATGGACGCAGCCGCCCTCATGAGGCGGGCCGTCTTCCTGTCGATGATGGCCAGGTAGTCCTCTTCCGTAAGCTTGGGATCCCCGCACTTCATGAGTTGGAAGACCTCCCCCTCGGCCATGGCGTTCGTTGTCTCCGCGAGGATCCCGATAATCCTCATATCACCGTAATCCTTCATCAACTGGAAGGCCTTGGAATAAAGGTAATCCCCCACCAGGACACTGGCCGCGTTTCCCCAGATGTGGTTGGCCGAGGTTTTCCCCCGTCTCGTCTGGGCCTCGTCGATAACGTCGTCGTGGAGGAGGGTGGCGGTATGGATGAATTCTATGACGGCGCAGAAGGGATACCTCTTCTCCCCCTCGTAGCCGCAAAGGCGAGCCGAAGCCAACAGAAGGAGGGGGCGGAAACGTTTGCCACCGCCCCCGATGAGATGACGGCCGATCTCCGGGATCAGGGACACCTCGGACTCCAAGGAGCGTTCCATCCATTCCTCGGCCCTTCGTAGATCGTCTCGGAAGATAGAAAAAACGCCGCTGATGTCCATGGCCGGTCGTATAATGGAGAAGGGGAAGAAAGTCAAATCAACCCGTCATCTTCCCCCGCCGAAGCCGCCGGTCACGCTCCGGGGGTTCCGGTAGCCTCGGCGAATAGATCGTAGGTGTCGGCGGCGACGATTCTGCAAGAGGTGAAGAGGCCGGGCTGCAGTCCCTCGCCTCTGAGATAGGTGACCCCGTCGATATCCGGGGCCTGTCGTCTGAGGCGCCCCACATAGGGATACCCCTTGAGATCGCTTTTCCCCTCCACGAGAACCTCCTGGGTCGTCCCGATGAGATTGCGATTGATCTCGAACGAGATCGCGGCCTGCCTCTCCATGATCAAACGGCGTCGCTGGTCCTTCTCCCTCTCCGAGACCCGGGGTCGTTTTTCCCCCGCCTTGGAACCCTCCTCGCGGGAGTAGGCGAATACCCCAAGATGGTCGAAACGTGCCTCTTCGATGAAGGCCAGCAGTTTTTCGAATCTTTTCCTGGTCTCTCCGGGGAGACCCACGATCACCGATGTCCTCAGGGCCACGTCTTCGACGACGGCCCGGGCGGTCTCGATGGTCCTGACGATTTCTTCCCTGCCCCCCCGGCGGTTCATCGTTTTGAGGATATGATCGTCGACATGCTGAATGGGCATATCGATATAGCGGCAGATCTTCTCTCCATCCGCCATGACTTCGAGGAGTCGTTTGGTTACCTTCGTGGGGTAGGTATAGAGGAGGCGCAGCCACCTTAAACCCGCAAGGGCGGAGAGGTCAATGAGGAGATCCTCCAGCCGCGTTCTTTCCTCGAGGTCCTCTCCGTAGGCGGTGACATCCTGGGCGATGAGGATCAGTTCCTTGACGCCCAGGGAAACGAGCCTCTCCCCTTCTCTTAGGATGTCGTTCCGATCCCTGCTGCGGAAGGGTCCGCGAATGTCGGGTATCACGCAGTAGGAACATCGGTTTGAACAGCCTTCGGCGATCTTCAGGTAGGCGGTCCAAGGGGGGGTAAGGACATGGCGGGGATGGCGGGCCCTCATAAGGAAAGGGGGGCTGTCGACGAAGACTTTACCTGCATTACCCCTTGTAGTCATGCTTTTCTTTACGTGCAATCCTATTTTTTCTATCTCCCCGACACCCAGAAACAGGTCGACCTCGGGTAGGGCGTTCTCTAAAACACCCCCGTACCTTTGGGGCAGGCATCCCGTGACAACGAGACAGCGGCAGGAGCCGTCACGGGGGTCCTTGTGCCGGCCGAGACGGATTATTTCGTCAATGGATTCCTCTTTGGCGGGGAGGATGAAGGCGCAGGTATTGACGATTATAACCGCGGCTTCCCGGGGGTCCGCCGTCATGGCGAATCCTTCCCCTTCCAGGATTGCCGCCATGACTTCTGTATCCACGAGGTTTTTGGGACAACCCAGGCTGACGAGGTAAAAAGTGTTCCTCATCCCGGCTGGCCAGGTTTCCTCGGCACGAGGACCTTTCTGGGCTTCACCCCGTCGGAGGGACCGACCACCCCCTCTTTCTCCATCCTTTCGATGATCCGGGCGGCGCGGTTGTAGCCTATCTTTAGATAGCGCTGCAGCAGGGAAATGGAGGCCTGACCCAGATCGGCGACAAGGGCAAGGGCCTCGTCGTACTTTTCGTCCCCCTCTTCCCCTTCCCGTTCGCCCGGGGGTATATCCTCCTCATAAGCGGATATGGAATCATCATAGGCGGGAGAGGCCTGGCCCTTCACGAAATCCACGATCCTTCCAATTTCCTGGTCCGACACGTAAGCGCCGTGGATACGGGTCAATTTCGATGTCCCGGGAGGCATGAAGAGCATGTCGCCCTCGCCCAGAAGGGCCTCCGCCCCCAATTGATCCAGGATCGTCCGGGAGTCGACCTTGGATGACACCTGGAAAGAGATGCGGGTGGGGAAGTTGGCCTTGATGATGCCGGTTATGACGTCCACCGACGGTCTCTGGGTGGCGAGGATCAGGTGGATGCCTGAGGCCCTCGCCATCTGGGCGATACGGGTCAGGGACTCCTCCACGTTCCTCTGGGCCACCATCATCAGATCGGCGAGCTCATCGATCACCACCACTATGTAAGGCAGCTTGGACCGCGTTTCGGCCTCTTTCTCGATGAAACGGTTATAGGCCTCGATGCCTTTCACCCCCGCCTCGCCGATGACGCGATATCTCCTCTCCATCTCCTCCACGGCCCATCTCAGGACCTGGGCGGCCCTTTTGGGATCGAGGACGACGGGGTGGAGGAGATGGGGGATGCCTTCATAGGCGGAGAACTCCAGGCGCTTGGGATCGATCATGAGAAACTTGACTTCTTCCGGCGTGGCCTTGAAGAGGATGCTACAGATCATGGCATTGAGGGAGACGCTCTTGCCTGATCCCGTCGTGCCTGCGATGAGGAGGTGGGGCATCCGCACCAGGTCGGCGATCACGGGGTTTCCCAAAATGTCCACTCCGAGGGCGATGGGGAGTCTCGACGCAGATTCCGTGAAGATGTCGTGATCGAGGACCTCCCGCAGGCGGACGGCTTCCCTCTGGGTGTTGGGGATCTCGATGCCGATGGCGGCCTTCCCCGGTATCGGGGCGACGATACGGATGGCCCCCACCTTCATGGCCAAGGCGAGGTCGTCTGAAAGGGCGGTGATGCGGTTGATTTTAACCCCTGGGGCGGGCTCCAGTTCGTACATGGTTATCACCGGCCCCGTCCGTATCTCCGTCACCCGCCCCTCCACACCGAAGTCGGCCAGTTTTTGTTCCAGGGTCCGGGCGTTGGCCGTCAAGGTTTCCCTCTTGACCTTGGCATCCCTCTTTTCCACGGGATCGAGGAGATCGAGGGGCGGGAGCCGGTATGAACCTTCCTTTGCCTCCGTTTCGAAGAGGGAAGGCTGGAGCCCGTCTCTCTTTTTCTTTCCCCCCCGGTGCTGGTGCTCCGTCCTGATGGTGACGGCATCGAGGGAGGGCGTGTCCGTCACCCCCTGAGACAAAACAGGTGCGGGTGGTTTTTCTTCACCTCCCAAGGGGGGTGTCCGGGCGAGCAGGCCTTTGATGAGCTTGAACCATCGGCGTGCCATATCCACCACGGAAAGGTCGACGATGGTCATCAGAGAGAGGAGGAAGACCACCGCCACAATGATAAAGGCGCCTACGGGATTGAAATAGTAATCGAGGAAGGAGCGGGTGAGATGGCCTAGAAGCCCCCCGGGGCGTAGGGGCGCCTCGTAGACCTGGATGGTGTCCCTAAGGCCCGCCGCAAAGGTGGCCACGGAAATCAGAAGTCCCGCGAAACCAACGATCGGCTCCATCCTCGCCTCGTAATTGTTGGTGAAAAGGCGGTAGGCGACGATGAAACAGGCAATCGGCAGCAGAAGGGAGCCGACCCCCAGGAGACGGATGAGGGAATCGGCGACATGGGAACCGAAGGCCCCCACAAGATTGTGTGTCTTGACATTGCCGCCCACGAAGTGGGTGAAGGATGGGTCGAAAGGATAGTAAGAACCGAGGGAGAGGACGAGAAAGATACCTGCCGCGGCGAACAGGACCCCCTTGACTTCCCAAGGCCGCCTATGGAGACCGCTTCCCTGCGCCATAACGCTATGGATGGTTCTCCCCAGTGGTTTTTTCCAGGTTGGCGATGATTATCCCCCGGACGCGTTCAATAAGCTCGTGGCGGGTCTCCTTCTTGTATGGGGTGGTATCGATGGGTTTGTCGATGATCATGGTGATACGGCCGGGGTTTACCTTCAGGGAGCGTTTGGGCATGATCTGGGTAGCCCCGGCGATGGTGACGGGTACGATGGGGACACCGGAGTCCAAGGCGAGATGAAACATCCCCTGCTTGAACGGCTTGACCCGGCCGTCTCTGCTCCTGGTGCCCTCAGGGAAACTCATGACGGACTTGCCTTGCCTTATCTTGGCCGCCGCTTCCTCGATACTCTTCATGGCCCGCGCGTGGTTTTGTCGGTCGATCTCGATGTAGCCGGCATTCTTCATGGCCCTGCCGAAAACAGGGATGTGGAACAGTTCCTTCTTGGCAATCCAGCGGAACTGCCCCGGAACGAAGGCGAGGACGATGAGGATATCGACGTCGCTTTGGTGGTTGGACATGAATATCTGGGGACGATCGACAAGGACGTTTTCCGTGCCTCTTACATCGACCCTCACGTTGGCAAGGATGAGAAGCACCTTCGCCCAGATCCTCGCCACCTTGTGGATGGCGTTCTCTCCGGCGCCCAGGAGGGAGAAAACAACGGCGCAGGTGGCGAAGAAGCCGGTGATGATAACCGATAAGGCTACGATCAAAGCGGAACGAAACATCACATCAGGTCCTTCCTGGAGGAAGATGCTATCCATTAAGGCCTCCCAAGTCAATTGGAATGTCACCGGACGGGGAATAAGGATATTGACAAAACCTTGGTTTGATCTTAGTATCCACTCCCTTTTAGGGGTGTTTTTCGAGGTAAAGTGAGGAGGTGTGAGAGGCACCGGCGCCGCAAGTCATGACCAAGCGAACGTTGAGCAGGAAGAGGGCCCTGGAGATCATGGACAATTTTCCCTCGGCCGCGGTTCTAGTCGTGGGCGATCTCATGGTCGATCACTTCATTTGGGGGCGGGTCTCACGGATATCTCCCGAGGCACCCGTCCCCGTCGTCGATGTCCAGACCGAGGATGTCCTCCTGGGTGGGAGTGCGAACGTGATGAACAACATCCTGGCCATGGGAGGTACCGTCTATGGCTTGGGGGTGGTGGGACGCGACGATATGGGAGAACGGCTCCTGGCGGAACTCGGGGCCAGGGGGATCGTCACCGACGGCATCATCGTAGAGGAGGACCGGAAAACAACGCTGAAGACAAGGATTGTGGCCCACGGACAGCAGGTGGTACGTTTCGACCGGGAAAGCCGGAGACCCGTTACGGCGGAGAGTACCAACCGTATGATCACGATCATGGACGCCCTGAAGGATAGATTGGGGGCGATCGTGATCTCGGACTACGGCAAGGGTGTCGTCACGACCGCCCTCATGGAGGGGATCAGAGGGATCGTCGGTCGGCGGGGGATCGTAACCTGTGTGGACCCGAAAAGAAATGATTTCTCTTTTTACCGTGGTGTGGACGTAATCACTCCGAATCACCATGAAGCGGGCCGCGCCGCCGGATATGAGATTACGGATCGCCGCAGCCTCGTAAGAGCCGGGCGAGATCTTCTTATGGCGCACGATTTCAGGGCCGTCCTAATTACCAGGGGGGAGGAGGGGATGAGCCTTTTCGAACGATCCGACGGTATCGAACACACGGAATTCGCCGCTCAGGCGCGGGAGGTCTTCGACGTGACAGGGGCCGGTGACACGGCCATCGGTGTGTTCGCCCTCTCTTTGGCTTCGGGTGCCACCTTCAAGGAAGCGGCCTTTCTCTCGAACCGGGCGGCGGGTATCGCCGTCGGCAAGGTCGGAACGGCCACGGTCACCCGTCGCGAGCTGAAGAAGTCCCTATGAGTCGATTGAAACCGGCCGAACCGGTGAAAGCGGTGGCAAGTCTCATCTTCAGAGAAATGGCGATCATGGAGGCTGCCATCGGCGCCATGACCTCTTTATGGGGCGAGCCTGATTACATAAGCAGAGTTTTCCCGTTTCATTATACAGATTACTATCGCCGGGAAATGGGTTCCGATCTGATGAGGAGATTCTTTTCCTTCGGCCCCCTCATGCCCCCCGAGACGCTGCCCGACCGGAAGATAAAGGCCGATCTACTGGAAGCGGATTTCGCCGTATCCGGTAACAGGAGGGTGAACATAGACCCCGGTTATGTGTCCAACCACCACCTTATACTGGCCACGGGTAAGGCCTTCGCCCATCGCCCCTATCTAAGAGATGGAGTTTATGCCGATTTGACCCTGATCTTTCGAGAGGGGGGATTTCAACCCTTACCCTGGACCTATCCTGACTATGGATCCGAGGAAGTCAGGGGGGTGTTTTTTTCGATAAGGCAAAAATATCGGAAACAATTGAGGATGATGTCGACATGATAGCGAGCATGACGGGTTTCGGTCGGTCCGAGGAGGTAAAGAACGGTAGAAAGATAACCGTAGAGATGAAATCCCTCAATCATAGGTTCCTCGAGGTCTCTTTTCGTCTCCCTCCGGCCCTGTCCTACCTGGAGCCGGAGATGAAAAAAAAAGTAAGCGAGGCCTTTGCCCGGGGGAGGATAGAAGTGTATATAAGGGTGGATTCGGTGGAGGGGGGCGCCAGCGGGTCCGCGTTGGCTTTGGACCTATCCCTGGCAAAACGTTACCGCGACCTCCTCGAGGAATTGAAGGGAGAGCTGGGCGTGCCCGGTGACATCACCCTGTCGATGATTGTCTCTTTTAGAGATATATTCGCCTTGCGGGACACGGAAGACGGGTCCGTCCTCTGGCGTGACGTGGAAGGGGTTCTGGAAGGCGCCATCGGGGCCCTCAAGGAAATGCGGTTGAAAGAAGGAGAGGCGATAAGGAGGGACCTCATCCCCCGCGTTACTTTTATAGAGGGACTCCTGGATGATGTCTTGGCCCGAGCCCCTCAGGTGGCGAAGGACTACCGCCGCAACTTGTTGGAACGGGTCCGCGAGCTTTCGGAAGGGATGGAGCTCGACGAGGGACGTCTTTGTCAAGAGGTGGCCCTCATGGCGGAAAAGAGCGATATCACCGAGGAGGTGGTGCGTCTGAGAAGTCATATTAGTCAATTCCTCGACCTCCTCACAAACGCAGACGGAGAGGCCGTGGGGCGTAAGATAGATTTCCTGCTGCAGGAGATGAACAGGGAGATCAACACCATGGGATCCAAGAGCCCGGACGCCGTCATCGCCCGTCGCGTCATCGACATGAAGGGGGAATTGGCCAGGATCAGGGAGCAGGTGCAGAACGTGGAATGAAGAAAGAAGACCTCCAGATACAGGGTATGTACATTGTTGTATCCGCCCCGTCTGGTACGGGCAAGACGACGATATGCCGCCGGTTGTTTCGCCTCTGCCCCGCCCTGCGTTTCTCTGTTTCCCATACCACCCGTCCCCCCCGGCCCGGTGAGGTCGAGGGTCGAGACTACTTCTTTGTCTCCCGGGAGGAATTCGAAGAGATGGCGAACCGTGGCGAATTTTTGGAGTGGGCATGCAATTTCGGCCATCTCTACGGTACCTCGGCCAAGGCTTTGACGGAACTCATGGCCGGGGGATCCGACGTTATCGTGGATATCGATCCCCAGGGGGCACGAACCCTCAAGGAGCGATGTCCGGGGGGGGTCTTTGTCTTCATCCTGCCGCCGACTTTGGAGGAACTGCGCAACCGCCTGGCACGACGTAGATCCGAGCCGCCGGAGGTCATAGCCAGGAGGTTCGAAAGGGCGAAGGATGAAATAAAGGAATATATTTGGTATGATTACGTCGTTGTGAACGACAGGCTCGAAAAGGCCGTGTCCCACCTCCAGGCGATATACCAGGCGGAAAAGCTCCGTTCGTTCCGCATGGAGGGTGTCGTCCGAGGCCTGTGGGAAGGAAAGTGAAGGAGGATAAATCATGGCCAGGATAACCGTTGAAGATTCCCTCAAGGAAGCCAAAAACCGATTCGCCCTTGTGCTGCTGACGGCTAAGAGGGCCCGTCAGCTCCTCAAAGGGGCGAAACCCTTGGTGGAGACGAAGAACAACAGAGAGATCGTAACGGCCCTGCGGGAGATCGCGGCGGGCAAGGTTACCTATGCCCATCCCGAATATCTGGTCAATGCAAAGGCAACCTATCGGGTCATCGAGGATCACACGGAATTTATCGGCGAAGAGGACTATTCCGAATAGGATCGGTAAAAGAGGTGGCCCGGTCCATCATCTACGGACGAAACCCCGTTAGGGAGATCGTCCTTGACGATCCCTCGGGCGTTGAGAAGTTGATCGCCGCCGCCGGCGGGCGCGGGGAAACGATGGCCAAGCTCTTGGATTTGGCCGCGTCAAGGGGGATTGAGATTGAAATCAAGGATCGGTCGGCCCTCGATCGCCTGACGGATTATGCCCCTCACCAGGGGGTGGTGGCCCTGGTCCGGCCTTTTCAGGAGGCGACCCTGGAGGAGATCATGGCTTGTCGTAAACCGTCTCTGAAGGGGGATTTGGTCTTGGTCGTCGATGGTGTGATGGACCCGAGGAACCTGGGGGCCCTCATCAGGACGGCTCACTGTTTCGGATGCAACGGTGTGGTCATCCCGCGGCATAGGGCGGCCGGTGTCACGGCGGCAGCGGTAAAGGCATCCGCGGGAGCGGCCCGCCTGACGAAGGTCGCGGCGGTGACAAACATCGCCCGTGGGCTGATGTTTTTAAAAGAGAGAGGTTTCTGGATTTACGGGGCCGACGTGGAAGGGAAAGACGACATAGAGGACATAACCTTTGAGGAGCGGGTGGCCCTTGTGGTGGGGAGTGAGGGTAAAGGTATCAGGCCCCTCGTCAAGAGAAAATGTGATTTCCTTCTGAAGATCCCTATGATAGGGAAAGTGCAGTCCCTGAATGTGTCCGTTGCGGGAGGGATAATCATGTACACGGCCTGTAGGGCCATGACCAGAAGGGGTTGAAGATGCCGGCGTTTGTGTGGGAGGCCGCCAATCGTCGCGGTGAGATCAAGAAGGGGGTCATGGATGGGACCGACGAGGCCGCTGTCCGTAACATGCTCCGTCGGCAGGGTTACCGGTCCATAAATGTCAAGCCCAAACCGAAAGACCTTTCGGAGTACCTCCCTTTCCTAAAACAGGGTGTCAAAGAGAAGGACGTGGTGGTCTTCGCGAGGATATTCTCCACCATGATCAATGCCGGCCTGCCCCTGATCCAATGTTTGGATCTCTTGGCCCAACAGGAGCAGAACAAGACCTTCAAGGCCGTCATCACCTCCATCAAAGAAGACATTGAGAGCGGTTCCACTCTTTGTGACGCCTTGAAAAAATACCCCAAGATCTTCGATGAGCTCTTCGTCAACCTGGTCGCGGCAGGGGAAAGCGGCGGTATTCTGGACGTCATCCTCCAACGCCTGTCCAATTACATGGAAAAGGCGATGAAATTGAAGAGCAAGGTCAAGGGGGCCATGACATATCCCGCCAGCGTTCTCGTTATCTCCATCGGCGTCGTCGCCCTCCTCCTCTTGAAGGTCATACCGGTCTTCCAGAAGATGTTCGAGGGCATGGGCGGTGAATTGCCGGGTCCCACCCAGTTCCTTGTCAACGCCAGCGCCTTTACCCAGAAGTATTTTCTCCTGATGTTAGGGGTGGTGATCGCGGCGTTTATCGCTTTCAATCGTTTCAAAGCCACGGAGAGGGGACGATATCTCATCGACAGTCTTGTGCTCAAGGCCCCCGTTTTCGGTCCCCTTTTGAAAAAGGTGGCCGTCGCCAAGTTCACCAGAACCATGTCCACCATGATGTCCAGCGGTGTCCCCATCCTTGAGGGTTTGACGATCGTCAGCAAGACGGCGGGAAACGTCATTATCGAGCAGGCCCTCCTCAACACGCGCCGGAGTATCGCCGAGGGTAAAACCATTGCCGAGCCCCTGGCGGAGACGGACATCTTCCCCCCCATGGTGGTACAGATGATCGCCGTCGGTGAGGCCACAGGGGCCCTTGACACCATGCTGTCCAAGATCGCCGATTTCTACGATGATGAGGTGGACGCCGCGGTGGAGGCCATGACTTCCCTCTTGGAGCCTTTCATGATGGTCTTCCTGGGAGGGGTGGTCGGCGGGATGATCATCGCCATGTACCTGCCCATCTTCAAGATGGCCTCAGTCGTTGGCGGATGAACAAAAAAATGGTCGGGATGGCGCGATTTGAACGCGCGACTCCTGCGTCCCGAACGCAGTGCCCTACCAGACTGGGCCACATCCCGACAATCAAACAACTTATACGAAAAAAAAGGGTCTGTCCATATTTTTTTTGACTTTCGTCATGATTATCTACGATCTTCGTTGCGATCAGGGGCACGTTTTCGAAGGCTGGTTTCAAGACCGGCGTTCTTTCGAGGAACAACGGGAGAGAGGGTTTATTACCTGTCCCTTTTGCGGCAGCACCAAGGCGGAGATCGCCCCCTCCAGTGTCAACTTCCTGAGCAGGGAGAGTAAAGAGGGCACCAGAGGTCCCATCGATCGGCAACCGATGCTGACGCTCAAGGTGCTCCATGATTTCTTGGTTAAGAATTTTGAGGACGTCGGAGAACGGTTTGCCGATGTTGCCCTGAAGATCCATTACGGGGAAGAGGAGAGAAGGAACATCAGGGGGACAACGACACCGGAGGAAGAGGAAAACCTCCGCGAAGAGGGTGTCCCCTTTGTGAAGGTTCCCCTCCCGAAGTTCGATGCTTAAAAATCTTTAAGGGTCCGTTCCGGAGAATCTATGCCCCTTTTTCATAAAGATATTCTGGAGACGATCGGCAACACTCCCCTCGTGGAAATCAGGCGGCTCAATCCCAACCCCAACGTCCGGATCTTGGCCAAACTGGAGTACTTCAATCCGGGCGGCTCCATTAAGGACAGAACCGCCTACGCCATGATCCGCGGCGCAGAGGAACGGGGCGAACTGACGAAGGATAAGATCATCCTGGAGGCCACCAGCGGCAATACGGGGATCGGTCTGGCCCTGGTAGCGGCATCTCGAGGATACCGATTGTGTCTGACAATGTCGGAGGCCGTCAGTGAGGAGAGGAAGAAGATCCTCCGCGCCCTCGGCGCCGAATTGATCTTCACGCCCTCTTCCCAGGGAACCGACGGGGCCATAGAAAAGGCTTACGCCATCCTGAGAGAGAACCCCGATCGCTATTACTGTCCGGACCAGTTCAACAACCCTGACAATATCCTCGCCCATTACCACGGAACGGGAGAGGAGATCTGGCGGCAGACGGACGGTGAAGTCACCATGGTGGTACTGACGCTGGGGACGACGGGCACCGCCATGGGCGTCTCAAAGAGGCTCAAGGAATACAATCCCGCGGTGATCATTGTCGGCGTGGAGCCCTACCTGCAACACAAGATCCAGGGTCTCAAGAATATGAAGGAATCCTACCGTCCGGGTATTTTCGACAAGAACCGCCTGGACGAAAAGGTTAATATCCTCGACGAGGACGCCTTTGAGATGGCGAGAAGGCTGGCCCGAGAAGAGGGACTGATGGTGGGCATGAGCTCCGGGGCGGCCATGCATGTTGCGGCACAGAAGGCCAGAGAACTGTCGGGGGGGGTGATAGTAGTCGTTTTTCCCGACGGCGGGGAACGTTATCTGAGCACGGAGCTGTATGCCGACCGTGAAGAAACGTCCCTGAGGCTTTACAATTGCCTCAGCAGGTCCAAGGAGCCGTTCAAGCCCCTGAAGGCCGACGAGGTCCTCATCCATTCCTGTGGGCCCACGGTCCATGAGGT
The DNA here is from genome assembly GCA_029553375.1 of Deltaproteobacteria bacterium. Classification (GTDB taxonomy): domain Bacteria; phylum Desulfobacterota; class Syntrophia; order Syntrophales; family UBA8958; genus JAKPCH01. The sequence continues at coordinate 100,437 of JAKPCH010000039.1, read as the reverse complement.
GCCCCATATCGGCGGTTACAGGCGCTTCGTCGTTTCCGACCTCATCAGGCGTTACCTTATTCATAAGGGTTATCGTGTCCGTCACCTCACGAACATCATCGATTTGGCCGACCGCTCCATCAAAGGGGCGAAGAGGGCGGGACTTGACTTGAAGACCTTTTCCGATCGATGCACCGCCGCCTTCCTGAGGGATATGGAAAAGCTGAATATCCTCAGGGACGAAACCTACCCCCGCGCCACGGAAAACGTGGAAGATATGGTGAAGGTGGTGGAGCGGCTCGTCGAAAAAGGATATGCCTATGAAAAGTTGAGGTCCGTTTACTTCGACATCTCCAAGTTGGAGGACTACGGGAGGCTTTCACGCATCGATTTGAGCAACATCCAGCATGGAAGAACCGTCGATCTGGACGATTACGAAAAGGACAGCCCCGGTGATTTTACCCTTCTAAAACGCTCTACCCTCAACGAACTGAAGGAAGGGGTCTATTTCAAAACTCCCTGGGGAAACGCAAGGCCCAGCTGGCACCTGGAGTGCGCGGCCATCTCCCTCAAATATCTCGGCGAGGTTTTTGACATCCATGCCAGCGGTTCGGACATAGTCTTCCCCCACTGCGATAATGTCCTCGCCATCGGTAAGGCGGCCACGGGCAAGGTCATGGCGAATTACTGGATCAACACGGAGCTGGTCATGGTGGGCGGAAAGAAGATGTCCCGCTCCCTCGATAATGTTTTCACCATCGAGGACCTCGAAAAAAGGGGTTACCAAGGAAAAGAGATAAGGTTCTTCCTCCTGTCTTCCCATTACCGCAAGCCCCTCAATTTCTCGTTCGGCGCCTTGGACACGGCCAGAAACACGGTCAGGAAGCTTAATCTGTTCATACAAAGACTACTGCGTTGCCGTTTCGGGGAGGGCTACGGTGAGTTGGATCAGGCCATCTACGATGTGAGGCAGGGCTTCTTCGGCTGCCTGGATGACGATCTGAACGTCTCGGGGGCCTTGGCCTCTCTTTTTGCCTTCGTGAATAAGGTCAGCCTCCCCTTGGCGAAGGATGGACTCTCGGAGAAGGACCGCGACAAGGTCTTGGATACCTTGAAGATCCTTGATTCCATTTTGGGGGTGATGGAATTCAAAGGGTATGACATCGACATGAAGGCCAAGGAGCTCATCGCCAGAAGAGAGGCATATCGCCGGGAGGGAAAGTGGCAGGAGGCGGACGAGATACGCCGGGAACTTCGTGGGATGGGGGTTGAGATATCGGACACCCCAGGGGGGACGATCTGGAGGTTGCGCTGATCTCAATAAAGGGATCTCAGGCAAAAAAAGACTTGACAAAAGGGGACAATAAAATTAGGATTCCCAATTCGCATTGCCTGTCTTTTGGTATTGAGGGCGGTCCAAGGGGCAGATCATTGAAATTGTTTGTGTATTTGGTGATACCCCGCTGGCGTAGCTCAACGGTAGAGCAGCTGATTTGTAATCAGCAGGTTGCGGGTTCGAATCCCATCGCCAGCTCCATCTGTTAGACGTATCACAGCGGAGGGGTTCCCGAGTGGCCAAAGGGAGCAGACTGTAAATCTGCCGGCTCAGCCTTCGGAGGTTCGAATCCTCCCCCCTCCACCATGGAATGGGACGATCTCTCCCCATGGCGGCCGCGGCCTGGGAAAGGGATCTGAAAGGGAGATCCGGCGAGCGGGAGTAGCTCAGTGGCTAGAGCATCAGCCTTCCAAGCTGAGGGTCGCGGGTTCGAATCCCGTTTCCCGCTCCATCCGACGAGAATTCGCGGGGGAGAGATTTCGCCGGCGTCATCACAAGAGGCCCACGTAGCTCAGTAGGTAGAGCACATCCTTGGTAAGGATGAGGTCACCAGTTCAATCCTGGTCGTGGGCTCCATATTTTGAAAAAGGGATATCGGGTCATGAGAACCATAATCACCCTTGCCTGTACGGAATGCAAGCAGAAGAACTACACGACTACGAAAAACAAAAGGACCATGCAGGGACGCCTGGAGCTGAAAAAGTACTGCAAGTTCTGCCGTTCCCACAAGGTTCACCGTGAGACGAAGTAAGGTAGTCCCGGAAATAAATCACCTAGCTGAGAAAAAACAGGCCAGTAGCTCTAATGGATAGAGCGCCGGACTCCAAATCCGGATGCTGGGGGTTCGAGTCCCTCCTGGCCTGCCATTTGAAAACGACCGGTCCGTCCGGTTTAGATACAGCGGTCGCTTTTTATGGATAAAATAAAGATTTGGGCTCAGAAGGCCCTGGTTTTTCTCAAAGAGGCCCGCATGGAGTTGCGCAAGGTCACATGGCCGACACCGAAACAGGCCCTGGCGTCCACGGCCGTGGTGATTGTCGTCGTTTTCGTCGTTTCTTCCTTTCTCGGCATCGTCGATTTCGGTCTCACCAAACTCGTAAAACTTCTGCTGGGTTAGACTTTCATGGCACACCGCTGGTACGTGGTCCACACATATTCAGGCTTTGAGAACCGCGTCAAACGGTCCCTTATGGAACGCGTCCAGGCGGCGGGAAAACAGGAATACTTTTCCGATGTTCTCATACCTGAAGAGGATGTGGTGGAGCTTGTCTCCGGGGAAAAGAAGACCTCGAAGAGAAAATTCTTCCCCGGCTATATTCTTGTCCGCATGGAGCTGAACGATGAGACCTGGCACCTCGTGAAAAACACCCCCAAGGTCACGGGTTTCATAGGCAGCAAGGATAAACCGTCGCCCATCCAGGACAAGGACGTGGAAATGCTTCGGACCCGTATCGACGAGGGGACTCTGAAACCGAAGCCGAAATTTAAATTCGACGTCGGGGATCATGTGCGGATTATCGATGGCCCTTTCACCAACTTCGAGGGGGTCATCGACGAAGTCAAGCCGGAAAAGGGCAAACTGAGGGTCATCGTCAGCATTTTCGGTCGTTCCACCCCGGTGGAGCTGGATTTCATTCAGGTGGTTCAGAGCTGAGACGACGTCACAATCCTTGAGGGGGATGACATAAGTTATGGCAAAAAAAGTTATCGCAAACATCAAACTTCAGATCAAAGCGGGGAAGGCAACCCCCTCCCCCCCCATCGGTCCCGCCCTGGGGCAGCACGGTGTCAACATCATGGAGTTCTGTAAGGCTTACAATGCCATGACCCAGAACCAGGAAGGGATGGTAATCCCCGTCGTTATTACCGTGTACGCCGATCGTTCTTTTACCTTCGTCACCAAGACACCGCCGGCGTCCGTCCTTTTGAAGCAGGCGGCCAAAATAGCCAAGGGTTCGGGGGATCCCAAGAAAGAGGTGGTGGGCAAGGTGACGAGCAAACAGGTTCGCGAGATCGCCGAGCTGAAGTTTAACGACCTCAACGCAGTGGACATGGATGCGGCGGTGCGGATCATAGAGGGGACGGCCAGATCCATGGGAATAGTAGTGGAAGGATAAACTCAAGGTGATGCGGGGTTAGGATATGTCCTCAAAAGGGAAGAGCTACTTGGAGGTAAAGAAGAAGGTCACGCCGGGGAAGCGTTACCCTCTCAGGGAAGCGGTGGAGCTGGTTCTGTCCACGGCTCGGGCCAAGTTCGACGAGACCGTGGACACGGCTATCAGACTGGGGGTCAATCCCCAGCACGCCGACCAGATGGTGAGGGGCAGCGTTGTTTTGCCTCACGGTTTGGGCAAGACCGTTCGGGTCCTTGTCTTCGCCAAGGGAGATAAGGAGAAGGAGGCCCTGGAGGCGGGTGCTGATATCGTCGGTGCCGACGACGTCATCGAAAAGATAAAAGGCGGGTGGTTGGAGTTCGACCGGGCCGTGGCGACGCCGGACATGATGGGGGCCGTAGGTAAACTGGGCAAGATCCTTGGTCCCCGGGGACTGATGCCGAACCCCAAGGTGGGTACAGTCACCTTTGACGTGGCCCGTGCCGTTCAGGAGTTGAAGGCGGGCAAGGTGGAGTTTCGGGTCGAGAAGGCCGGGATTGTCCATACGCCCGTGGGCAAGGTTTCTTTCGGGGCGGACAAGCTCATGGAGAACATCATGGCGGTCATTGAGACGATTCTGAAACTGAAGCCCGCCTCGAGCAAAGGGACCTATCTTAAGGGGATTGCCCTTTCCACGACAATGGGGCCGGGGATCAAGGTTGATCCCCTGAGCGTGAAAAACATCTAATTTAAGTTCAAGAGAAGTCTGAGACAGCGGGTACTGAGGTTTAAACGAATCGTCTTTCGGCCCGCCGAGACGGAAAAGGTAAGTCGCTGAGATGATCTTATCCTTCAGGCCGCTGCTTTCTCGGGCTTTCGATACGTCGGGCCGCCGGTGCCGATGGTGGCGTTTTTTTTTTTAACGGCGGTTGCGACGGAAAGGAGGTCGGGGTTTGGATCGAAAGACTAAAGAAAAAGTGGTGGCCGAACTGCACGACCGGCTCCGGGGAGTGAAACTGGCCGTGCTGACGACCTACAGCGGTTTGGATGTGGAGCGTCTCACGGTGCTCCGCCGCAACCTCGGGAAAGCCGATGCGGAATTGAGGGTGGTGAAGAACACCCTTCTCAGGATCGCTTCGGAGGGGACCGACCTAAGCGTCGTCAAGGACAGTCTGAAGGGTCCCCTGGCTCTCGTCATGACCAAGGGAGATGTGGTTGAACCGGCGAAGGTTCTCGTCGATTTTGCGAAAAAGAACGCCGAAGTCGAGTTCAAGGCAGGGGTCTTGGACGGTAAGATCCTCACGAAGGATCAATTGAACGCCCTCTCTACCCTGCCCAGCCGGGAAGTACTACTGGCGAAACTCCTCTCCGTCATGGTGGGTGTCCAGGCGAGCTTGGTAAATGTCCTCAGTGCCGTGCCGAGGGGACTAGTCCAAGTCCTGCAGGCCTATCGTGAGAAGAAAGAACAGGCTATTTAAAACTTACGAGGAAGGGATAGAGATCATGGCAAGCGAAATTACCAAGGAAGACGTCGTAAAGTTCATTGAGTCGATGACCGTTCTGGAGCTTTCGGAACTGGTCAAGGAACTGGAGCAGCGGTTCGGTGTGTCCGCAGCGGCCCCCGTGGCAGTGGCGGCGGTGGCGGCACCGGGGGCGGAACCGGCCGTCCAGGAAGAGGAGAAGACGGAGTTTGATGCCATCCTAACGGGTTTCGGTGACCAGAAGATCCAGGTGATCAAGGTGGTCAGGGCCATTACGGGATTGGGTCTAAAAGAGGCCAAGGATCTCGTGGAAGGCGTGCCGAAGCCGATAAAGGAAGGTGTCTCAAAAGAGGAGGCCGCCGACATTAAAAAGAAAATCGAAGAAGTCGGCGGTACCGTCGAGATCAAATAAAGAAGGCCGGTTCTTTCAAGGAGTGGTTTTAACAAGTTGCCCGCGGTTACCCCGGGCAACTTGTCTTTATTTGTCCGGCGTTTTTTGCGAGGTACCGAAAGGACACTATGGGTGAGTTTCGAAAAAATTTCAGCAGGATCAAGAAGATCATCGATATTCCCAATCTTATCGATATCCAGATAAAGTCCTATGAGAAGTTTCTCCAGAAGGACACGGAACCGGAGAAGAGAGGGAATTTCGGGCTTCAGGGGGCGTTTAAAAGTGTTTTCCCCATTTCCGATTACGGCAAGAAGTGTTCCCTCGAATTTGTCGCTTATCGGATCGGGGAGCCTCGCTACGACGAAAAGGAGTGCATCCAAAAGGGGTTAACCTATGCCGCTCCCTTGAAGACTGTCGTGAGGCTGCTGGTCTTCGATGTCGACCCTGCCACTAACACCCGTCAGATCAGCAACATAAAAGAGCAGGAGATCTACTTCGGCGAGATCCCGTTGATGACCAGCAACGGCACCTTCATCGTCAACGGTACGGAACGGGTCATCGTCAGCCAACTTCATCGGTCACCGGGTATATTTTTCGATCACGACAAGGGCAAGACCCTGACGAGCGGCAAGCTCATCTATTCGGCCCGCATCATTCCCATCAGAGGCTCGTGGCTCGATTTCGAGTTCGATTCCAAAGATCTCCTGTATGTCCGTATCGACAGGCGCCGAAAAATGCCGGTGACGGTCCTTCTCAAGGCCATGGGGAATGACCGGGAAGCGATTCTGAATTACTTCTACGACATCGACAAGGTATCCATCGCTGGCGGTGAGGTACGCCTGACCGTCAGCGAGTCCTTTCTCGACGAGCGGGCCCCGGGCGACATCACGGATCCGGCCACGGGTGATGTGCTGGTGAAGAAGGGACGTAAGATCACCAAGATGCTCCTGAAACGCATCATGGAGTCGGGTGTAGAAGAGGTTGTTATTGAAGAAGAGGATCTATCGGGTCGGATCCTCTCCCGGGACGTGAGGGATCCGGAGACGGGCGAGGTCATCGCCAGGTGCAACGAGGAATTGACGGTCGCCCATTTGGAGAAGATTAAAGAAAAGGGTATCAGGGAGCTCTATTTCATCCACCTCGACGAGGAACGGTCCAACATCTCCATCAGGGAGACCCTCCTGCTGGATAAGATCGAGTCCCAGGAAGATGCCGTCATCGAGATCTATCGGCGCCTTCGCCCCAGCAACCCCCCCACGCCCGAGACGGCGAACGCCTTCTTCAGGAGTCTCTTTTTCGAGCCCGAGACCTACGACCTTTCCGACGTTGGGCGGGCGAAGATGAACTACAAACTCCGTCTCGATGTCCCTACGGACGTGACGGTCCTCAGGAACGAGGACATCCTGGCGGCGGTAAAGTATCTTTTGAACCTGAAGAACGGGACGACCGACTACAGCGTCGACGACATAGATCACCTCGGAAACCGCCGGGTCCGCTCCGTGGGGGAACTCATCGAAAACCAGTATCGCATCGGTCTTGTCCGCATGGAGAGGGCCATCAAGGAAAAGATGAGCCTTGGGGACATAGAGACCATGATGCCCCACGATCTGGTGAATGCCAAACCCGTTTCCGCCGTGGTGAACGAGTTTTTCGGCAGCAGTCAGCTTTCCCAGTTTATGGACCAGACGAACCCCCTGTCGGAGGTGACCCACAAGCGGCGGCTTTCCGCCCTTGGCCCCGGGGGCCTCACGAGAGAACGGGCGGGGTTCGAGGTCCGGGACGTGCACCCGACGCACTACGGCCGCATCTGCCCGGTGGAGACTCCGGAAGGGCCAAACATCGGGCTGATCGTCTCTTTGAGCACCTATGCCCGGGTCAACGATTTCGGGTTCATAGAGACACCATACAGGATCGTGGAGGATGGACGGGTTACGGACAAGGTCCGTTTCCTGACGGCCATAGAGGAGGAGGACTATATCATCGCCCCCGCCGATTGGCCCGTGGACGATCAGGGACGATTGTTGGGGGAGGTTATCTCGGCGAGAAAGGGAGGGGATTTCCTCTCCGTGACCCCCGAAGAGATAAATATGATCGACGTTTCTCCGAACCAGCTCGTCAGCGTGGCCGCAACCCTCATCCCGTTTCTGGAGCATGACGACGCCAATAGGGCCCTCATGGGTTCGAACATGCAGCGCCAGGCCGTGCCCCTCCTTAAGCCCGCCGTGCCCCTCGTGGGAACGGGTATGGAGTCGGTGGTGGCCAAGGACTCGGGGGCCGTCGTCGTCGCCCGGAGGGACGGTATCGTCGAGAGTGTGGATGCCTCCCGAATCGTGATCAAGGGGGAAGGGGCGGAAAACGACGGCCTGGACGTGGGGGTGGATATCTACAACCTCATCAAGTATCAGCGCTCCAACCAGGATACGTGCATCAATCAAAAACCCATCGTCAAGAAGGGCCAGTGGGTGCGCAAGGGTGAGATCATCGCCGACGGGCCCGCCACGGAGAAGGGTGAGCTGGCCCTGGGCCGGAACGTTATGGTCGCCTTCATGTCCTGGGGTGGATACAACTACGAAGACTCCATCCTGGTCAGCGAGCGGGTGGTGAAGGAGGATATCTATACCTCGATTCACATCGAGGAATTCGAGACCATGGCCCGGGATACGAAGCTCGGCAAGGAGGAGATCACGAGGGACATCCCCAACGTAGGCGAGGAGGCCCTCCGTAATCTTGACGAGAGCGGTATCGTCCGCATGGGCGTGGCCGTGAAGCCGGGGGACATCCTGGTGGGGAAGATCACCCCCAAGGGCGAGACACAACTGTCATCGGAAGAGAAGCTCCTGAGGGCCATCTTCGGCGAGAAGGCCAGCGATGTCCGTGACACCTCCCTGCGTGTTCCACCGGGGGTCGAGGGTACCGTCATCGATGCCAAGATCTTTACCCGCAAAGGGGTGGAGAAGGACTACCGTACCCACACCATCGAAGACGAGTCCCTGCAGGCCCTTCGGAAGGATCGGGACGACGAGATCAGGTTGATCAGGGAGGCCGTCAAGGTCAATGTGCGGGAGCTCCTTGTGGGCAAGAAGGCAGCGGCCAAACTATCGGACCCGAAAAAAAAGCGTCTGCTTTTGAAGAAGGGCGATGTGATCACCGGGGAGACCTTGGACAACATACCCTTCGAGCTGTGGAGGGACATCGCCCTCGCCGACGAACCGGAGACAGAACAGAAAGTGGGCACCCTCCTGGCGAATCTTCAGAGGAAGATCGAGGATATCGAGAGACGCTGTGAGGAAAAGGAGGAACGCCTCCAGGCCGGTGACGAGCTGCCGCCGGGTGTGATCAAGATGGTGAAGGTCTATATCGCCATCAAGAGGAAGTTGTCCGTCGGCGACAAGATGGCGGGACGTCACGGTAACAAGGGGGTTCTTTCCCGGATCCTGCCCGAGGAGGACATGCCTTACTTCGCCGACGGGACACCCGTGGACATCATCTTGAATCCCTTGGGTGTTCCTTCGCGCATGAACGTCGGCCAGATCCTGGAGACCCATCTGGGGTGGGCCGCCAGAGGTTTGGGTCAGAAGCTGAACGAGCTGTGGGAACGATACCGCGACACGGAGCGTCTCAAGAAAGAGATCAAGGCCGTTTACGGGTCGCCCGAGGTCGATGAATTCGTGGAAAAGGCGACACCGGAAGAGATCCGCGACCTGGTGCTGCGGGTCAAGGAAGGGGTGCCCATGGCGAGCCCGGTCTTCGACGGCGCCGACGAGGATGAGATACGTCGGTTGTTGAAGGAGGCCTCCCTCCCCGAATTCGGGCAGACCATCCTCTTCGACGGCCGAACGGGGGAACCCTTCGATCAGGAAATAACGGTGGGCATCATTTACATGTTAAAACTCCACCATCTGGTGGACAACAAGATCCATGCCCGGTCGATCGGGCCGTATTCACTGGTGACCCAGCAACCCCTGGGAGGCAAGGCCCAGTTTGGTGGTCAGAGGCTAGGTGAGATGGAGGTTTGGGCCATGGAGGCCTATGGAGCCGCCTACTCCCTCCAGGAGTTTCTGACCGTAAAGTCCGATGATGTGGCGGGCCGAACCAGGATCTACGAGGCCATCGTCAAGGGGGAACACACGCTGGAGCCGGGGCTTCCCGAATCCTTCAACGTTTTGGTCAAGGAACTTCAGAGCCTCTGTCTCGATGTGGAGCTCATCGAGGAGGAATAACGAGGAGGATAATCCGTGGAAGACGTTTTCACATATTTTGAGAAACCCAAGGATCCCATCCGTTTCAACGCCATTCGCATCTCCATCGCCTCGCCGGAGAAGATCCTCGAATGGTCGGCGAGACCGAACAGCAACGGTGAGGTGAAGAAACCGGAGACGATAAATTACCGTACCTTCAAGCCGGAACGGGACGGGTTGTTCTGCGCCAAGATCTTCGGACCCGTGAAGGACTACGAGTGCCTCTGCGGTCGCTACAAGAGGATGAAGCACCGCGGGGTGATCTGCGAGAAATGCGGTGTCGAGGTCATCCAGTCCAAGGTCCGCAGGGAGCGGATGGGGCACATCAAGCTGGCGACGCCCGTGGCCCACATCTGGTTCCTGAAGAGTCTGCCCAGCAGGATCGGCAATGTCCTCGACCTCACCCTCAAGGAGCTGGAGAAGGTCCTCTACTTCGAGTCCTGGATCGTCCTTGACCCGAAGAACACGCCCCTCAAGAAGAAAGATCTCCTCACGGAGGAGGAGCTCCACGACCTGAAGGAACAATACGGAGAGGACGCCTTTGAGGCGGGCATCGGGGCCGAGGCCGTCCGGAAGCTTCTGGAGGAGGTGAACCTCGAGGAGCTGGACAAGGAGCTGCGCGAAGAACTCAAAACGGTAACCTCGGACACGAAGAAGAAAAAACTCATCAAACGCCTGAAGGTGATCGAGGCGTTGAGGAAGTCCGGTAACAGACCGGAGTGGATGATCCTGACGGTCCTTCCCGTCATCCCGCCGGATTTGAGGCCCCTCGTCCCCCTGGACGGAGGTCGCTTCGCCACTTCGGACCTCAACGATCTTTACCGCCGTGTCATAAACCGCAACAACAGGCTCAAGAGGCTCATGGAGCTCAATGCGCCGGAGATCATCATACGCAATGAGAAGCGCATGCTCCAAGAGGCGGTTGACGTCCTGTTCGACAACGGGAGGCGCGGCAGGGCGATCACGGGAACCAACAAGCGCCCGTTAAGATCCCTCTCCGATATGCTGAAAGGGAAGCAGGGGCGTTTCCGCCAGAACCTCCTGGGGAAGAGGGTGGATTATTCGGGTCGTTCCGTCATCACCGTGGGGCCCGATCTTCGCCTCCACCAGTGCGGTCTGCCCAAGAAGATGGCCCTGGAGCTGTTCAAACCCTTCGTCTACAACCGCCTGATGGAAAAGGGATTCGTCACGACGGTAAAGAGCGCCAAAAAGATGGTCGAGCGGGAAACGGCAGAGGTTTGGGACGCCCTGGACGAGGTGGTGAGGGAATACCCCATCCTTCTCAACAGGGCGCCGACTCTCCACCGTCTCGGCATCCAGGCCTTTGAACCCATCCTGATCGAGGGCAAGGCCATCCAGCTTCACCCCCTGGTCTGCACGGCCTTCAATGCCGATTTCGACGGCGATCAGATGGCCGTTCATGTTCCTCTGTCGATAGAGGCCCAGACGGAGGCCCGGGTTTTGATGATGTCCACGAACAACATCCTCTCACCCGCCAACGGGAAACCCATCATCATTCCGAGCCAGGATATCGTGTTGGGCATATATTATCTCACCCGCGAGAAATCGGATGTCCTCGGTGAGGGGATGACCTTCGCCGGGCCCGAAGAGGTCCGCAGCGCTCTGGACAACGGTGTCATCGATCTCCATGCCCGCATCAAGGTGAGGATCGGCGGTGAGATGAAGGAAACCACGGCCGGCCGGGTGGTCTTGTCCGAGATCGTTCCCGAGGAGATACCCTTCGACTACATAAACAAATTGATGAACAAGAAGGAGCTCGCCAACCTCATCGATCACTGCTATCGGTTGTGCGGGGCGAAGACGACGGTCATCTTGGCCGACCGCCTGAAGGACCTCGGGTTCAAATACGCCACCCTGTCGGGAGCCTCCATCGCCATCCACAACATGGTCATCCCGGAGAACAAGAAGGAGATCGTGAAGAAGGCCGACCGGGACGTCATGAAGATTCATAGACAGTACATGGATGGCACCATCACGGACGGTGAACGTTACAACATGGTCATCGACGTGTGGAACAAGGCGACGGAGAGTATCGCCGCTGAGATGATGGCGGGTATCCAGAAGACGAAGGTCGTCACCCCCTCGGGTGAGGAGAAGTTGGTGGAGAGTTTCAACCCCATCTTCATGATGGCGGACTCCGGTGCGCGGGGTTCGGCCGCCCAGATCAGACAGCTGGCCGGCATGAGGGGTCTCATGGCGAAACCGTCGGGGGAGATCATCGAGACGCCCATCACCGCCAACTTCCGTGAAGGTCTCACGGTCCTTCAATACTTCATCTCCACCCACGGCGCCCGCAAGGGGTTGGCCGACACGGCCCTTAAAACGGCCAATTCCGGTTACCTGACCCGTCGCCTTGTGGACGTGGCCCAGGACTGCATCATCACGGAGGAGGATTGCGGTACCATCGACGGCATCTACGTGTCCGCCCTCATGGAAGGCGGCGAGATCATCGAGACGGCAGGGGAGCGCGTCCTGGGTAGGGTCGCCCTCGACGAGATCAAAGACCCCTACACGGGCGAGGTGATCGTCAGGGCCAATCAGGAGATAGACGAGACCCTGGCGGAGAAGATCGACAAGGCGGGCATCGAGAAGGTCGGTATCCGCTCCGTCCTGACCTGCAAATCGAAATTCGGCGTCTGCGCCATGTGTTACGGCCGCGATCTCGCCAGGGGGCACTTGGTCAACATCGGTGAGGCCGTGGGGATCATCGCCGCCCAGTCTATCGGAGAGCCGGGGACGCAGTTGACGATGAGGACCTTCCACATCGGCGGAATGGCCAAGTTCGAGGAGCATTCCACCCTTCAGGCCCGGCACGACGGTACGATCAAGTTCGTCAATCTCAATCCCGTCGTCTCCAAGACGGGTGATCTCGTCGTAATGACCCGCAACGGTGAGGTCCACGTCCTTGATGATCAGGGGAGGAGCCGCGGCAGGTATCCCGTTCCGTACGGGGCCCATCTGAAGGTAAAGGAAGGGGATTTCGTCAGGGGGCCCAGCAAGGATCCCAAGACGGGCCAGGAGACACCGGCCACCCTCATCGCCGAGTGGGATCCCTTCTCCATACCCATACTGGCCGAGGTGGACGGAACCATCAAGTACGGCGACATCATCGAGGGCAAGACGATGCAGGAACAGGTCGATGAGATGACGGGGCTCTCCCGTAAGGTCATCATCGAGTTCAAGGGCACCGATCTGCGCCCCCGGGTCTCCATCAAGGACCAGAGCGGGAAGACGGCGAAGGTCCCCGGGACGAATTCCGTGGCGCGTCACCTTCTCCCCGTGGGGGCCAACATCGTGGTCGCAGAGGGAGACAAGGTGAGCGCCGGGGATATCATCGCCAAGATTCCCCGGGAGACGACGAAGACGAAGGACATCACCGGTGGTCTGCCCCGGGTGGCCGAACTTTTCGAGGCGAGAAAGCCCAAGGAGTACGCCGTAATCAGCGAGATCAAGGGAGTTGTCTCCTACGGCAAGGATACCAAAGGGAAGCGTAAGGTGATCATTACCCCTGACAGCGGCGAGGAGAAGGAGTACCTGATCCCCAAGGGTAAACACGTGAGCGTTCAGGAGGGGGATCGCGTCTCCGAAGGAGAGCCCCTCATGGCCGGTGACCATAACCCCCACGACCTTCTGGCCATCAAGGGAGAAAAAGAACTGGCCCGTTACCTCGTGGACGAGGTCCAGGAGGTTTACCGACTCCAGGGCGTGAAGATCAACGACAAGCACATGGAGGTGATCGTTCGTCAGATGCTCAGGAGGGTCAAGGTCGTTGATCCAGGGGACACGATGTTCATCGCCGATGAGCAGGTGGAACGCTACCGCTTCCAGGAAGAAAACGAACGGGTAATCGCCCAGGGCGGCAGACCCGCCATCGGAAAGCCAATTCTTCTGGGGATCACCAAGGCCTCCCTCTCCACCCAGAGCTTCATCTCCGCCGCCTCTTTCCAGGAGACGACACGGGTCTTGACGGAGGCCAGTCTGGCCGGCAAGACGGATTATCTGAGGGGCCTCAAGGAAAACGTCATCATGGGCCGTCTCATCCCCGCCGGTACGGGTCTGCCCATGTATCGCAAGCTGGGAATCCTGGTGAAGGACAAGGACCAGGGGGAGGAAACCGCCTCGATCGAGACGTCTTCCGCCGAGAAAATGCTTGACATGGAAAAGGTGAATTGATAATAAACCCGGCTTTGCCGCACCATAGTTACAATTGATCAGAGGAAAAGGTACGGGGAGGATAGATGCCTACCATAAACCAGTTAGTCCGCAAAGGAAGGCAGAAGATATCACGCAAGACCTCAACCCCCGCCCTGGCGGGTTCGCCTCAGCGTCGGGGCGTGTGTGTCCGCGTGTACACGACGACGCCCAAAAAGCCGAACTCGGCGCTGCGTAAGGTGGCCAGGGTTCGTCTCACGAGCGGTTACGAGGTCAGTTCCTACATCCCCGGAGTGGGCCACAACCTTCAGGAGCACTCCGTCGTCCTGGTGAGGGGGGGCAGGGTGAAGGACCTCCCCGGTGTGCGCTATCATATCGTGCGCGGGACCTTGGACTCGGTGGGCGTTGCGGACCGTAGGCAGGGACGCTCCAAATACGGCGCCAAGAAACCTAAGTGATACAGGGAAGACGATCATGCCGAGAAGACGAGAGGTGACAAAGAGGGAGATCATCCCCGACCCCAAATATCATAACAAGCTCGTGGCCCAGTTCATCAACAACCTGATGAGAGACGGCAAGAAGAGCACGGCCGAGTCCATCCTTTACGGGGCCTTCGACATCATCGAGAGACGCATGAAGGAATCCCCCGTAGAGGTCTTCGAGAGGGCGGTAAACAACGTCAAACCCGTAATCGAGGTTAAGTCACGCCGGGTGGGCGGTTCCACCTACCAGGTCCCCACGGAGGTTATGCCCAACCGCCGCGTCGCTTTGGGTATCCGCTGGCTGATACTCAACGCCCGGGAGCGTTCGGAGAAGACGATGAGGGAGAAATTGGCCGGAGAGCTGATCGACGCCGCAAACAATCGCGGCGGGGCCATAAAGAAGAAAGAGTCCGTCCATAAGATGGCGGAGGCCAACAAGGCCTTTGCCCATTATCGGTTCTGATGGAAAACGGGGGTTTCGCAAGGGGTCAAGACAGAGAAAAGAATTTTTCCAGAGACGAAGGAGGAACGGAGAGATGGCTAAGAAAAAATTTGAAAGGACGAAACCGCATCTGAACATCGGTACGATCGGTCACGTGGACCATGGAAAGACGACCCTGACCGCGGCGATCACCAAGCACCTATCAAAGAAGGGTCTCGCCGAGTTTCGGCCCTTTGATTCCATCGACAATGCCCCCGAGGAGAAGGAACGCGGCGTTACCATCAACATCTGCCACGTGGAGTACGAGACCGCCAAACGTCATTACGCCCACGTGGATTGCCCCGGACATGCCGACTACATCAAGAACATGATCTCCGGCGCCGCCCACATGGATGGAACGATTCTCGTCGTAGCCGCCTCCGATGGCCCCATGCCCCAGACTAGGGAACATATCCTCCTGGCCCGTCAGGTCCAGGTCCCCT
Organism: Deltaproteobacteria bacterium; assembly: GCA_029553375.1. Lineage (GTDB taxonomy): Bacteria > Desulfobacterota > Syntrophia > Syntrophales > UBA8958 > JAKPCH01. Next base: position 85,340 of record JAKPCH010000039.1, on the reverse strand, counting down.
ACGTGGTAGTCTATATGAACAAAGTAGACCTGGTCGACGACCCCGAATTGTTGGACCTCGTAGAGCTGGAGCTGCGGGAGCTCCTCAACGAGTACGAGTTCCCCGGCGATGAGGTGCCCATCATCAGGGGTTCGGCCCTCAAGGCCCTGGAGACGGATGATCCTGATTCCGAGGATGCCAAGTCCATCTGGGAGCTCATGGATGCCGTGGACAACTACATCCCCGAACCCGTCCGCGTTCTCGACAAGCCCTTCCTCATGCCCATCGGTGACGTCTTCAGTATCTCGGGGCGCGGCACCGTCGTGACGGGCAGGGTTGACCGTGGTGTCATCAAGGTCGGTGACGAGGTCGAGATCGTCGGTATCCGCCCCACCTTCAAGACCGTTTGTACGGGGGTGGAGATGTTCCGCAAGACCCTCGACGAAGGCAGGGCCGGTGACGATATCGGCGTCCTCCTGCGCGGCACCAAGAGGGAGGAGGTCGAGAGGGGACAGGTGGTGGCCAAACCGGGTTCCATCACCCCCCATACCAAGTTCAAGGCCCAGGTCTACGTTTTGACCAAGGAGGAAGGGGGGCGTCACACGCCGTTCTTCTCCGGTTATCGTCCCCAGTTCTATTTCCGGACGACGGACGTCACGGGGGTCGTGAAGCTGCCGGAGGGCGTGGAGATGGTCATGCCCGGTGACAACGTCGAGCTGGAGATCGAGCTGATCACCCCCATCGCCATGGAGGAACAGCTCCGTTTCGCCATCCGTGAGGGCGGCCGCACCGTCGGCGCCGGCGTCGTGAGCAAGGTGATCGAATAGGCCAGAGGAAGAAATATTCGGCATGAAAGAACAGAAGATACGCATTCGCCTTAAGGCCTACGATTACAAACTCCTGGATCGGTCCGTCGAGGACATCGTAGCGACGGCTAAGAACACGGGGGCCCGCGTGGCGGGGCCAATCCCCCTACCTACGGAGATCAACCGTTTTTGTGTGAACCGATCGCCCCACGTGGACAAGAAATCGCGGGAACAGTTCGAGATCCGTACCCACAAGCGGTTGATCGACATTATTGATCCCACGCAATCGACGGTGGACGCCCTCATGAAGCTCGATCTTTCCGCCGGCGTGGACGTGGAGATCAAACTATAGCTTCTGGGAAAGCGAGGAGATGGCGGCGCGAGGTGACCATCTCCTACTTTTTTGTTTCGGGCGGAGAGATGAGAAAAGGTCTTATCGGCAGAAAGATGGGGATGACGCAGGTCTTCGCTGAAGACGGTTCGGCTGTCCCCGTGACGGTTATAGAGGTCGAGCCCTCCGTCGTCATTCAGAAGAAGACGAACGAGACGGACGGATATGAAGCCCTGCAGCTCGGATATGGAAGGGTAAAGCAGAGGTCGGTGAACAGACCTCTCCAGGGGATTTTCCGTAAAGCCGACAAGGGCTTCTTCTCTGTCCTGAAGGAGATCCGTCAGGATACTTCGGGTTTCGAGGTAGGTGATGAGATCCGGGTAGATCTCTTCAAGGCCGGAGATTACGTGGATGTTACGGGCATATCGAAGGGCAAGGGGTTCGCCGGGGGGGTCAAGCGCCACGGTTTTCGGGGCGGTCGTGCCACTCACGGCTCCATGTTCCATCGCGCCCCCGGTTCCATCGGCGCCAGCTCCGATCCCTCACGCGTCCTTCCCGGCAAGAGGCTCCCGGGCCACATGGGTCACCAGAGGAAGACGGTTCAAAACATCCAGGTAGTGGCGGTCCGTCCGGAAGAGAATGTCCTCCTCGTGAAGGGTTCCGTCCCAGGGGCGCGTCGGGGGATCCTCCTCATCCGGCAGGCGATAAAGAAGCAGAAGGTGGTGTAGAGATGCCAGTCGCATCGGTCTATGATATCAATAACCGGCAGGTGGGGGAAATCCAGCTCAGCGATGCCGTTTTTGGGGCGCCCGTAAATGAGGCGGCTATTTACCAGGTCGTGCGCATGCAACTGGCTGCCCGCCGTAGTGGTACAGCCGCCACGAAGGAGAGGGGAGACGTCTCCGGGGGCGGGCGCAAGCCATGGCGGCAGAAGGGTACCGGCCGGGCGAGGGCGGGTACGATCCGTTCGCCCCTGTGGCGTAAGGGTGGTACGGTTTTTGGCCCCCGACCCAGGAGCTACGCCTTCAAGGTCCCCAAGAAGGTGAGGAGGTTGGCCCTGGTCTCGGCCCTCAGCCTGAAGTTTAGAGAACAGCGTCTCATCGTCCTGAACGATTTCCCCATGGACGAGATCAAGACCAAGAAGTTCAAAGAGGTTTTGGATCGTTTCGGCCTCGGGAAGGTCTTGTTGGTCGTGGACAAGCCCTCTCCGATCCTCGACAAATCGTCGCGAAACCTGAAGGAGGTCAAGATGATCCGTTCCGAGGGCATCAACGTCTACGACCTGTTGAACCACGATCATGTGGTCATGCTCGAGATGGCAGTAAAAAATATCGAGGGGGCATTGTCGCAGTAATGGATCTGTACTCCGTCATAAAGAGGGCCGTCCTTACGGAGAAGAGCACCTTTGTCAAGGATCTGAGCAATCAGTACGTCTTCGACGTCGATCGGCGGGCCAACAAGATCGAGATCGCCCAGGCGGTGGAGAAGCTCTTCAAGGTGAAGGTCCTCAATGTGAGGACCATGAAGGTCCACGGGAAGAAAAAGCGCCTGGGTAGAATCATCGGGGAGAAACCGGACTGGAAAAAGGCGGTCGTGACCCTGGCCCCGGGCAACCGCATCGAGATCTACGAAGGCGTCTAAATTTAGGGAAGAGGGTCTTTATCCATGGCCATTCGTGCTTACAAACCGACATCCCCGGGCAGGAGGTTTCAGACCTGCTCTGATTTCAAAGAGATAACGAGCGACAAGGCGGAGAGGAGCCTCCTTAGACCCCTGAAGAAAACGGGGGGGAGAAACAACTACGGGCGGATGACGAGCCGCCATATCGGCGGCGGTCACAAGCGTCGTTACCGCGTCATCGATTTTCGGAGGGACAAGCATGACATCCCGGCGAAGGTGGCGACCATCGAGTACGATCCCAACCGTACCTCGCGCATTGCCCTCCTCCATTACGTCGACGGCGAGAAGAGATACATCATCGCCCCGGATAAGATCGCTGTGGGCGACACCGTCATAAGCGGTGAGCGGGTTGATATAAAGCCCGGAAACGCCCTGCCCCTGAAGAATATACCCTTGGGCACCTTGATCCACAACCTGGAACTCAAACCGGGCCGAGGCGGTCAAATCATCAGGTCCGCCGGTTCTTACGGCCAGCTTATGGCCAAGGAGGAGGGATATGCCCAGGTGCGCCTCCCTTCGGGGGAGGTGAGGAAGGTGCGTCTCGAGTGTCGGGCCACCATCGGTCAGGTGGGCAATATCGACCACGAGAACGTCAGCATCGGCAAGGCCGGGCGTACCCGGTGGCTCGGCAGGAGGCCGAAGGTCCGCGGGGTGGCCATGAACCCCATTGATCACCCTATGGGCGGGGGCGAGGGCAAATCGTCCGGCGGGCGTCACCCCTGCACACCCTGGGGCGTTCCTACAAAGGGTCACAAGACGCGCAGTAACAAACTCACCGATAAGTACATCGTCAAGAGAAGAGGTTAGAACGTGGCACGTTCCGTAAAGAAAGGCGCTTTCATCGACGAGAAGTTGCTGGAGAAGGTCAGGAAGGCGGAAGAGTCGGGCAACAAGACGGTCATCAAGACCTGGTCGCGGCGGTCAACCATAACCCCCGAGCTCATCGGTCACACCTTCGCCGTCCACAACGGGAAGAAATTCATCCCCGTCTTTGTAACGGAAAACATGGTCGGCCACAAGCTGGGCGAGTTCTCCCCGACGAGGACCTTCTTCAGTCACGCCGGTGACCGCAAGTCTAAGGTGCGCAGGTAACCTAAAGGAATTCTTATAAGGCAGGAAAGGGCCGGGCTTTGGTTCGGGAGTGAAGGAACGATGGAAGCGAGAGCCGTTGCAAAATACATACGGGTATCGCCTCAGAAGGCGAGACTGGTAGTCGATCTGATCCGGGGTAAAAAGATAGAGGAGGCCACCAGGATCCTCACCTTCACCCGCAAGTACAGCGCGGCGTTGGTGGGCAAGGTGCTCAAATCAGCTCTGGCCAACGCCAGACAGAACCCGAACATCGACGAGAAGATCCTCTACGTCAAGGAGATCTACGTCGACCAGGGACCGTCTCTGAAGCGTTGGCGGGCGCGGGCCCAGGGCAGGGCGGCCGCCATCAAGAAACGGATGAGCCATATTACCGTTGTTCTGGACGAGTTATACGAATCACGGAGGTGAGAGGTTGGGGCAGAAGGTCAATCCCATCGGTTTGAGACTGGGGGGGGTGAAGAGGTGGCGCTCCCAGTGGTTCGCGGATAAGAATTACAATGAGCTTCTCCACGAGGACATCAAGATCCGTAATTACCTGAAGAAGAAGCTCTATCATGCGGGCATCTCCCGAATCGAGATCGAACGGGCCTCCAACAAGGCGAAGATCAATATCTACGCCGCCCGGCCCGGGATCATCATCGGCAAGAAGGGCGCGGAGATCGAGAAACTGAAAAAGGACCTCGAGGCCTTTTCCAAGAGCGAGATCATCATCAATATCCAGGAGGTACGCAAACCAGAGGTCGACGCCCAACTGGTGGCGGAGAACGTGGCGATGCAGCTCGAGAGGAGGATCGCCTTCCGCCGGGCCATGAAGAAATGCGTGACCTCCGCCATGAAATTCGGGGCGAAGGGTATCCGCATCAACTGTGCCGGTCGCTTGGGAGGGGCCGAGATGGCCCGGTCGGAGTGGTACCGGGAGGGGAGGGTCCCCCTGCATACCCTGAGGGCCGATATCGATTGGGGATTCGCCGAGGCCCACACGGCTTACGGTCTTATCGGAGTGAAGGTCCTCATGTTCCACGGCGAGGTCATGCCGACGAGAAAGGAAAAAGAAAAGTAATAAGCAAGACAGGGGAAACTGAGCCATGTTGATGCCGAAGAGGGTTAAATACAGGAAGCTGCAGCGGGGACGCATGGGTGGCAAGGCCGTCCGGGGCAGTTCCGTGGCCTTTGGTGACTATGGTCTCCAGGCGACGGAGTGCGGCTGGATTACGGCCAGACAGATCGAGGCCGCCCGTGTGGCCATGACCCGCCACGTCAAGAGGGGCGGCAAGATCTGGATCCGCATTTTCCCCCACAAGTCGATAACGAAGAAGCCCGCGGAGACCCGTATGGGTAAGGGTAAGGGCGCCCCTGAGGGTTGGGTGGCCGTCGTGCGGCCCGGCACCGTTCTTTACGAAATGCAGGGCGTGCCCATGGAGATGGCGAAGGAAGCCTTTCGCCTCGCGTCGCACAAGTTGCCCATCGGGACCCGGTTCCTCGTGAGGGGTATGATCAATGAAGATTAAGGAGTTGCGGGACATCGGCAGCGAAGAGCTGAGGCAGAAGGACCGGGAGTTGAGGGAGGAACTGTTCCGCCTGCGTTTGCGTCATCGCTCCGGGCAACTGGAAACCCCCTCGGCGTTGAAGAAGATCAGAAGGGATATAGCCCGTATCAAGACGGTGTTGAGGGAGAGGGAGGTCTGATCACGGATGGACGAGAGAGGCAACCGTAGGGTGATCAAGGGTGTTGTGGTCAGCAACAAGATGGACAAGACCATCGTGGTCAGGACCGAACGCCTTGTAAAGCACCCGGTGTTTCACAAGTATGTGAGACGCTTTGCCAAATACAAGGCCCATGACGAGGGCAACCTCTGTAATGTCGGGGACACGGTCCTCATCGTGGAGTCCAGGCCCCTGAGCAAGGACAAACGCTGGCGGATGCGGGCGATCCTGGAAAAGGCGAAGTGAGAGGGACGGCTTATGATTCAGATGCAGACTCTGCTCAACGTGGCGGACAACTCCGGGGCCAAGAAAGTGGCCTGTATAAAGGTCCTCGGAGGCACCAGGAGACGTTACGCCACCGTGGGTGACGTCATCGTTGTCTCTGTGAAGGAGGCCCTCCCCAATTCCAAGGTCAAGAAGGGGGATGTCATGAAGGCGGTCATCGTCAGAACGGTCAAGGAGGTCCGCCGGCCGGACGGCTCCTATCTGAAGTTCGACGACAATTCGGCCGTCCTCATCTCCAACCAGATGGAACCCATCGGGACGCGTATCTTCGGGCCCGTGGCGCGGGAGCTCAGGGCGAAGCAGTTCATGAAGATAATTTCCCTGGCCCCGGAGGTGCTGTAGACATGGAAGGGATGAAGTTGAAGAAGGGGGATCTGGTCAAGGTCATCGCCGGCAAGGAGAAGGGCAAGACCGGGAAGATCATGAAGATCCTGAGGGAAAAAGATAAGGTGATCGTGGAGAAGCTCAACTTCGTCAAGAGGCATCAGCGGCCCACGGCCAAGGTCAAGGGGGGGATCGTGGAGAAGGAGGGGCCCATTCATGTCTCCAACGTCGCCTACATGTGCAATAAGTGCGATGCCCCCGTCCGGATCGGTTTCAAGGTCCTCGAGGACGGTAAGAAGGTCCGGATCTGCAGGAAATGCAAAGAGATTTTGGATGAATAAGGTCTGAGAAATGGCGAGACTGAAGTCATATTACAAGCAGGAAGTCGTCCCGCAACTCATCGCGAAGTTCGGCTATAAGAACCCCATGGAAGTGCCCAAGCTGGTGAAGATTGTGGTCAACATGGGTTTGGGGGAGGCGATCCAGAACGCCAAGGTTCTCGACACGGCCTCCGCGGAACTGGCGAGCATCACCGGTCAGAGGCCCGTCATCACCAAGGCGAGGAAGTCCATCGCCACTTTCAAACTCCGTCAGGGCATGTCCATCGGCTGCCGGGTGACCTTGCGTCGAGAGAGGATGTACGAGTTCTTCGACCGGTTGGTGAACGTCAATCTCCCCCGGGTAAGGGACTTTAGGGGGATTTCCCCCAAATCCTTCGACGGCCGCGGGAATTTTGCCATGGGTCTTAGGGAGCAGATCATCTTTCCCGAGATCGATTACGACAAGATCGACAAGATCCGGGGGATGAACATCGTCGTTGTGACCACGGCGAAGACGGACGAAGAGGCCCGGGAGTTGCTCAGGCTCTTGGGTATGCCCTTCCGCGGGGCTTGAGGCGATCAATATCGGGAGGCAAGAGAGGCGTGGCAAAGAAATCCCTAATCGCAAAGGCAAAGAGAAAGATGAAGTTTTCCGTTCGTGCCTATAACCGCTGTCCCCTGTGCGGCAGGCCCAGGGCTTACTACCGTAAGTTCGACATGTGTAGGATATGCCTCAGGAATCTTGCCTCGAAAGGGGAGATACCCGGCGTCATCAAGTCAAGCTGGTAACAAGATTCAAGGAGTTCATGGAACATGGCAATCACGGATCCCATCGCGGACATGCTGACGCGGATCAGGAACGCAAACCGGGCTCGCTTCAAGAGCGTGGACGTCAGGCTGTCGAAGATGAACAAAACCATCGCCGAGGTCTTGAAGAAGGCGGGCTACATCGAGGGTTGGGAGATCAGGAAGGACGCGACGCAGCACGACGTCTTGAGGATATATCTCCGGTATCTCGATTTGAAGAGGACGGTCATAACGGATATCCAGCGGGTCAGCAGGCCGGGACGCCGGATCTACGTCAAGAGCGATGAGATCCCGAAGGTGTTGAACGGTCTCGGTATCTCCATCGTTTCCACCTCCCGCGGCGTCATGACCGATGCCGAGGCCCGGGAGGCCCGCCTGGGAGGCGAGATCATCTGTAAGGTTTGGTAGGGGAAGGAGTCCTGCGGGAGATTCAGGAGCTTGAAATGTCGAGAATAGGAAAGAAACCCATCTCATTGCCCCCCGGGGTCAGTTTTGCCAGGGAGAACGGGGGCTTCAGGGTCTCGGGCCCGAAGGGCACCCTGACGATAAAGCTGCCTTACGGCGTCGACGTGGTCGAGGAGAGCAACAACCTTTTGGTCAAGTGCGTCACGACGGACCGGAAGGGCAGCGCCTATCAGGGCTTGAGCCGCACCCTGATCGCGAACATGGTGGAAGGCGTCAGCAAGGGATTCGAAAAGGCCCTGGAGATAGTCGGTGTCGGGTACCGCGCCGAAGTGGCAGGACAGGTCCTGAAACTTACCCTCGGTTACTCCCACCCCATCGAGTACCGGATACCCGAGGGGATATCCATCAGGGTGGACAAACAGGTCAACATCGTCGTCTCCGGTATCGACAAAGAACTTGTGGGCCGCGTGGCGGCCGAGATCAGGGCGTTCAAGAAACCGGAGCCTTACAAGGGCAAAGGGGTAAAATACGCAGGGGAAAAGATTCTCCGCAAGGTGGGGAAATCGGCCGGCTCCAAGTGACGGTCTTCGTTATCATTCATTCAGGTATTGAGGGACGGGAAAATTGGCTGACAAGAAGGTTGAAAGAATCAGGAGAAAGCGGGAGAGACGGGTAAGGTCCAAGATCTTCGGCACCCCTTCCCGTCCGCGCCTTTCCGTCTTCCGGAGCGCGCGGCATATCTATGTCCAAGCCATTGCCGACGACACGGGCCAGACCCTCGCCGCCGCTTCCACCCTGACCAAGGAGATCAGGGAGAAGATCGCGGGTTTGAAAAAGACGGAGGCGGCCCGCGAAGTGGGGAGGCTCGTGGCGCTCCGTTTGAAGGACAAGGCCATCGAGTCGGTCGTCTTCGATCGGGGTCGATTTCTCTATCACGGCCGGGTCAAGGCCCTTGCCGAGGGGGCCCGGGAAGCGGGCCTGAAATTCTAAAGCGGTAGGTGCTCATGGAAAGAAGGGTTATGGAAGACATCGAGCTGATCGACAGGGTTATCGCCATCAACAGGACGGCCAAGGTGGTGAAGGGAGGCCGCCGTTTCCGGTTCAGCGCCGTGGTCGTGGTGGGGGACGGCAAGGGTTCCGTAGGGGCCGGTCTGGGTAAGGCCCACGAGGTCCCGGAAGCCATCAGGAAGGGTATGGAGCAGGCCAAGAAGAATATGCAGAAGGTGGCGGTGGCCAACAGGACGATACCCCACGAGGTGATCGGCGAATTCGGTGCCGGCCGGGTCCTTCTCAAACCCGCCTCTGAGGGGACGGGTCTGATCGCCGGAGGGGCGGTCCGTGCCGTCCTGGAGGCGGCGGGAGTCCATAACGTTTTGACGAAGTGCCTCGGCTCCCACAATCCCCACAACCTTGTCAAGGCCACCATCGACGGCCTTCTGCGTTTGAAGGACCCGGCGGACGTGGCCGCCGCCCGGGGTGTCCCGGTGGCGGCGCCGATGGCCCGGTAGAGAGGTAATGAGACGTGGCAAAGAAACTTAAGATAACCCTTGTGAAGAGTTATATCGGTCGCCCGGAGCAGCAGCGTAAGATCCTGCGCGGCATGGGTCTGATGAGGCTCAACCGGTCGGTGGTCTTGGCCGATACCCCCGAGATCAGGGGGATGGCGAAGAAGGTGTCCCACCTCGTGGCCGTAGAAGAGATAGAGGCGTAGAGACTATGGATCTATCGACATTGAAGGCACCCGCCGGTTCCCGGAAGAAGAGGAAGCGTGTGGGCCGCGGTGAGGGTTCCGGGCATGGCGGCACCGCCTGCCGGGGGGCCAAGGGGCAGAACGCGAGATCGGGAGGCGGGACCCGCCCCGGGTTCGAGGGGGGGCAGATGCCCATGGCGCGCCGCCTGCCCAAGCGCGGATTCCGTAATTATTTCAAGAAGGAGATCGTCATCGTAAACGTCGGTCAACTGTCCGTCTTCCCCCCCCAGGCGGTGGTGGACACGGCGGCCCTGAAGGAGAAGGGTCTGATCAAGAAGACCGGAGACGGTGTGAAGCTCCTCGGGCGGGGAGAGATCGAGCATCCCCTCTCGATAAAACTCGATGCCGTAAGCGACGGCGCCCGCAGGAAGATCGAGGCGGCGGGCGGCGTGATCGTCCAGGAAGGCTAAATTGTTAGAAGGTTTCGGCAACATAGGGAAGATCCCGGAGCTGCAGAAACGCATCCTCATGACGTTTCTCCTCCTCATCGTCTACCGGATCGGGGCCCATGTCCCGACGCCCGGCATAGACACCACGGCCCTGGCCGCCTATTTCGACCAGGCGAAGGGGTCCCTTTTGGGCCTCTTCGACATGTTCGCCGGCGGGGCCCTCAGCAACCTCTCCGTCTTCGCCCTGGGGATCATGCCCTACATCAGCGCCTCCATCATCCTCCAGCTCCTGACCATCGCCATCCCCCATCTGGAGCGGCTCTCCAAGGAGGGGGAAGCGGGGCGGCGTAAGATCACCCAATACACCCGTTACGGTACGGTGATCCTGAGCATCATCCAGGGTTTCGGCATCGCCGTGGGTCTCGAGAACATGGCCGGCCCCACGGGGGCCTCCATCGTCATCGAAGGGGGCTGGGGCTTTCGCTTCATGACCATGATCACCCTCACGGCGGGTACGGCCTTTATCATGTGGCTGGGGGAACAGATCACGGAGCGGGGTATCGGCAACGGCATATCCCTTATCATCTTCGCCGGGATCGTCTGCCGCGCCCCGGCGGCGATCCTGAACACCTTCCGTCTCCTGTCCACGGGGGAGATGGGGATATTCTTCATCTTGATCCTCTCCGTCATGATGGTCGTCGTGGTGGGGGTCATCGTCTTCGTGGAGAGCGGCCAGCGGCGCATCCCCGTCCAGTACGCCAAGCGCATAGTCGGTAGGAAGGTCTACGGAGGGCAGTCGACCCACCTGCCCCTCAAGGTGAATACCGCGGGTGTCATCCCGCCGATCTTCGCCTCCTCCATCATCATGTTCCCGGCCACCATCGCCAACTTCATCCCCCATCCCTGGATGAAGGAGGTGGCCAACTATCTTGTCCCGGGGAGGTTGGGATACGAGATATTATATGTTGCATTTATAATATTTTTCTGCTACTTTTACACGGCCGTTACCTTCAATCCCGTGGACGTAGCGGACAACATGAAGAAATACGGCGGTTACGTACCCGGCATCAGACCGGGCAAGAAGACCGCCGATTACATAGACGGTGTTTTGACGAGGCTGACCTTCAGCGGCGCCATTTACGTGTCCGCGGTATGCGTCCTCCCCAGTATCCTGATCAGCTATTTCAACGTTCCCTTCTACTTCGGCGGGACCGCCCTCCTCATCGTTGTGGGCGTGGCCCTGGACACGGCAGGGCAGATCGAGACCCATCTCCTGACCAGGCAGTACGAGGGGTTCATGAAGAGGGGACGTCTGGCGAGAAGGCGTTGACGGCCGTCGTTGAAGGTTTAGGGCCCGCATGGTATTTCTCAAGAGACCCGAGGAGATCGAGAGACTGCGGGCCAGTAACAGGATCGTCGCCGAGGTCCTGGCGAGATTGCGGGAGTCGGTGGTGGCGGGGGTCACCACTTTGGAATTGAACCGCCTCTCGGAGGAAATGGCCCGCAGCAGAGGCGCGGTGCCGGCCTTCAAGGGGTATCGGGGCTATCCCTACGCCCTCTGCGTGTCCGTGAACGACGAGGTCGTCCACGGCATGCCGTCGGCAAAGCGGGTCCTCAAGGAAGGCGACATCGTCAGCATCGACTTCGGCGTGTTCTACCGCGGATACTTCGGCGACGCGGCGATCACCGTTCCCGTGGGTGTCGTGAGCGAAGAGGCCCGGCGCCTCATGAGGGTCACGGAGGAATCCCTCTATCGGGCCGTGGATCAGGCCAGGGTGGGCAACCGGTTGGGGGATATCTCCTACGCCGTTCAGGACCACGTGGAACGGGCGGGTTTTTCCGTCGTCCGCGAGTTTGTGGGCCACGGCATAGGCCGGGAAATGCACGAGGATCCCCAGATCCCCAACTTCGGCAGGAAGGGCAGGGGGATCGTCTTGAAAGCGGGGATGGTCCTGGCCATCGAGCCCATGGTAAACGCGGGGTCTTACGAGGTGAGGGTCCTGGCCGACGGTTGGACGGCCGTTACGGCGGACGGAAGTTTATCGGCCCATTTCGAACATTCCGTGGCCATCATGGAAGAGGGGCCGGAGATATTGAGTGTTTGTTGAAGGTTTTTGAGAGGGACGTCGAGTCATGGCCAAAGAGGCGCCCATAGAGGTAGAAGGAAGGGTGATCGAGCCCCTGCCGAACGCCATGTTTCGCGTGGAGCTCGAGAACGGACACCGGGTCCTGGCCCATATCTCGGGGAAGATGAGGATGCATTTCATCAAGATCCTACCCGGGGACAGGGTGACCCTCGAGTTGTCCCCCTACGACCTGACGAGGGGTAGGATCATCTACCGCACAAAATAGCGGGAAGGGGTGAAGACCGTGAAGGTAAGGGCTTCTGTGAAGAAGATTTGCGACAAGTGCAAGATCATAAAGAGGCGTGGTGTCCTGAGGGTAATCTGCGAGAATCCCAAGCACAAGCAGCGCCAGGGCTAGAAAGAGTTAGGCGGGAGGAGGTTTCAAGGTGGCAAGAATCGCCGGTGTCGATTTACCCAAAAACAAGAGGATGGAGATCGCCCTGACGTACATCTACGGTATCGGGAGGACGAAGGCCCAGGAGATCCTCCGTCAAGCCGGTGTCGATTTCGACACCAAGACGGACAACCTGACGGATGCGGAGATTACGGCCATTCGCAACATTATCGACAAGGAGCACAAGGTGGAGGGTGATCTCCGGCGGGATTACTCCATGTCCATCAAGAGGCTCATGGACCTGGGATGTTATCGCGGTCTGAGGCATCGTCGCGGCCTGCCGGTCCGGGGCCAGAGAACCCACACCAACGCCCGGACGAGAAAGGGTCCCCGCAGGACCGTCGCCGGGAAGAAGAAATAACGGTTGATCAACAGAGTTAAACGATCCGGAGGCATCCATGGCAAGACCCGCCAGAAGAACGGGAAAGAAGAAGGAAAAGAAGAATATACCGGAGGGGATCGCCCATATCCAGTCCACCTTCAACAACACCATCGTCACCATTACCGACCTGAGCGGCAACGTCATCGCGTGGTCTTCCGCCGGGATCCAGGGTTTCAAGGGGTCCCGGAAGAGCACCCCCTTCGCGGCGCAGCTCGCGGCGGAAGACGCGGTCAAGAAGGCGAAGGAACACGGTCTGAGGACCGTCCAGGTCTATGTAAAGGGCCCGGGGGCGGGCCGGGAGTCGGCGCTCCGCTCCCTTCAGGCGGCTGGTTTGACGATCACCCTCATCAGGGACGTGACGCCCATCCCCCACAACGGGTGTCGTCCCCCGAAGAGGCGCCGGGTGTGATCGGTGGCATGAACCTTTATTGAGGAGATGAGGAGGCAGTTTCTTGGCAAGGTATCGTGAATCGGTGTGCAGGCTGTGCCGCCGGGAAGGCATCAAGTTGTTTCTCAAGGGTGATCGCTGTTACTCTGAGAAGTGTTCCTACGAGCGGAGGGAATACGCCCCCGGCGATCACGGCCAGATGAGGCGCAAACCATCGGACTACGGTCTGCAGCTGCGGGAGAAGCAGAAGCTGAAGAGGATCTACGGCCTTTTGGAAAAACAGTTCCGGGGGTATTTCGAGAAGGCGGACCGTCAAAAGGGGATCACGGGCAACAATCTCCTCCTTCTCTTGGAGCGCCGCCTGGACAATCTGGTTTTCCGCATGGGGTTCGCCACTTCCCGGACGGAGGCGCGGCAGCTCGTCCGCCACAACCATTTCACCGTCAACGGCAAGAAGGTCAACATCCCCTCCTACCTCGTGAAGATAGGCGACGAGATCCAGGTCCGGGAGGGTAGCCGTCAGGTGGCCAGGATCGTCGAGGCGATGGAGACCGTGGCCCGGAGGGGCGTACCCCACTGGCTGGAGCTGGACCGGGAGAATTTCAAGGGGATCGTCAAGACCTTCCCCGCCCGGGAGGACCTGACCATGCCCGTTCAGGAACAGATGGTGGTGGAGCTTTATTCCAAGTAACATCCGATTTGCGAGGGATAGAAGAAGATGCAGCATAATTGGCGCAGTCTCATAAGGCCCAAGCGCATAGAAATAGACGAGTCCACCCGTTCCCGGTATTACGCCGAGTTCGTCTGCCAGCCCCTGGAGCGGGGTGCCGGTACCACCCTGGGAAACGCCCTCCGCCGGACCCTCCTGTCCTCCATCCAGGGGGCGGCCATCTGTTCCGTCCGTTTCGACGGTGTTCTTCATGAGTTCTCCACGATCCCCGGTGTCAAGGAAGATACGATAGATATCATCCTCAACCTCAAGGGCGTGAGACTGAAACTCCATCAGGACGGACCCAGGATGCTCCGTCTCGACGTGGCCCGGGAAGGTGTCGTCACGGCGGGAGACATCATCGCCGACCCTACCGTGGAGATCCTCAACCCCGACCATTACCTCTGCACCCTGTCCGGCGACGCCGTCTTGAAGGCGGAGATGACGGCCCAACTGGGGCGCGGTTACGTGCCCGCCCGCCGGGAGCGCGATATCGATCAGCCGGAGGGTACCATCAACATCGACGCCCTCTTTTCACCCATCAAGAAGGTCAACTACACGGTGACCCACGCCCGCGTGGGGCAGGTGGCCGATTACGACCGCCTGGTCCTCGAGGTATGGACGGATGGGAGCATCCTCCCCGAGGATGCCGTGGCCCGCGCGGCGAGGATCCTCCAGGAACAACTCGATATCTTCATCAATTTCGAGGGGAAGGAACCGGAAGCGGAGCCCGCCGGTGAAACGGGCCCCCCGAAAGACCTCCAGGAGAAACTCCTCAGACATGTGGACGACCTAGAGCTTTCCGTGCGGTCCGCCAACTGCCTGAAGAACGCCGGGATCAACCTTATCGGCGAACTGGTGCAGAAAACGGAGGCGGAGATGCTGAAGACCAAGAATTTCGGCCGCAAATCCCTCAACGAGATCAGGGAGATCCTGGCCGAGCAGGGTCTAAGTTTCGGTATGAAACTGGACTTCCCCCCCTGGAATACCCAGGAAGAGAACAAGGAACAGCAGGCTTAAGGGGAGGAGCGAATCATGCGACACGCCAAGGCGACATGCAAGTTGGGCCGGACGACGAGCCACCGAAAGGCCATGTTCAGAAATATGGTTACCTCCCTCCTGATGGAGGAGAGGATAAAGACCACCGATGCCAAGGCCAAGGAGCTGAGGCGCATCGCCGAGCGGATGGTCACCCTCGGCAAGAGGGGGCACCTCCACGCCCGCCGCCAGGCCTTGGCCTACGTCCGCAGCGAGACGGCGGTGAAGAAGCTCTTCGATGAACTGTCCGTCCGCTACCGTGACCGGGCGGGCGGTTACACACGCATCATCAAGCTCGGCTGGCGTGAAGGGGACAACGCCCCCATCTCCATGGTGGAGTTTCTCCAGGAAGGGGATCAACGGAAGGCGAAGAAGAAGGCGGCGGCGAAGAAGGCCTGAGAAGATTCAAGAAAGGATCCGTCGGGGCGGGTGGCCATGCCATCCGCCTTTTTTTGTCTTGAGTTTTTCCCGGAAAAGGGATAGTCAATGACCCAGTACGTAAGGGAACGACCATCCGGCGATGGAGAAAGGAGGATGACTATGGCGGAGCAAAAGGTGGGTGAAGTGGTGAAGTTCTTTGCCAAACCCAGCGTGGCGGCCGTGAAGATCACTTCCGGGGAGCTGTGCGTGGGGGACACGATCAAGATCGTCGGCCATACGACGGACATCACCCAGGCCATCGAATCCATGGAGATCAACAACGCAAAGGTGGAGAAGGCCGTGGTGGGTGATTACATCGGTGTCAAAGTCGGGGATCGCGTCCGTCCCGGTGACGAGGTGTTCAAGGTCCTGCCCGAGTAGGAAAGAACTTGCTCTGCGAAGGCCATGGGTTGACCGGTTGGACCAATCCATGGCTTTTTTGCATGGACGGACATGGACTACGCTCAGGCCCTCTCATATCTCGCTTCCCTCCAGGGCAGGGGGATGCGCCTCGACCTCGCCGCTTTCAGGGAGGCCCTCGCCGAGGTGGGGAATCCCCAGGAATCCTATCCCTGTGTCCTCATCGGCGGCACCAACGGCAAGGGTTCCGTCGCCGCCATGACGGCAGCCGTCCTGACGGCGGCGGGCTACCGGGTCGGTCTCTATACCTCCCCCCACCTTAGGGACGTCCGGGAACGGATAAGGATCTCCGGTGTCGAGATCGCTCCGGAGGAGCTCGCGGCCTTCACCGGCGAACTGGCCTCCTCGGGGGGCGACGGCCTGACCTACTTCGAGTTCCTCACGGCCCTCGCCTTCCTCTTTTTCGCCCGCCGGGGGGTGGACATCGCCGTCCTGGAGGTGGGCATGGGGGGGCGTCTCGACGCGACAAACGTGGTGAATCCCCGTACCTGCGCCGTCACCGACGTCTCTTGGGAACACCGGGCCTACCTGGGCCGAACCCTGGCGCGGATTGCAGCGGAAAAGGCGGGTATCATCAAGGAAGGGGCCGTGTGCCTCACGGCGTCCCGTAAGAGGGCCGTCCTGGGCGTCCTCGAGGAGGTTTGCCGGGCGAGGGGCGCCCGGTTGAGGCGCCTGGGCGCGGAGCTGCGTGTCCGGCGGCGGGGAGACGGGGTTTTCTCCTATCAGGGGACACGATGGCGTCTCCATGACCTGAAAATCCCCCTCGTGGGGGATCACCAGATCCAAAACGCCGCCCTGGCCGTGGGTGTCGCCGAGGCCCTGGAGGAGACGGGGACGGCCGTCGGCGAAGGGGCGGTCCGGGAAGGCCTGGCGGCGGTCCGCTGGCCCGGCCGCCTGGAAGTCTTTCCCTGTGAGAGGATCCAGATCCTCCTCGACGGGGCCCACAACCCCGCCGGGATGGCCGCCCTCCGCAGGGCCCTCGAGGGGCGGTTCCGGCCGCGGCGCCTGATCACCGTTTTCGGCTGTCTCGGCGACAAGGACTACCGCCGGATGTTGATGAAGATCGCCCCCTTGACGGACCTCCTCATCCTTACCCGGCCCGGGAGCGACCGGGCCCTGCCGCCGGGGTCCCTGGCCGCGGAAGGCCGGAGGTGGTGCCGGGACGTGGTGGTTAAGGAGGAGCCGCGGGCGGCCCTCGCGTCGGCCCTGGCGGCGGCCGGAGAGGGGGATCTCGTCTGCGTGACCGGATCCCTCTACCTGGTGGGGGAGCTGAGGGGGTTGTTGGCGCCATGAAAGGTCTCCGGTGGTCCCTTGTCCTTTCCCTGCTCCTCTGGGCCGCAACCGGCGCCTGGGGGGCGCCGGAGACGGGACCCCCCACGGGGGAGGGGAAAGGCGCGTCGGGGACGTCAACGGCCGTCATCAAGGGCCGGGTGACGGACATGGAGGGCCGGCCCGTGGCCGGCGTCCGGGTCTCGGACCTGGCGGACCCCCATGGGGCGGTGGTGACGGACGGGGACGGTTTTTTCTCCCTGGCCGTGCCGCGTGATGCGGCGGGGGTGAACCTCGAGCTGTCCCACGAGGCCTATTTCCCCCTCTACCCGCGGATCTTCCCCCCCTTCGGGGACGAGGGGGCGGGTCCACTTCCCTTTCTGCTCACCCCCCTCCCCGCCGAGACGGGCCCCGGCGTCGGCCCCCCCGGTAGGGAGCCGGTCCTCATCGAGGCGGACAGCCTCGCCTACGATTGGGCGACGGAGGTCTACACCGCCCGGGGCGCAGTCCACATCCGACACGCCGGCTCCGTCCTGGATGCCGACCACGTCTCCCTCGACCGCCGGGCCGATACGGCCGAGGCCGAAGGCCGGGTGAGGTATGTCAGGGGCGGGGACGCCGTCGAGGGGGAGAAGGTCGTCCTGAACATTACCGACGGCACGGGGACCGTGTCCAGGGGGAGGATATTCATCGCCGTGACCCACTTCCACATCGCCGGCGAGCGCATCGAGCGGCGGTCCCAGGACACGTATTTCGTCCTCGATCCCCAACTGACGACCTGCGACGGCGACGACCCCGACTGGAAGCTCAAAGGCAGGGACCTGCGGGTCACCGTGGACGGTTACGGTCTCCTCAGGGACGGGCGTTTCTACGTGAAGGACGTGCCCGTTCTCTATACGCCCTATCTGCCCTTCCCCGCCAAGACGAGGCGCCAATCGGGGTTCCTTTTCCCCCGCCTGGGCTATTCCCGGGACCGCCTCGGCACCGATGTGACCCTCCCCTTCTTTTGGGCGATCTCGGAGGACCTGGACGCCACCTTCTACCCCCGGATGATGAGTTCCCGGGGCTTCCAGGGGGGGGCGGAGTTCCGTTACGCCCTGAGCGAGGGGACGTCGGGGGTGGTCTACGGCGATTTCCTCAACGACACCAAGGAGATCAGGGAGGAGGTAGGAAACGTCAGGAGAGATTGGCACTCCCCCACAAAACGCTGGGCCCTCTACTTGAATCACGAGCAGCGTTTCGACCCCACCTTCTACCTGCGGGCGGATATCGCCCGGGTCTCCGATCCGTTCTATTTCCGGGATTTCTCCTCGGCCAACTATTTCCTCGACAACTACAGCCAGACCAGGGACAGGCCCTTCAGAAGGGTCTCCTTCCAGGGGGACGAATCCCTGACGTCCCTCGACGCCACGGTCCGCCTCGTCAAGGACTGGCAGCGGATGAACCTCACCGTCCTGGCCAAGGGGACCGACGACCTCACGGCGGCCAGCAACGAAGGGACGTTGCAGAGGTACCCGGAGGTCACCCTCACGGCCCTGCGGGCCCCCCTCTTCGGGACGAGGATCCACGGCGAAGGGACGGCGACTTACGACTACTTCTACCGCGGTGAGGGTCAAAAGGGTCACTATTACGACCTGAACCCCGCCCTGAGCCTGCCGTTGTCCCTGGGCGCCTTCCAGGTCACCCCCCGGTTGGGGGTGCGGGGCACCTTCTGGGAGCGGGACGACAAGATCGAGGACGGCCTGAAGAAAAGGGGGGACCGGGAGGTGTACAGCGCCGGCGTCACGGCGACGACGGAGGCGGCGCGGGTCTATTCCCTCGGTTCCAAGGAAATGGACAAGATCCGCCACGCCGTCAGGCCGGAGGTGACCTATACCTACAGTCGCACGGCCAACCAGGACGAGTCTTTTCCCAACTACGCCGCCGCCGTGAACGATGTCAACGCCGTCACCTATGCCCTCGTGAACACCATCACGGCCCGTCTCCCCCAAAAGGACGGCAGCCGCCGATACCGGGAATTGATGCGCCTCAAACTCGCCCAGACCTACGATATCAAGGAGGCCCAGCGGGACGACAGCGCCGCCGGCGAAAAGCGCCGTCCCTTCGGCGACTTGGCCCTGGAGCTCGATCTCAACCCCTTTTCTTACCTGTCGGCCGCCGCGAGGAACAAGTACAACGTCCACGACGGGGCCTGGACCCAGGCCAACTACGACCTGAGCCTGAAGGACGAACGTGGCGACACGGCCTCCCTCACCTACCGCTACACCCGTGACAGCGTCGAGGAGACGAACGTCTCCCTCAAGGCGATCGTCACGAAGGAGCTGACCCTCGCCTTCGCCGCCAAGTGGGACCACCTGAACCACCGGGACATGGAGAAGGTCTACAGCCTTACCTACCGGCGCCAGTGCTGGACCGTCGGTTTCGAGTTCAGCGACCGCGAGACGGACAGGACCTTTTCCCTCAAGCTCTCCCTCCTGGGCATGTGAAGACGGCCCCGGGCCCCCTTTTTGATGATGGACAACTCGGACCGCCCATTGTATGTTTCCCGGATATGGGAGGGAACCGTTGTACCTTTATTGTTTGATCCTTTTGGGGAGGTAAGGTTGTGCAGAGGGTGCTGACGATCGCTGGTTCCGATTCGGGAGGGGGCGCGGGGATCCAGGCCGATCTCAAGACGATCGCCGCCCTGGGGGGGTTCGGGATGAGTGTCGTCACGGCCCTCACCGCCCAGAACACCCTGGGGGTCCAGGGGGTCTGGGAGGTCCCCGCGGAGTTCGTGAAAAAGCAGTTCGATTCCGTGGCCTCCGACATCGGCATCGACGCCGCCAAGACGGGGATGCTCTCTTCGTCGGAGATCATCAGGGCCGTCGCCGCCCGCATCCGCCGTTGGCGTGTCCGGAGGCTCGTGGTGGACCCCGTAATGGTCGCCAAGGGAGGAAGTCCCCTCCTGCGCCATGACGCCCGGGACACCCTCATCGGCGAACTCATACCTCTGGCCCTTGTCGTCACGCCCAACGTCCCCGAGGCTGAGGTCCTGGCGGGGATGGGCATCGCCGACCGGAGAGACATGGAGGAGGCGGCCGTGAGGATCCGCCGCCTCGGGGCGAGGAACGTCGTCATCAAGGGTGGACACCTGGCGGGCGAGGCCGTGGACCTCCTCTATGACGGCCGCCGCTTCTACGAGTTCTCCGCGCCCCGCATCGAGACCCCCCACACCCACGGGACGGGCTGCACCTTCGCCGCCGCCCTGGCTACCCTCCTCGCCCGGGGGAAGGACCTGCCCGCGGCCGTGGGGGAGGCCAAGGGATACGTCACGGAGGCCATCCGTTTCGCCCTCCCCTTGGGAAAGGGGCACGGACCCACGGGTCACCTCGCCCCCCTCCTGCGCCGGGCGGAGCGTTACGACGTGATCACGGCCCTCCGAGGGGCCCTGGGGATTTTGAAGAGGGAGCGGGTGGGTGCTTTGATCCCCGAGATCCAGTCCAACTTCGCCTACGCCCTGACCGGGGCCGTCTCACCCGATGAGGTGGCGGCCTTCCCGGGGCGGATCGTCCGCGTCGGGGAAGACATCGAGGCCGTCCACGACCCGGATTTTGGGGCCTCCCGTCACGTCGCCCGCGTCGTCCTCACGGCGATGCGCTTCGACGACCGCTACCGTTCGGCCATGAACATCAGGTACGGCCAAGACGTCCTCGACGCCCTGGCCGCGGCCCGTCTCGACGCGGTGGGTTTCGACCGCGCCGAGGAACCACCCGATGTCAAGGCCAGGGAGGGCTCGTCTCTGGAATGGGGGACGAAGGACGCCCTCAGCCGGTGCGGGAGCGTTCCCGACGCCGTCTTCGACGGCGGCGATGTGGGCAAGGAACCCATCGTCCGCATCCTCGGCCGCGACCCGTGGGAGGTGGCGAAGAAGGTGGTCCGCCTCTCCCGGCTCCTGAAGCGCCCCTGAGGGTCTTGCCCACCTGCCGTTATCCCTCCATCGATATGAAAGGACGAAAGGAGTTGCTACTATGGCGTTAAACGAAGTCACCATCACCAGGGCCATCGTCGAGACCTACATGAAAAAGCTCCTCGACCACCTCGACGTGGATGTGGCCGTCGTGGGCGGAGGCCCCGCGGGTCTCGTCGCCTCCTACTACCTGGCCCGGGGCGGCAAGAAGGTGGCCCTCTACGAGCGGAAGCTCAGTATCGGCGGCGGCATGTGGGGCGGGGGGATGATGTTCAACGAGATCGTCGTCCAGGAGGAGGCGAAGGCGATCCTGGACGAGTTCGGCGTCGCCGCCTCCGAGTTCGAACGGGGCTACTACACGGCCGATGCCGTGGAGGCCGTGACCACCATCTGTTCCCGGGCCCTGAAGGCCGGGGCCAAGGTCTTCAACTGCATCACCGTGGAAGACGTGGTGATCCGCGAGAACCGCGTCATGGGCCTCGTCGTCACCTGGTCCCCCGTGGAGATGGCGGGTCTCCACGTGGATCCCCTCACCATCCACGCCCGCCATGTCATTGACGCCACGGGTCACGACACGGAGGTCCTGAGGGTCATCGAGCGCAAGGCCGACGTGACCCTGAACACACCCACGGGCAAGATCCTCGGGGAGCGGTCCATGTGGTCCGAGAAGGCCGAGCGCCTCACCATCGAGAACACCAAGGAGATCTGCCCCGGGGTCTACGTGGCGGGGATGTCGGCGAACGCCGCCTTCGGGGGGCCCCGCATGGGGCCCATCTTCGGCGGGATGCTCCTGTCGGGGAAGAAGGTGGCGGGTCTTATCCTCGGCGCGGGGGAGGGCTACTGAGGGTTCCGTGACGGAGGTTCGGTTTTCGGAGGTCCCTCCGGGGCCCCCGAAGGCGCCGGGTGCCGGTGCCGTTCGTCGAGGAGGTCGTTGATGCTGTCCATCACCACCCTCGTGACCCCCTCGAACTGGGCGCGGAACTTTTCCTGGGATTCCCGGGAAAAGAGACGAAAGGGCTCGGGGATCCGGAACTCGGCGAGGCGGTCCTGGAGGGAGAGGGGCTCGCCGATGCGGTAGGTGATCGTGCCGCTCTTGGCGAAGGGCAAATGCCCCCGATAGACGAGATCGGAGCTATTGCACCCCACGGGGACGATCTTCTTGGCCGAGTAGAGGGCGATCTGGGCCAGGCCGACGCGGCCCGTCCCCAGGCGGATGGACCTGGTCCCCTCGGGGAAGATGATCAGGCTCAGATCCCACTCGAGGAGGGCCTTGGTGCTCAGTTCCGCCACCTTCTCCATCAGGGTCTGATGGTACTCCTTCAGGTGATCGATGAGACCCTGCTGGAAGAGGGCGAAGGTCTCGGCCCGGAGCTTGACGGCCGTGACGGCCTCGTCGATCTTCCCGTCGATCCAGTCTTTGACGACACGGTACTCTTCCCGGGTGATCTTCTTGTTGAAGTGACGGCGGTAAAACTCCTCCACGAGGTAACCCATGGAGGGGACGGGGATGACGTTGCACAAATCGAGGAATTTCCCCACGGCCTTGTTGCGGTAGTACTTGCCCTTGGCCCAGACGGTGGTGAAAGGGTAGCCCAGGCGCCAGAGCTTGTACTGGAAGGGCCAGTAGTTGTAGCGGTCCGTGTGGTTCATGGCGAAGATGACCGTCTCGCCCTTCGGGATGCGTTCGAGGTTCTCCATGCGGATCTCGACGCGCTGGAAGAGATTGTAGTTGGGGGCCAACAGGACGCTGCCGACGATCTTCTGACCCAGGGGTTGCGGGGATAGCCTGATGCCGTTGAGATGTTCCAGATCGATCACGATGAACCTTTCATCGGGGTGTATTTCGGCGTCTCCATATCACAGGCCCGGGGATTTGCAAGGCCCGTTTCGCGGGGAGGCCCCTTGAGGATCTGGGAGGACAGGTTCGTAATCGTCGTCACCTGCGCCCGGGGGGCGGCCTCCATCCTGGCGGGGGAGATCACGGCCCTGGGTCTCCCCGTCACCGCCGCGGCGGAGACGGCGGTGGAGACGGAAGGGACCCTCGATGACGCCATGCGCCTCAACCTGGCGCTGAGATCGGCCCAGCGCGTCCTCTGCCTCTTGGCCTCCCGCGAGGCCCACGACCCCCAGGGGCTCTACCTCGCCCTGAAGACGATCCCCTGGGAAGAGGTCCTCGAGCCCGACGGTTACCTCACCGTCACCTCGGCGGTGGACAACGAGACCATCCGCGACGCCCGCTATGCCAACATGAAGGCCAAGGACGCCATCGTGGACCGCCTGGCCCGGAGGTTCGGCAGGAGGCCCGATGCGGGCCCGGAGAGGAGGGGGGTCGTCGTCCACCTCCACTGGAGGGGGCGGCGTTGCCTCGTCTATCTCGACACGTCGGGTGAACCCCTCTCCCGGCGGGGCTATCGCAAGGTCCCCCTCGAGGCGCCCATGCAGGAGACCCTGGCGGCGGCGGTCCTCCTCGCCGCGGGTTGGGACGGGAAGGGTAATCTCGTCAACCCCATGTGCGGCAGCGGGACCATTGCCATCGAGGGGGCCCTCATCGCCCTCGGCCGGGCGCCGGGCCTGACGCGGACGGACTTCGGGTTCCGACACCTGCGGGGTTTCGACGAGGGCAGGCTCGAAGCCCTCAGGAGGTCCGCAGCCGCGGTGTCCCGCCCGAGGGCCCCGGGTCTCATAGTGGCCACGGACATCCGTCCCGAGGCCGTCCGGGCGGCCCGGGAGAACGCCGCCCGGGCCGGCGTCGAGAGGGTCATCTCCTTTAGCTGCTGCGATTTCCGAAAGACCCCCGTGCCCGAGGGGGGAGGGATCGTGGTCCTCAACCCCGCCTACGGCGAGCGGATGGGTGATATCCGGAGACTCGCCGGCCTCTACGGCGAGATCGGGGACTTCTTCAAGAGGCGCTGCCCGGGCTACCGGGGCTACATCTTCACGGGGAACCTGGAGCTGGCGAAGAAGGTGGGCCTGCGGACGAAGAGGCGCCTCACCTTCTACAACGGACCCCTTCCGTGCCGCCTTTTGGAGTACGACCTCTACGGCGGGCGACGGCGGGGGGACGAACCGGCGGGCGCACCGTAGCCCCGGGTCCCTTCCCCTACCGTTTCGCCTCCACGGCCCGCAGGGCCTCGCCCAGTTTTCTCATCTCCTCGCCGTAGGACGCCCAGTCGCCCTGTTTCAAGTGCTCCAGGGCCTTCCGGTAGTGTTTGAGGGCCTCGAGGGCCAGCTCCCTCTCACCCTTCTCCCGGGGCGTCGGAGGCGCCTCCGCCCTCGCCGCACCGTCTCGGATCAGCTCGCCCCCGAAGATCCGCTGGAGACAGAGCTCGAGGGTCTCCTCCATGGCGATGGTGTTGCCGAAGGCGACGATGACCCTCTTGAGCTCCGGGAGCTGTCCCTTCTCCGCCGCCAGGTAGAGGGGTTGGACGTAGAGGATGGACCGTTCGATGGGGATGGCCAGGAGGTTGCCCCGGAGGGCCTGGGAGCCCCGTTGGTTCCAGAGGGAGAGCTGTTTGGAGATCTCCGCGTCCTGGTCGATGCGGGCGTCGATCTGGCGCGGCCCGTAGATGAGTTTCTGTTTGGGGAACTGGTAGGCGATGATCTGGCCGTAGTGGGGCATGTCGCACCGCGCCGCCATCCATGCCGCCATGTTGTCCTTCCTGCTGGGTGTGAAGGGGACCAGCATGAGGAACTCCTCCCGTTTCTCCCCGGGGAGTTTCATGACGGTGTAGTAGGGGTCCATCTCCTCCTCGCCGCCGCGTCCCGGCTTCCCCGGTATGGCCCACAGGTCCTCCTTGTTGTAGAAGACCTGGGGGTCCCGCATGTGGTAGGCCCGGTACATGTGGGCCTGGATCCCCAGCATGCCCCCGGGGTAGCGGATATGCCGCTGCAGCTCCGGGGGCATTTTGTCCAGGGGCAGGAAGACCCCCGGGAAGATCCGCTGGTAGGTCTTGATGATAGGGTCGCCAGGATCGCTGACGTAGATCTTGACGGTCCCGTCGTAGGCGTCCACGATGGCCTTGAGGGAGTTGCGGATGTAGTTGCCCACCCCCTTGACGGGTTCGGAGTATGGGAAGCGGTCCGTCACCGTGTAGGCGTCGACGAACCACACCAGGCGCCCCTCGGGGGTGATGACGAGGTAGGGGTCCTTCTCGAGGCGGGCGAAGGGAGCGATCTTGGCCACCCTCTCCCGGACGGTCCGGTAGTACATGATCCGGCTCTCGTCGGTGATCTCGTTGGCCAGAAGGATCGTCAGGGACCCGAAGCGGGCGGCGAAGAGGATCTTCCTGAAGAAGGACAGAGGCACGCCGCCCTTGCCCTCGTAGCGGGAATAGACGTTCTTGTCCCCCACGGGGTAGTCGAACTCGGGGGCCTTTGTGCGGACGAAGACGTAGTCGTTGGAGGTCTCGCCGTAGTAGATCTCGGGCCTCGTCACCTTCAGACCCCGGGTGGAGACGGGGGGGATGTCGCGGATGAAGAACTCCGGCAGACCCTCGGCGGTGACGCGGTTCACGGGGCCCACCACGACGCCGTAGCCGTGGGTGTATGTCAGGCGCTCGTTGACGAAGGTCCGGGAGGGCAACGAGGGGTAGTGGAGTTCCCGGGGGGAGATCATCACCTGCCGGTACTCCCCGTCGATCTCGTAGCGGTCGTTGTCCACGTCGAGGAATTTGTAATAGGTCCTTATCTCCTGGAGCTGGCCGTAGGTCTTCAGGAGGGGGGCGTCGTTCCAGAGGCGGATGTTCTTGATCGTCAGGTCGTTTTTCCGGAGGTCCTCCCGCGTTAGGTTCTCTTCGGCGGGGAAGTCCCGCTCCTCGATGTTGTCGAGCTGATAGGCCAGGCGCGTGTACTTGATGTTCCACTCCAGGTAGGGCCGCTCCCGGACTATTTCGTTGGGGACGACCTGGAAGCGCTGGACGGCGTAGGGATAGACCCCCCGTCCCAGGACGTAGAAGGCCGCCAGGACACCGACGGCCGCCAGGGGCAGGACGGATTTGCCCGTGAAGGCGTAGGCCACCAAGGCCGCCCCCGCCAGGAAATTGAGGCCCATGAGGACCTTTATCACCCACACCTGGGTCGTGACGTCCGTGTAGCCGGGACCGAAGACGACGCCCCGTTTCGTGAAGAGGAGCTCGTTGAGGGATAGCCAGGACCCGAAGACCCCCCAGAAGAACAGGAGGGAAAGGAGGATCAGGAGGTGGCGCCTCGCCGGGGGGGCGACGGTGAAGAGGTTCGGGCGGGCGACGAGGGCCCCCCGGACGGCGTAGAGGGCCGCCACGGACGCCAGGGTGAGGAGATTGAGACCGAGGAACCAGGAGAAGAGGCGCTGGAGCAGGGGGAGGGAAAAGACGTAGAAGGAGATGTCCTTACCGAAGAGGGGGTCCGTCTTCCCGAAGGGGAGGCCGTTGACGAAAAGGAGGAGGCCTTCCCACTCCTTCGCGCCCGCCGCGGCGGCCATGACGCCCAGGGCGAGGGAAAAGGCGGCGATGACGGCCCTCAGGGGCCCCTGGCGGGGTATGAGTTCGATGGTGCCTCCGACCCCCGTCAGGCGGAAGCGGGGGGCCAGGCGGTCGGCGAGGATCAGGTTGAGGAAGAGGAAGAGGAAGTAGGGGAGGCCGAAGAGGGCAGCGGCGAGGGCCTTGGCCGTCAGGGTGACGGTGAAGACCTGTTCGTACCCCGTCTCTTGGTACCAGAGCCAGTCGGTGACGAGACCGACGGCCTGCCAGGAGGCGCCGAGGGCCAAGAGGAGGACGACCAGGACGATCAAGCCTCGGGGAATCCGGTCGGGGAGCCTGATGTGGGGGATGGGGGGCATGGCCTTCTCCTGGGCAGGGGTTTTGCCCGACTATAGGGTAACGTCGCCGGGGTGTCAAGGCGGCGGCGGGCGGGAAAAGGTCTTGCAAAGGTCCCGGGGCCGTCGGATAATGGCGGCCGTGGAGATGGGAGCCGTGAAAAAGACCCTCGCCGTCGTCTTGGTTATGGGAGTCATGGCGATCCTGGCGGCCTGCACCCCCGCCCGTTACGTCCAGGTCAACGGTTTTGCCGACGCCGCCCGGGCGGGCGCCCTCACGGCCGGCGTCCCTATCTGCGTCCTCCCCAACGAGGGGGCCCAGAACCCCCTCTTCGACCGGGAGATCGCCGGCAAGCTCGGGGAGGCCCTCAAGAGGAAGGGGTATCTCCTCGCGGATCTCGGCGGGGCCCGGTTCGCCCTGCGGTTCTCCTACGGCGTCGGCCAGGGCCTGACGTGGATCGACGGTCTCCCCCTGACGGCGCCCCGGACGGGGACGGAGGGGGAGGCCTATGTCCCGCCTTCGCCCCTTTTAAACTACGTCCCCGTCGTCCGCACGGAATACGACCGCTGGCTGCGTCTGATCCTCCTGGAGGCGGCGGCCGCGAGGGAAGGGAGGAGGGACGGGGTCGTCTGGTACGGCGAGGCCGTCTCCTCGGGGCCGGGCCGGGACCTGCGGTCCCTCATGGACGGCCTCATCGCCGCCCTCATGACGGAGTTCGGCCGGGACACGGGCCGGGCCGTGGAGAAGAGGATCCCCCGGGATTAGGGGCGGCCGTTCATCCCGCCCCCCGGGCGACGCCGGGCGTGTCCGCCCGGAAGGCATCGGCAATTGCCTGTCCGCAGGAGGTGCCCTTTGGAGGTCTTCAAGATCGGAGCTTGGATCATCGCCGCCGACACGGAGGAGGAGGCCCGCCTCTTCTACCGGGACGAGACGGGCCGGGAGGCGCCCCTCGTCGTCGAGACCCTGAGCGTTTACGAGGAGATCGCCGTTCCCGGGGGCGGGAGCGCCCTGATCCGCGACCTCATGAACGCCGTCCTCGACGAGCGCAACGCCTGGCTGCGCATGGGCATCCCCTGCGACCTCCACTACCCCTTCCTCCTCGGGGTCAGGTCTTGAAAATTAGCGTTTTTCCCTGAGACCCACGGGCGGTCTGTCGGGCAGGGGGGTGGCGGGTCGGCTCAGGGACGCGAGGACGGCCCGGAGGAGGGAAACGGAGGCGGCCGCCTGGTGCAGGGCCTCCCTCTTCGTCATGATCCTCCCCTCCCCGTGGCAGGTCGCGGCCAGGGCGATGGCGTCGTTGGCGACCCGGGCGATCTCCTCCTTGAGGTCGTCGACGGAGAGGATGACGACCCGCCTGAGAAACGAGCGGAACAGACCTTCCCCCTCGTCGTCCAGGGGGAGGTAGGGGTCGAGGGCCCCGTCGAACTCCCCGTGCATCTCCCGGGCCCAGCGGCCCATCTCGGGGTAGACCCTCCCGTCGGCGGCGGCCTTGTCACCGTAGGGGCAGTTGTGGAGGGGTTGGGAGAGGTCGCCGATATAGTGGGCGATACAGAAGAGGTAATAGTCGAACTCCCAGCCCGTTTTTCCCTGCGCGGCCTCGTAGAGATCCACGATCTTCCGGTACAGGACACCCGCGGGGTGGGGTACGGGGACGCGCAGGACGACTCCCCCCGCCGCCGGGTCCACGAGGTCCCGCTCCTCGACGCGGAAACGGTCGACGTATTCCCTCGTCACGACCGTCTTCGGGGCGGCGTTGTGGTGGTGGAGGGGGGCGAGGAGGGGGAGGTTCTCCCGGCGGATCAGGTCGGGGAAGTTGACGTACCAGGGGTGACGGACGCCGGCTCGCTCGGCGATGAAGGCATGGGTCCGGGACGACCAGGCCCAGGCACCGCCCGCCGTGAGGATGAGGACCGCCGCGACGGCCGCGGCCGCCATGGCCCCGACGGCCCGTCTTCGGTTGATAATAATATCAGTCATAACTAAGACAATTCGCCTTTTTGACCGCCCATCCCCCTGTCGCCCCTCTTGTCGAGTATCCTCCATGATATCAATAGCTTACAAATTCCTCAATCGCTGCCTAAGCGTAGGTTTTCTCCGAATGAAATCACAAGGTTAGACCTTATGCTACGCGCATAATTTATCTTTGACCCCATTGCCGTTGTCTCATAAAACATGAGATAATTATTAGACACCAGCCTGCCGGGGAAAGGCCTTGCCCGGTCATGGTCGGATAGGGGCGGACGGCTCGTTCCCATCCCTCCTGTCAGGACGCGGCGCCGGCCGGGCGTGAGGATCAAAGGAACGGCTTTTTTCATATTTACCCTTGGCGGTGCCGCGCTGGCATGGTATTATTAAAACCATCAAATCACTGGAGGTTAATCTACCATGACCACGACATACGTCAAGGGGCGTCTCTATCGTCTCAAGATCGCCGATCTTAAGCCCGACCCCCACCAGGCCCGCGTCTACATGGATCCCATGGCCATCAACGAGCTGGCGGTCTCCATCGCCCGCTGGGGTGTCCTGGTCCCCATCCAGTTCCGCCGGGACGAGGAGGGCAACCTCGTCATCGTCTCCGGTCATCGCCGCTGCCGGGCGGCGGCCCAGGCGGGTCTGACGGAGATCTACGGCACCTACACGGAGGGGGACGCGCGACTCCAGGCCTTCGTGGAGAACCTCCAGCGGGAGGACCTCCTCCCCATCGACGAGGCGGAGCAGATGGACGCCCTCATGAGGGATTACAAATTCAGCCAGAACCAGCTGGCCGACGCCCTGGGGAAGAGCCAGGCGGTCATCTCCCGGACCCTCTCTCTCAACCGCCTCCCCGAGGATATCCGCAACGCCTGCCGCACCAACCCCGAAATACCCAAGGGCCTCCTGTTGTCCATCGCCCGCCTGAGATCGGAAGAGGCCATGCGCCGCAAGTTCGAGCGCTACATGAAAAGTGCCGCCGCCCAGGGTCGCCCCCAGGCGCGGCCCCCGCGCCCCGGCCCCGAGCGGGTCCTCATCATGAAGGTGGATGAGATGACGGGTACCCTGAGGGATCTCCCCTGGGGGGACTGGACGGAGGACGACCGCACGGACCTGGCCAACGCCCTCGTCGGCCTCCGCCGGGCCGCGGCGGGCCTCCTCGACGCCATGGGGTGGGTCGAAGAGGGAGCGGACGAGGGAGAGAAGGCCCCCGTCAATTTGGCTTGACCCGGCGAGGGACAACGTCAAGAACGACCGGCCGGGGTATAAGTATGGGTGGTATCCCCGAATTTGTCTTTACTTTCCCCCCCCGGGGGGGATACTATCCTGCGCCGGGTCGCAAGGGCTGTTTTCGCCGCAAAGACGGGATGAAGGGCATGGAAAGTATCGGTATCATCGGGGCCGGGGCCTTGGGGGCGGCCTACGGGGCCATGTTCCTCGAGATGGACCCGCCCCTGGAGCGGCTTTTCTTCATCGCCGCGGGGGAGCGGGGCGAGCGGCTGCGGAGGGAAGGGGTCGCGGTCAACGGGAAGCGATACCTCATCCCCGTCGTGCCCCCCGAGGGGGCGTCTCCCTCTGATCTCCTCATCGTCGCCGTCAAGTATTACGACCTGAAACGGGCCGTCTCCGACATGGCGCAGGCCGTCGGTCCCGGGACGACGATCATGTCCCTCATGAACGGCATCGACTCCGAGGAGCTGATCGGGTCCGTCTACGGCATGGAAAGGGTCGTCTACGCCGTCAACCTCGGCATCGACGCCGTCCGCGAGGGCAATGCCGTGCGCTACACGACCCCGGGGACGGTCTATTTCGGCGAGGCGAAGAACCCTACCATGACCCGGCGCGTGGAGCTTCTCCACGGGCTCTTCGAGAGGGCAGGCATCCCCCACGCCGTGCCTCCCGACATGATCCGCACCCTCTGGTTCAAATTCATGGTCAACGTGGGGGTCAACCAGGTCTCGGCGGTCCTGGGGGCGAACTACGGCGTCATGAGGACCTCCCCCCGGGCGCGGTCCCTCATGGAGGCGGCCATGAGGGAGGTCATGGCCGTGGCGGGGGCCGTCGGCGTCCATCTCTCCGAGGACGACATCGATCAGTGGTACCGGGTCCTGGGACGCCTCGACGCCGACGGGAAGACCTCCATGCTCCAGGACGTGGAGGCGGGACGCAGGACGGAGGTGGAGATGTTCGCCGGCAAGGTGATCGACCTCGGGAGGCGTCACGGCGTACCGACGCCGGTCAACGAGGGCCTCTACGCGGAGCTGAGGGGCCGGGGGCGGTGAGGGGAAGGGATGAGGGATTCGACACTGCAGGAAAGGGATCGGCGCCTGGCCCAGCGCTGCGTGGAGTGCCCCGTTTGCCGACGGGCCAGGAGGGAGCAGCGGGGCATCGCCTACTGGTTGGTCAAGAACGTCGAGAACGGCATCTGCCCCTACTGCGCGGCCTACGAGAGGGTCTACGGCAAGAAGGCCCACGAGGCGTAGACACGAAAAAGACGTTTATACAGGCACTTGAGGATTGGGTATCGTGTCATCCGATTTCGACGTCTTCGGCCTGGGGCAGTGTTCCCTCGACTACGTCGGCGTCTTCGACTCCTACCCGTCACCGGACACGAAACACGAGTTCCGACGGATGATCGTCCAGGGGGGAGGCCCCGTGGCCACGGCCCTCGTCGCCCTCTCCCGGTGGGGTCGGCGCTGCCTTTTCTGCGGCGTCGTCGGGGATGACGGGTTCGGGGAGCAGATCCGGGCCTCCCTGGAGGCGGAAGGGGTCGATACGAGGGGCCTCTTGGTGAGGGCGGGGGAGGGTTCCCAGTTCGCCTTCGTCATCGCCGAGCCGGTTACGGGGAGAAGGACGATCCTGTGGAGGCGACCCACGGGCAGGGCCGTCGCCCCGGCGGAGGTAGACACGGCGTGGATCGAGGCGGCGAGGACCTTCTACACCGACGGCCTCTTCATCGAGGCCTCCCTCCATGCCGCCGCCGTCGCCCGCCGGGCGGGACGGGCCGTCGTCGTCGACGCCGGGACCCTGAGGGACGGCATGCTCGATCTGGCGGCCCTCTCCGATGTCTTCATCGTCTCCGAGACCTTCTGTCGGGCCCTCGTCGGGGGAGACGCCCCCCTCGAGGCCTGTCGGAGACTGGCCGCCCTGGGACCGTCCCTGACGGGGGTCACCCTGGGGGCGAGGGGTTATGTGGCCCTCGCCGACGGCGAGGTGATCAGTTCCCCGGCCCACGAGGTCAGGGTCGTGGACACGACGGGCTGCGGCGACGTCTTTCACGCCGCCGTCGCCTATGGCCTCCTGCGGGGCTGGGAGGCGAGGCGCTGTCTCGACCTGGCCAACCGGGCCGCCGCCCGCGTCGCCACCCGCCCGGGGGGCAGGTCGGCCATACCGTCGGGGGACGAGATGTTGTCGTGGGCCGAGAGATCATCAACAAAGTTATGAGGGGGGAGATCGTTGCCGGTTAGGGCCGTGAGGGACGTTTCGTGACGGGGAAGACGGGCGGGCCGGGAACCGCCATCCTGAGGGAGGCCGATCTCCCCTTGGAGTCGGTGATGCTGATCATCGGCGGCATGACCATGGTCATCGCGGGCCTCCTGCTCTTCCCCGTGGAGCGGGGGGCGCTCCCCTATTACGAAAACGGCCTCTACGGGCTGCTCCTCATCACCTTCGCCCTCCAGATCATCACCCTCGGGCGGACGCCCCTGGGCGACCTGCCCCGGTCGCGGCCCCTCTTCGCCCTGGGTATCCTGATCGCCGCCCTGGGCATGACGACCTGTTTCCTCCCCCTCGCGACCCCCCTTCCCCGGGTCTTGCTCTTTATCTGCTTCGGCCCGGGGGGTCTGCTCCTCCTTCTGCAGATGTTTCTCGCCGCGGACAAGTTCAGGAATTGGGCGCAATACGGGGGGATCTTCAGGCACCTGATCTTCGCCTGCGCCTCCGTCTATCTCCTGTCCATCCTCATCGGCCTCGTCATCTGGTGGCGGGAGCTGATGACGACGCGGCAGATCGCCTTCGTGGTCCTTTTTTTCGGCGCCGCCATCCTTTACCTCGCCGAGGTGCTCCGGAGGATATACGGCTCCTATCCCGAGGCCCAAAGACGCCCCGTCGGAGAGGTCGGTCTCTCGGCCGAGCGGTCGATGCTCGTCCTGGTGGGGGTCTTCATGATGATTCTCGGCTCCCTCCTCGTCCCCGTGAGCCTGGGTTTGCTCCCCTTCTCGGCGAGCGCCCAGCTCGGCCTGCTGATGGTGATTTTCGCCGTCCAGATGCTGGCCTTCGGGAGTACGCCCCTGGGTCCTTTCACCCGGTCGTGGTTGATGGTGGTTTGCGGGCTCCTCTTCGCGGCCCTGGGGATCGTCTCCTGCATCGTGCCGGGGATCCTGGTGTCGCCCCTGACGGTCCTCGTCGGGGTCCTCAACCTCCTGGGGGGTGCCGCGGCCCTGGCCCAGATGTGGTCCCAGGCCGCAAGACGGCGAAAGGGGCCGCGCCCGACCGTTCCCCCCGTGCTGGAAAGGCTCTTTCTCACCCAACTGACGTTGAATATCCTGGCCGTCATGTTCGGCGCCTCGATGCTCATCCCCGGTCTGGTCCCCGGCGTGGTCATCGGTGTCATCCTGGCCGCCAACGGGGGTGTTCTGTTGTATCTTCTCCATGTCCTGACGGTCCTGGACGGGCTCCGGGCGGGCATGGAGGTTATCGATCAAACTGCATGAAGGAGGGATTATGTTTAAGATCGAAAAGGACAAGACTTACCGGATGCCGGCCCACTTCGGGGGGTATGTCTTCGATCCCGCCGCCAGGGCCGACTACAACGACGTCGTGAGCCTGATCTACCGTTACACGACGGATGGGGAGAGACTGGCCGACTATATCCCGGAGGGTTTCGAGGTGACCACTCCGGAGTTGGTCGTCCAGTACCAGCAGTGCCGGGAGGTCGAGTGGATGGCCGGGTCTTATTACAACCTCGTTTCCGTCACGGCCCCCGTGCGGTTCCAGGGCCGCAGGGACCGTCTGGAGGGGGGCTACGCCCTCGTCCTGTGGGAGAACAAGGCCACGCCCATCCAGACGGGGAACATGATGGGCGTCCCCAAGATCTACGCCGACATCGAGGACCTCCACATCGTCGCCGGCACTTACCGTACCCGTCTCAGCTTCGAGGGGAGCACCTTCCTGGAGCTGGAGACGACGGATCTGAAGCCCCTCGGCGAGGAGGAGGTAAGGGGCCTGGCGACGGACATCAATTCCCTCGGGTGGCGTTACATCCCGAAGGTGGGCGGGCCGGGGGCGGATCTGAGCCAGTTCGTCCTCTTCCCCATGCGCAGCGAACCCGAGAGGGCCTGGACGGGCAAGGGGACGATCCGCTGGACTAAGTTGACCTGGGACCAGAATCCCATGCAGTGGCACATCATCGCGGCCCTTGCCGACTTGCCCGTGATCGAGACGGCCCCCGTCGTGATGACCAAGGGCCGCATGACCCTGATGGAGAACCGGGGGAGGGTCCTCGAGTAGGGATCCCCGGCCGCCGACGGGTCCGCAAAGAAGGAGAATCAAGAACGAAAAGGGGGGTTTGAGAGATGAAGGAATATTACGAAGACAAGGTCGCCGTCGTCACCGGCGGGGCGTCGGGGATCGGCCTGGCGTTGTGCGAACTGCTCCTCTCCCTCGGTGCCGGGGCCGTCGTCCTGGCGGATCTCAACGCCGAGAAACTCAAGGCGGAGACGGCGAGGCTCGACGGGGCCTACCCCGGCAAGGTCCTGGGGATCCAGACGGACGTGACGAAACAGCACAGCGTCGCCTCCATGATCGCCCAGGCGGCGGAGTTCGGGGGCGGCCGGATCGACTTCCTCTTCAACAACGCCGGGTTGGCGCTGGTGAAACCCTTCGACGAGACGACGGACGAGGATTGGAAGTTCGCCTTCGACGTGAATTTCTACGGGGCCCTGTACGGGATCAGGGCCGTGTTGCCCGTCATGCGCTCCCAGGGGGGCGGGCACATCGCCAACACGGCCTCGGGGATCGCCTTCGCGCCCATGGCCTTGCAGAGCATGTACAGCGCCACGAAGGCGGCCCTTGTGGGCCTCACGGGCTCGTTGCGCTACGAGTTCTGGGACGAGAACATCCGTTTTTCCACGGTCATCCCGGGGACCGTCGCCACCCCCATCTGGGACAAGGCCGGGGGCGCCCCCGAGTCGGCCATCACGCCCCAGGAGTCCGCTCGGGGCATTCTCAGGGGATTGGCGGCCAACGAGCGGGTGATCATCGTCACGGACGCCGACCGCGAAGGGGCGATCAACGCCTTCCGGCCCGAGGCGGCGGAGGGGATGGATCAGTATCTCCTCAATGTCGCCCGGCAGAGAAGGGAGGGGAAGACGGTCGTCTGAACCTACGGGCGCGTCGCCGTGACGTTGAGGGAGAGGGCGATCCCGACGAGAGAGGGGTCCGCCGTCATCCCCTCGGGGGGGTAGGGCGTCTCGGACCGGACGGTGATGTCCTGGAAACCAGCCCGTGCCAGGGCGCCTACGTACTCGTCTTTGAGGACGGCGCCGCCTATGCAGCCGACGTAGGCGGCGACGGAATCTTTTACGGCCTCCGGGAGGGGCCTCGTCAGGACGATGTCGGAGACCATGATCCTCCCCCCCGGTTTCAGGACGCGAAAGGCCTCCCTGAAGACCCGTTCCTTGTCGGGGGCCAGGTTGATGACGCAGTTGGAGATGACGACGTCGACGCTTCCCTCCGCCACGGGGAGGTTCTCGATGTCTCCGAGGCGGAACTCCACGTTTTGGAACCCCCCCGTCTCGGCGTTGCGGCGGGCCCTCTCGATCATCTCGGGCGTCATGTCCACGCCGATCACCCGGCCCGTGGCGCCGACCCTGCGGGCGGCGAGGAAACAGTCGAAACCCGCCCCGCTGCCCAGGTCGAGGACCGTTTCGCCCGGAGACAGGGAGGCCAGGGCGAGGGGGTTCCCGCAGCCGAGACCCAGGTTGGCCCCCTCGGGGGCGGCCTGGAGGTCCGTCTCCGTGTAGCCGATCTTTTCACCGATCTCCACGGGACAGCACGAGGCGGACTGACAGCAGGAAAGGCCCCTGAGGGCCAGTTCGCCGTATCTTTCCCGCACCACCTTCTTGATCTTCCCATCGTCGGCCATGGTCTATGATCCTCCCGTAAATGTCCTCAGGTGCCTTGGAAGGCGGGGCTAACATAGCTCCCCCGGCGGGTTTGTCAAGGGGCGCGATAGGGGTCGAGGCCCCGGCAGGCCGGCCAGGGTCCGAGGCCGACGCGGATCCCTCCCCCGTCTCCTTGTCGTAAAAGGCGAGGGCGAAACGCCCCGTCTCCACGACCCGGAACCCGCCGTTGCCGACGGCGCAAAGGCCCACGAGGATCGTCACGGGGAATCCCCTTTTCCCCCCGCCATGTCCCTGACGAACCCGATGAGGGCCGGGGCCTCGAAGGCGCTGGTGCACTCCCTCTGCCGGGTCTTCAGGGGCGAGATCCGGTGGTCAGACCTTTTCCAGACGGCAGGGGACGTACCGGTGGAGGGGCGTCGCCGCGAAGGGGTCGCGGTGGGCGGCCTTGGTGAGGCGGTTGACGTTCACCCCGTAGATGACCCCCTGATAGACGAGACCGAAGCCGTGGGGTATGATCACCTGCCCCTCCCGCGTCGCCTCCGTCACCTCCGCCTCGATGACGGCCTCGCCGGCCGCCGTGACGACCCGTACCTGGTCGCCGTCGCCGATGCCCAGCCTTTCGCCGTCGGCGGGGTTCACGAGGACCGTGCAGGCCCGCTTGCCCTCGTTCCAGGCGGGATCGCGCATGAGGGTGTTGGCGTTCATCCGCATGTGGCGTCCCGCCTGGAGGATCATGGGGAAGCGGGGATCGGGGCGCAGGGCCTCCTCTTCACGCCCTGGCTCTATCTCCCTCACCCAGTCGTCCATCTCGGGGATGTGGATATGGAGGCGTTTGTCCTCGTGGGCGATGAGGGAGAAGTTGTCTTCGCCGTCGGCCACGGCGATGATGAGGCCCTCGGGGTGGTCCAGGACGGCCCGGAACAACTCCTCGCCCATGGTGGGGCCGGTCTTGAAACCGGCGCGGGCGGCGGCCTTCCGGAAGTCCTTCGGCGCCCCCTGGAGGAGGCCCCAGAGGGCCGCGAGGTGGACCGATCCGAGGCGCGGTCCCAGGGTCTTGGCCAGGATGAAGGGCATGTCGGCGAGGGCCTGGGGGTTTTCACGGAGAAACCCCATCAGGGCCAGGCCGAAGGTCAGACGGTCCTTGGCGGCGGCCTCGTGGAGATCGGCGGGCAGGGGGGGTATGAAGCCCAGGGCCTCGGCGAGGCGCACGTGGATCTCCCCCAGCTCGAGGGGTTCCCCCCTCGCCTCCACGACGGGGCGGCGCATCTGGAAATAGACCTCCGGGAAGGTCCAGGCGAAGAACGTCCCGTCCCAGGACTCGTAGCCCGACCGGGCGGGGAGGACGTAGTGGGACAGGGCCGCCGTCTCCGTCATGGCGAGCTCGCAGGTCACGAGGAGGTCGAGGGCCCGGAAGGCCTCCTCGTAGGCCGTCGTGTCGGCGTAGGAGCGCAGGGGGTTGGACTGACAGCAGAGGACGGCCCGCACCCGCTCGGGGTGGCCGCTGGTGATCTCCTCGGGGAGGACGTTGGGCGGGAAGACCCCCATGAGGGCGGGGAAACCCGTGGCGACGGTCCGCCAGGTCTTCGGGTCCCGCTCGTCCGTGTGGGCGCCGATGGGCATGAGGTGACCGGGGATGACGTTGCCGCCCCGGACGCAGAGGCGGCCGCAGACGGCCGCCAGGAGGAGGTGGAGATAAGAGGCGGCGGTGCTGTGGCGGTTCATGTACACCCCCAGGTCGGTGTGCATGCACCACCTCCTCGTGGTCAGGAGGCGGCAGACCTCCCGGACCCTCTGGAAATCCAGGCCGCACACCCTCACCGCCTCGGGGGCGTCGAAGCCGGCGAAGAGGGACCTGATTTCCTCGTGACCCACCGTGTGACGGGCCAGGTACTCCCGGTCCTCCCAACCCTCCTGAAGGATGACGGCGATCATGGCCCTGGTCAGGAGGGCGTCGGTGCCGGGCCTGAGATCCAGGTGGA
Source organism: Deltaproteobacteria bacterium (assembly GCA_029553375.1). GTDB lineage: Bacteria > Desulfobacterota > Syntrophia > Syntrophales > UBA8958 > JAKPCH01. Next base: position 47,507 of record JAKPCH010000039.1, on the reverse strand, counting down.
TGTCGGCGATGCGGGCCGTCTCCGATTTCCGGGGGTCGATGACGACGAGGAGCTTGCCGGGGTCACGGGAAAACTCCCGCAACACCACCGGCGCCCGGGGCATCTGGTGGCTCTCCATGCCGTTCCAGCCCACGGCGAGGATCATGTCCGCTTCCCCCTCGTCGGCGATGGTGAAGAGGTACTGGCGGCCCGTGAACCTCCCCGAGGCCCAGAAGATCCCCGTCAGCTCCTGGCCGAGGGCGCTGTAGTGGTAACGGGAGCCGAGTTTCCTCATCAGGCGGACGCCGAAGGCCGCCTCGAAGTGGCAGGCCTGGCCCCCGCCGCCCATGTAGGCGAAGGAACGGGGCCCGTGCCGCTCGACGATCTCCTTGAGTTTCCAGGCGATCTCGCCGACGGCCTCCTCCCAGGAGATCTTCACGAAGGAGGACCCGACCCTCTTGAGGGGATGGGTGAGGCGGTCCCGGTGGTGCTGGTGGAAGACGACGTTCATGCCCTTGCGGCACACGTAGCCCCGGGAACGGGGGTTGTCCCTGTCGCCCCGGACCTTGACCATCGTGTCGCCCTCCACATAGGCCTCGAGGCCGCAGTTCTGAGCGCAGAGCACGCAGGCCGTCTTTCTCCATTCGCCCATGCCTCTCCCCCGTTCTTTTCGTCCTCCAGGACATACCAGCTATGAATTCCCCCCGCAAGACAAATCGGCGGTGAGACGATGTCGCGCCCCCGAAATAAACCTTGAGATCGGCGGCGGGAGCCTTTATAATACCGACGGAAGGGCGGCTGTTTTCCGGGACGTCTCAGGCGTTTTTCACTGTCCGGTTCGGCGGGTGGGGGATGAGGTATCCTTTAGGGGCGTTGGTGATAGTTTTCCTGACCCTTTTGACCATGGTAGCCGACGGGGGCGCCGGCCGCCGGAGTTCCTGCGTCGCCTGTCACACCGATGAAGGGGCCCTGAAGAGGCTCTGCAAGGTGCCCGATCTCCACGCCGAGGAGGGCGGGTGAGCGGGCCCCCCTCCGCCGGTCTCGGCGGAGACCTACCATAGGGGCTTTCTCGTGGACGCGGGCCTCCTGAAAGACGATGTCCACTTTGCCGGGGGGTGCACCCCGTGCCACGGCGGGGACGACACGCAAACGGACAAGGACCTGGCCCACCGGGGCAAGGTGAAGCGCCCCTCGGAAGACCTTTCCCTGTGCGGCAAGTGCCACGGCGCGACGGCCGCCCGCTACTCCAAAGCCCTCCATTACACGACGGCGGGTTTCCGCCACGTCGTCACCAAGAGGATGAACCACAAGGAGGCGCGGGATTACAACGAGAGGGTCTTCGAGCAGTCCTGCCGGTCCTGCCACGCCACTTGCGGCTCCTGTCACGTCAAGGCCCCGGCCGTGGGGGGGATCAGTATCGGTCTCATCAAGGGCCACCGTTTCGTGAGGCGGGACGAGGGGAAGACCTGCGCCTTCTGCCACGGCGGCCGGGTCTACCCGGAATACACGGGGGATTACGGGGGAAAGGCGGACGTCCATTACCAGAAGGGGATGATGTGCATGGACTGCCACAGCGCCGGGGCCCTCCACGGCGACGGCAGGGCCTACCGCTTCAAGGAGGAGGTCAAGGGGCGTCCCTCCTGCCGGGACTGCCACCGCCCGGGCAACGAGGAGCGCCTCACGACGAGGATCGCCCATCTCCGCCACGAGGGGAAGGTGAGCTGTTACGGTTGTCACTCCGCCGGGGAGTACCGCCACTGCTTCGAGTGCCACGAGGGCGGCGCCCAGTCCAAGGCCGATTTCGTCCTGGGCCTGAGCCCGAAGAACAACCGCACGGTCACGACCCTGCGCCTCGTCCCCACGGTCAGGGACTCCTTCAAGAAACAGGGCGTCACCATGACCCACTACGACCGTTTGCCCAACTACTGGGACGCGCCGGTCCACAACATCCGCAAGCGGACCGACCGCACCCGGTCCTGCGAGGCCTGTCATGAGGAAAAAAGGGGTTTTATCGTCAAGGAGCGGCTCATCAAGAACGGTTCGCGGTCCAACGCGGGGGTCCTCTACGAACCGCGACCGATACCGGCCAAGCCTTAAACCACGAAAGGAGGTCACATGATCATGAAAAAGAGGGGCAAATTTTTGAGCGTCCTGGCGGGCCTGATCTTCGTCGGCGCCCTGGCCGCGACGGCTTCGGCCCGGGAGCTGGAGCCCGTCGTCACCACCGCCTGGCTCGAGAAGAACCTCGACAAGGTCATCGTCCTCGATGTCCGCAAGGTGGAGGAGTATCGAGGCGGCCATATACCCGGGGCCGTCAACGTCGCCTACGGGTCCTGGGCGATCAAGCGCGGCGAGCTCCTCAACGAACTGCCCGCCGATGACGACCTGAGGGATGTCCTCGGCTCCGCCGGTATCGAACCCGCTTCGAAGGTCGTCGTGGTGGGGAAGACGGCCACGCCCGCCGACCGCGTCGATGCCACCCGTGTGGCCTGGACCTTGATCTACGCCGGGGTGTCGGAGGTGTCCCTCCTCTCGGGAGGCTACGACAAGTGGGTCGCCGACGGCAAGGCCGTCTCCACCGAGGCCGTTCGGCCGCGGGCCAAGGACTACCGCGGTCGGTTCCACAAGGACCTGGTCGTGACAAAGGCCGCCGTGGCGGCCGCCCTGGGCAAGGGCGTCATCGTCGACGTCCGGGAAAGGGACTTCTATGAGGGGAAGAAAAAACTGCCCTTCGTCGAACGTCTCGGCCACATCAAGGGGGCCGTGAGCCTGCCGACCTCGACCATGTACGAGGCCGACGGGACTTACAAGGCCAAGGACGCCCTCGCCGCCCTAGCCGCCGCCGCCGTCGGCGCCGACAGGGACAGGGAGATCATCCTCTACTGCGACACGGGCAAGTTCTGCACCGCCTGGTGGTTCATGATGAGGGAGCTGTTGGGATACAAGAACGTCAAGGTCTACGACGGCTCCATGATGGAGTGGGCCAAGGACCCGGCGGCCCCCATGGAGCCCTGACGCCCGAGTCTCGGAAGGGTCTTGTTGAACAGGGGTGAGACGGTGCCCAAGAAGGTCTCCGTTGCCGTCCTGTCGGTCGTCCTGGGGGCGGCCCTGGCCATGCCCGCCGCGGCGGGACGGCACCAGGATGTATGGCTGAGGAACGGGCGGGGGGAAAGGATCACCCCCGCCGTCAACTCCCTCGACCCCTACAGCCCCAGGCGGACCTGCGGCGGGTGTCACGGCTACGGGACCATTACCAGGGGGTACCACTTCCAGCAGGGTTTCGACGAGATGAGGGACGGTTACGACCGCTTTCGTCCCTGGGTCCTCTCACCCGGGCGTTTCGGCCGCGACGCCGTCATCGAGGGCGCCTCACCCCTCGTGGCACCCAAGAGAAACCCGGGACCGCCAAGGGGCGAGGCCCTCTCCACCTTCGACTGGATCGCCCTCGGCGGGTCCCTCTCCCATCCCGGGGGCGGACCCCTCGAGTACGGGAGGGGACCCGATGGGAGGGCCGATTATTCCCGCAACCATGTCGACAAGGAGGTGGAAAACAAGGATCCCGGCGACGGGGATTACACCTCCCGGTCCACGCCCGACGGCCGCAGCCGCTTCGGCCTCACGGGCGTCGTGGAGGGGGACTGCCTGATATGTCACCTCCCGGGATACCGTCTGGGGGCGCGCAATGCCGAGCTGGGCCGGCGCAACTACCGCTGGGCCGCGACGGCGGGGGCGGGCCTCGGGGTCATAGACGGCGCCGTCTTTTCCGCCTCCGGCCCCCGGGCCGACGGTGGAGGGGCGGGCCTCTCGGCGGGGGGGTGGAACGTGAAGTCCCGTCCCGTCGTTCGCTACCGCTGGCAGGACCGCTCCCTGTTCACGAAGGACGGTATGTTCCGGGGCGAGCGGATCCTCCGGGAGGTGTCTTCGGCCGCCTGCCTCCAGTGTCACCGGTCTCCGGAAGCCCGTCGCTCGGGCACCCTGTACGAACCGGCCTTCGATGTCCATCTCGCCGCCGGTTTCGAGTGCATCGACTGTCACCCCCTGGCGGGGGACACGAAGGAGCGGCGCCTGCAGCACCAGATCGCCAAGGGTTTCTCCGCGGACGGGACCGTGAGGGATGACCTGGACGGGGTGGGGATGAAGGGTTGTGTCGAGTGTCACGTCGAGGGGCAATACCGTCCCCCCCGGCCCGGCATGCCCCGGCAGGCCCGCAACCCCGAACGTCGGCACCGGGAGAAGTTTCCCCGGGCCTCTTTCCATTTCGCCGTCATTTCCTGCCAGGCCTGCCACGTCCCGACCCTGCCGGGGCGGGCCGCCTACCTCCGTGATTTGTCGACGGGCGTCGCAAACGTCTTCACGTCCGACCGCCTGGAGTTGGCCGCGGGGGGCGTCGACTGGACCCGGCCGGCGGCGGAGCCGTGGCGGCCCTGGATCGTCCGCCGAAAAGGGGCTCATGGGACCGTCTACGCGCCCGCCGTTCCCCTCGTCACCCAATGGTTCGGCCGCCTCCTCCCGAACGGCGCCGTGAGACCCATCGAGACCGAGGCCGTGCGGAGGGCGTTTCAGAGGGCGGGCGGCCTTTCCGCCGTCGAGGTCGCGGCCGTCGGGGGAAAGAGGGAGCGGATCCATACCGTGGCGACGCCCGGCGACGTGGAGAGGATGATCAGGGCCCTTTCCCGCCAGGGCCTCGGCCCCGTCGTCTTCGTGGCGGACCGCGTCTGGGCCCTCAGGGGGGGGAAGGTCGTCCCCCTGGCGGAGCGGCCCCGGACGGCGGGTCCCGTCTTTCCCCCGGCGGGAAGGGAGGCCGCCTGGTTCGGCGAGAGGCAGGAAGACGGCTCCATCAGACCCATCCCCCTTTTGGACGTCATGGCCGCCTACCGGTCGGCCGGCAAGGGGAAAGGGGCCGGGCGCACCGAAGGGGAAAAGGTATCCCCGCGCCCGGACCGCCGCCGGGATGCCGGGGAGGTCCTGGCGGCCCTCGCGAAGGCCGGTTTCAAGAGGGTGGTGATGGTGGGAGATCGTCTCTATGAGCTCAGGGACGGTCGGGTGGTGGCGACGACCTTCGTGTCGCCGGCGCGGGAGAGGGTCTTCGGCGCCCACCACGCCGTGGCCCCCCTGGAGAGAGGAAAGACCTACGGGGCCAAGGGACACCCCCAGGGCTGTCTGGATTGTCACCGCGAGGGGTCCCCCTTCTTCGCCAAGGCGAAGATCCGCCGTATCGGTTCTTTCCTCAAGGAACAGTACCCAGACCCCCGCCCCCCCCACGCGGCGTCCCAGATGGAGGACTGGGGTCTCAAGGAGATACCGGCCCATGAATGAGAGGACCGTTATCCTCTTCGTCGTCTTGGTGTTCCTGGCGCTCCTTTCCCCGGTACCGGCGGCGGCGGGGGACTGGAAGCCCATCACGCCCCGGGAGTTGGCGGCGGCCTTGGCCGCCAAGGACCGGCCCCCGGTGGTGATCAACAACATGAGCCTCATCGAGTGTCTCGATCACAGTATCGCCGGTTCCCTCTGCATCCCCGCCGAGGAGTTCGCGGCGCGGATCGGCGAGCTTCCCCCCGACAAGGACCGCCCCGTCGTGTTTTTCTGCGAGAGCGAGAGGGGGGACAGGAGTTGCACGGCGGCCGAGACGGCCGTCAAGAAGGGCTACAAGGCCGTCTACGTCCTCGAGGGGGGACTGCCGGCCTGGAAGAGGGAAGGGTACGAAACGGTTTCGGTCCAGCGGGTGGAGAGGTTGGCGATCCCCTCCCTCAAGCCGGCGGCCCTCGAGAGGCGCCTGGATCTGAGGGAGCCCCTCCTGGTCGTCGATCTGCGCCCGGAGGACCGCTTCGCCCAGGGACATATCCCGGGGGCCCTGAACCTGCCCCTTTACCAGCTCCATCGGCGCTGGAGGGAACTGCCCCTCGACAGGACCCTGATCCTGGTGGACAACCGCGGCTTTCGTTCCCACCTGGCCGCCAGCTACCTGGCCGGCAGGGGGTACAGGGTGGCGCCCCTCTTCGGGGGCATGAGGGCCTGGCTGGCCATGAAGGCCAAAGAGGGCCGCAGTAAAAAGGCGGGAAAGTGACGAAAAGAGGCGGCAAACTCCCCTGGCCGGTGGTTGCGGTCCTGGTCTTGGCGGTCCTCCTCGGGGTCGTCGCCGCGGCCCGGGGCGCCGCCCCGGAATGTCTCGACTGTCACGACGATTACCTCTACAGCCGGGCCTTCAAGAAGTCCGTCCACGGCGGCAACGGTTGCATAAGCTGTCACGGGGCGGTCACGGACGCAAAGAGACACATGAGGGGCGAAAAGAAGCCTCCCCGGGTGGACTGCGGCCGCTGCCACACCCAGATCGCCGCCCAGTACCGGCAGAATTTCCATTACCTCCAGCTCGATTTCCGCTGCAGCGACTGCCATAGGGACATCCACGCCCTCACCGGCGGGAAGGGGAGGGACAAACGGGCGGTCATCGAGAAGTGCACGGCCTGTCACGGCAACGAAGAGTACGTCTCCTCGGGCCATGCCGAGGCCGTCTTGAGGGGGAACCGGGACGCGGCGGATTGCGCCGACTGCCACGGACTCCATGACACGCGGGTTTTCCACGTCTCCCTCGACAGGTACCCCCAGGAGGCCCGGGCCTTCTACAGCCGCAACTGCAAGGGCTGTCACGCCGATCCCGAATTGACGAAGCGGAACAACCTCTCGGCCGAGATCGTCGCCTACTACGAGCAGACCTATCACGGCAAGGTGCAGGGGATCGGTTATCCCGCCGCCGTGGCGGGGTGCGCCGATTGCCACACGACCCACAACATCCTGCCGAAGAGCGACCCCCGTTCCAGCATCCACAGCGCCAACCTCGCGGAGAACTGCGGCCGCTGCCACAGGGGCTTCCATCCCCGCTTCGTCGAGTACAAGGCCCATCCCGACTATCGGGACCGCCGCCGCTACCCCGCCCTCTTCTGGACCTTCGTCTTCATGTCGGCCCTCCTCGCCGGCACCCTGTGCTTCTTCTGGATCCACACCTTTTTGTGGTGGCGCAAGAGCTACTGGGAGAACCATAGGCGGGAGAAGATGGGGTTGGCGCCTCCGGCCGTCTGCGCCGCGGGGGAGGAGACGGTGCAGATCCAGCGTTTCACGCCCCGGGAGAGACTCCTCCACGTCCTCTTGATCCTCTCCTTCTTCACCCTCGTGATGACGGGTTTCCCCCTGAAGTACCACGACTCGCCCTGGGCGGAGATCGTGATCCGCCTCTGGGGAGGGGCCCATCAGGCCGGACTTTTCCACCGCGGGGCGGCATTGGTCCTCATGGCCGTCGTCGCCTACGTGGCCTGGGTGGGGGTGCGTTACCTCTTCCCGAAGGGTCTGGGTCTTCGCGGTTTTCGGGAACGGCTCCTGGGGCCCGACTCCCTCTTCCCGAACCGGAAAGACTGGGAGGACATGAAGGGCATGTTCCTCTGGTTCTTCGACCGGGGGGAGATGCCGAGGTTCGAACGCTGGACCTATTGGGAGAAATTCGATTTCTGGGCCGTCTTCTGGGGGATGTTCGCCATCGGGGGCTCGGGGATCCTCCTGTGGATGCCGGAGTGGTCGTCATACCTCTTCCCGGGGTGGGTCCTGAACGTCGCCGCCCTGGTCCATTCGGAGGAGGCCCTCCTGGCGGCCCTCTTCATCTTCACGGTCCACTTCTTCAACACCCACTTCATCCCGGACAAGTTCCCCATGGACCGCATCATCTTCACCGGCACCTACACCCTGGCCGACCTGAGGCAACAGCGTCCCCTACACTACGAGCGCCTGCAGGCCGAGGGGGGCATTGAGGAGATGAAACGCCCCTACCCCGGCATCTTCCTCAAACTGCTCGGTTCCACCTTCGGCCTCTTGAGCCTCCTCCTCGGTCTGGCCCTGTTGGTCCATATCTTCTGGTCCCTCATCTTCTCTTGAATCCTCGCCGGGAAACCCGCCCCACGGCCATCAGCCACGGCAGGGAGCAGAGCTGGAGGGCAAGGGAGAGGGACGCCGCAGCCAGGGGCGAAAAATCGTAAAGATAACCCATGGCGGCGCTGCCGGCGAACCAGCACAGGCCGTAGACGCCGTTGAAGATCCCGTAGGCCGTGCCGCGCCGCTCGAGGGGCGCCATGTCGGCGACGGCGGCCCTCATGATCGATTCCTGGGCGCCCATGCCGATGCCCCACAGGGTCATGCCCAAGGCGGCGGCCCAGAATCCCCCCAGCATGACCAGGGGTGCGAAGAGAGAGGAGGTGACGACGGACAGGGCCAGGATCCCCAGGCCTTTCTTATCGAATAGGCGGCCGAAGACGAGGGCGGCGACGGCGTCGGCGGCCATGGCGAGGGCGTAGAAGAGGGGGATCCAGCGCGGGGCCACGTCCCGTCCCGTCCCGAAGTGATAGGCGATGAGGGGATAATCGATGTAGCCCGCCGCGATGAGGCCCACGGCGGGGAGGTAGAACCAGAACGCCCGGGGGAAGGGGCCCTTCTCCCGGGCCGGGCTCCTTTCCATGTCCCGGGGCGATCGGTAGAGGAGGCGGGCCAGGAGGACGAGGGCGATGGCCGCCACGGCCGGGATCGCCAGGAGGGCGAAGGCGAGGCGATAATCGCCCTTGATGAAGAGGACGAGGCCCATGAGGAGGGGTCCGAGGACGGCCCCCGTCTGATCCAGGGCCTCGTGGAGGCCGAAACCCCATCCCCGGCCCACCTCCCCCGTCGCATGGGAGAGCATGGCGTCCCGGGCGGGGGTCCTGACGGCCTTTCCGAGACGTTCGGCGACGATGAGGGCCGCCGCCAGGTCCCAGCGGTCGCAGAGGGCGAGGGCCGGCACGGCCAGGAGGTTGACGGTGTATCCGAGGATGGCGATGGCCCAGTAACGGCCCGTGCGGTCGCTCAGGTAACCGAAGACGAATCTCAGGCCGTAGCCCACCAGCTCCCCGGCGCCGGCGACGATGCCGATCCACGCCGCCTTGGCCCCCAGGAGGCCGAGAAACGGACCGGTGATGCTTCGGGCCCCCTCGTAGGTCACGTCGGCCAGGAGGCTGACGAGACCCATGAGGATGATGAACCTCAGGGACCTCCTTCTCCTCGAGGTCTCGGGATCCGTCGCGGGGGCTGTGTCTTTCGGGACTTCGGCCATGACAGGGAGGACCCCGATTACTCGCGGGGTCTTAGGGTTCGGGTTGGTCGATCAACTTCGCCTGTCCGGTCCCTGTACAGGAGCCGTCCCTTGTCTGTCAAACCAAATCCGCCCCCGGCGTTTCAAGAGCCATGGCCGCTTGCCAAGGCCGCCTCCGATGGATAGGTTAAGGGAAAAATCGGAGGTGGAGACGTGAGGACCATCAAGATCAAGGGTATGCAATGCTCCCACTGCGTGAAGGCCGTCGAGGGGGCCTTGGGGGAGATCGAGGGTGTAAGCGACATCAGGGTAGATCTTAAGAAGGGCGAGGCCTCCTTCGAGGAGGTCCGACCCGTGCCCCTGTCCATCCTTGCGAGACAGATCGAGAAGGCGGGTTACGAACTTGGCTGAAAAAGAGACGCGGCAGGTGACGGTCTCCATCGGGGGCATGTCCTGCGCCGCCTGCGTGAGGCGCGTCGAGAGGTCCCTGCAGGCCCTGGGGGGCGTCGAGACCGTGTCGGTCAACCTCGTCACGGGTCGTGCCACCCTCATCCATAGGGAGGATTGGGCCGGCCTCGAAGAGGTGAAGAAGGCCGTGGCGGACGGGGGCTACGAATACCTCGGGCCGGTGGGGGAGGTGGAGGCGGACCCCGTAACGAGGGCCAGGGAGGAGGAGATCCGTGACCTGACGAGAAAGGTCGCCGTGGGGGCCGTCTTGAGCGTCCTGGTCTTCATCGGTTCCATGCCCCACTGGTTCCCCTTCCTCGGCCGGGTGAGGACGGATGTCCTCCATGGTGTCCTGTTCGTGTTGACCACCCCCGTCGTCTTCTGGGTGGGGGGGCGTTTCTTGGCCGGGGCCTGGGGGGCGGCGCGCCGTTTCACCATGGACATGAACACCCTCGTCGCCGTGGGGACCCTCGCCAGCTACCTCTATTCCACCCTGGCCGCCTTCGCCCCGGCGTTTTTCGAGGCCGCAGCCGTGACCCCCCACGTTTATTTCGACAGTGCCTCCTTCCTCGTCACCCTCATCCTCCTGGGCCGCCTCCTGGAGGCCCGGGCGAAAGGGAGGACCACGGCCGCCATCCGCCGCCTCATGGACCTGAGGCCTGACACGGCCCGGGTCCTCCGCGGCGGCGAGGAACGGGAGGTGCCCGTGGAGGAAGTGGTCGCGGGCGATCTCGTCGTGGTGAGACCGGGGGAAAAGATCCCCGTGGACGGTACCGTCGTGTCCGGTTCTTCGACGGTCGACGAATCCATGCTCACGGGCGAGGCCCTGCCCGTGCGGAAAGGGGCCGGTGACAAGGTCTACGGCGCCACCATGAACAACACGGGGTCTTTCGTTTTCCAGGCGACACAGGTGGGGTCCGAAACGGTCCTGGCGGGGATCATCCGCCTCGTCGAGGAGGCCCAGGCCTCCAAGGCGCCGGTGCAGAGACTGGCCGACCGGGTCGCCGCCGTCTTCGTCCCCGTCGTCTTTGTCCTGGGGGCCCTCACCTTCCTCGCCTGGTACTGGCTCCCGGCGGAGCCCCTTTTCGGACGGGCCCTCCTCAACTTCGTCTCCGTTCTGGTCATCGCCTGTCCCTGCGCCCTCGGTCTCGCCACCCCCACGGCCGTCATGGTCGGCACGGGCATAGGGGCCGACAGGGGCATCCTCATCAAGGGCGGGGAGGTCCTGGAAAAGGCAGGCCGCGTCACGACGGTCGTCTTCGACAAGACGGGCACCATAACGAAGGGAAGGCTCGAGGTGACGGACGTCGTCACGGCACCGGGGGAGACGAGGCAGCGGGTCCTCGAGATCGCCGTCTCCCTGGAGGCCTCGTCGGAGCATCCCGTGGCCCGGGCCATCGTCGCCATGGGCAGGGACGAGGTGATCGCCCCGCGACCGGTTACGGATTTCGAGGCCGTCTCCGGCTTGGGGGTCCGGGGGGTCCTGGGGGGTGAAAGGGTCCTTCTGGGTAACGGCCGGTTTTTGGAGGAGGGGGGTATCGAGGCCGATCCCCTTACGCCTTGGGAGAGAAGGCTGGCCGAGGAGGGAAAGACCTGCGTCTTTATCGCCTGTGGGGATCGGGTCGTCGGCCTCGTCGCCTTGGCGGACAGGCCGCGCGAATCGGCGCGGGAGGCCGTCTTTGCCCTGAGAGAAAGGGGTTTGGCGGTCGCCATGATCACGGGGGACAACCCTTACGCCGCCGAGGCCGTCGGCCGGGAAGCGGGGATAGAGCGGGTCATCGCCGGCGTGCTTCCCGGGGAGAAGGCGAGGCTCATCGGGGAGATGCGGGCGGGCGGGGAGGTCGTCGCCATGGTGGGTGACGGCATCAACGACGCCCCGGCCCTCTCGGCGGCGGATATCGGTATCGCCGTGGGGGCCGGTACGGATATCGCCATGGAGGCGAGCGACATCACCTTGATGAGAAACGACCTCACGGCCGTCCCCGCCGCCATCGAACTGTCCGCGGACACCATGAGGATCATCCGGCAGAACCTCTTCTGGGCCGTGATCTACAACGCCGTCGGGATCCCCGTGGCGGCCGGGGCCTTGTATCCCTCCTTCGGGATCCTCCTGAATCCCGGGCTCTGTGCCGCCGCCATGGCCCTCAGTTCCCTCTCCGTCGTCTCCAATTCCCTGCGCCTGCGGGGGAAATGGAAAAACCGCACCTGATCTTCAGGGGCGGCGGGGAAGGGATGAGGACGGCCGAAGAAGCTGCGATATCGAACGGTTACGGGCGGTCAGTCCGGAAAGATCGAGGCGAAGGTCGGTTTCGTCTCTTCCCCCCGAGGGAGAGGGGGGTCGATCAGGAACCGGCATTATGGAACTGATAGGAGAGGTAGACGGCAACGCCCGATCTTTTCGCCTCGGCCACCACGTCCCGTTGGGCGACCATGTGGGTCACGATAACGGGGAAGACCTTGAGGCCGCCCGTGTCGAGGCGGGCGACACGCCCCAGGAACCTCTTGATCTCGTTTTTCGAGAGTTGGGCCTTGCTTTCGCCCACGATGAGGATTTCCTCGCCCTGGCGCCTGGCGCGGCCCAGGATGTTCACCTCTACATCCCGGCCCCCCTTGTCCGTAAGGTAGTCCCGGTAGAGCCTCCCGACGCACTCGACTCCATAATCGTCCCTCAACAGGGCCGGGAGATGAACGTAGGCCTTGTTTTCCAGGGTATAGCCGACGGTCATGGCCAGCCCGCCGAGCTGACGGTTGGTGTCGTCGAGGCGCCGGGTGAGCTTGGAGATGGCCTCCTCCGTTCTCTTTTGGGCCTCGGCGAGTTCTTCGACGCGCTGTTCGGTTCTCTTTTGGGCCTCGGCGAGTTCCTCGACGCGCTGTTCTGTTCTCTTTTGGGCCTCGGCGAGTTCTTCGACACGCTGTTCTGTTCTCTTTTGGGCCTCGGCGAGTTCTTCGACACGCTGTTCTGTTCTCTTTTGGGCCTCGGCGAGTTCTTCGACACGTTGTTCTGTTCTCTTTTGGGCCTCGGCGAGTTCCTCGACACGTTGTTCGGTTTTTTTTTGGGCCTCGGCGAGTTCCTGGACCACCCCTTTCAGCTCGCGGAAATCCTCCTTCGTGACCGCGTTCTGGAGGTCTTCGTAGACCTTCCCGATGACCCGGGTCAAGGTCCGGGCCTGGGGATCAGCGAAGGCGTCGGCAAGCTCTTCGTAGAGCCTCATGGTGTTGATCATGGAAACCTCACGCATCGGTGAATTTGTATCCAATAAAAGCCTTGGACGTCAATAGGGAAATAAAGATCTTGACCGCCGACGCCCTGTCTTTTTCTTCCCGTATCCTGTAAAATGACTTCATAGGCCCGTTGCCGGAGAAGGGGGTGCAGGGATGGAGTCTCTGAAGAAAAAATTGGAGGACCTCTCCGTGGAAAACAAGGGCCTCTATTACAAGCTCTTTTTGGTTTTCGCCCTTTTTTTCCTCACCCCCGTCTTCGGGTTCCTCTACTTCGCCTTCACCTACGACCTCTTTAGGGATTCCTACCTGCCCCTGTATTTTCTCGCCTTTTTGGCCATGTCTTTCTTCGGTTTCGTCATCCTGCGCCGTCTCTTCGACGGGCTCATAAATCTATCGAACAGTATCAGGCGGACCGTGGAGGAAGAGCTGAAGGTGGCGCCCCCCGGCGCCGTGACGGACGAACTCCAGGGGATCGTCACGTCCTTTCAGCATCTCCAGCGGGAACTCCGGGCGAGCCTGCGGTGTCTCGAAAAAAAGACCTCCGAGATCTTGACCCTCAAGGAACTGGCGGATCTTTGCTATGTAACCTTCAACCCCGAGGACCTCCTGTACGTGACGTTGGAGCGGGCCCTGAAAATGGTCGGCGCCGATATCGGTTCCGTCCTCGTCGTTGACGACGTGAAGCGGGACCACTTCGTCGTCGAGGCGGCGATCGGGCAGGAGTTTGTGAAAAAGGGTGATCTTGTCGATTTCGAACTGAGTATCGCCAAGTATGCCGTCATCAATAAATCGCCCCTCCTCGTGGAGGACATCGAACGGGATATCCGTTTCGGCCGTCCCTCCCGTCCCCACTACGCGACCAAGTCCTTCATCTGCATGCCCTTGAAGACGGCGAGAGAGGTCATCGGCGTGATCACCCTCTCCCGCCGGCGCGAAGAGGCCGTCTTCACCCACGAAGACGTGGATGTCCTTACGCCCCTCGTCAGCACCGCCGCGTTCACCTACGACAATCTCCGTCTCTTGAGGGAAAACAGAGAAAGGAACGAACTCTTCCAGGCCCTGGCCGAGGTGTTTGAGGACCTCAATTCCAGTCTCAGGGGGAGTGAGCTTCTCCATTCCCTCTTTAGGGCCTTGAGAAGGATCGTCCCCTGCGGTTCCCTGATCCTGCTGAGCCGGGAGGGGGAGGAACCGTATCGCCTGCGCGTCGTCGATGCCTTGTCTTTTGACAGAGGGGCCCCGGAGAGGGGAGCGGAGTTCAGCGCCAGGGAATCCATTTTCGAGCGCGTCATCAAGAGGCAGGGGACCCTCGTCGTCGAGGGTGGCGGAGGTCCCGCCGGGACCGAGGAGCAATCCTTCCTTTCCGCCTTGAACGGCAAGAACGCCGTCATCGCCCGCGTGGCTTCCGAGGACCGAATCATCGGCCTTCTGGTCCTGGTCGATGTGCCCCTGGAATCCGCCCCGGAAACCATCAAACGCGTCGAGGTCTTCGCCGCCCTCTTCTCTCTGGTCTTGGAGAGGGAGAGGCTGCTCTCCATGGCGGCCAAGAGTCTCCAGGAGTTGGAGACCATCAGACAGGTGGGCGACGCCCTTTCCTCATCCACCTTCGATATGGAAAAGGTCCTCATGTACACCATGGACATGATCCAGGCCTCTTTGAACGTGGAAACGGGGGCCCTCCTCCTGAGGGACGGCGATGAGTTGCTCTACGAGGTGGCCTTCAATATCGATATAGGTCTCCTCAGGGGTATCCGCCTCAGGATGGGGCAGGATATCGCCGGTCACGCGGCTGCCCGGGGGGTGACGATCATGGCGGCCGACGCGGCGGGGCACCCCCGTTACTCCCCTGAATTCGACGCCCTGACGGGTTTCAGGACCCGGTCCATCGTTTGCGTCCCCATGATCTCCCACGGCAAGGTCACTGGGGTCATCGAGGTGCGTAACAAGCGGCAGGGGGTGTTCGACGAGAACGACATCCATCTCCTCCAGTCCCTCGCCTCGGCCGTGACCATCGCCCTGGAGAACGCGCGGCTGTACAACGAGACCCTGGCCATGGCGGAACGCGAGCGGGGCATAAGAAAGGTCTTTCAGAAATTCGTCCCGAAGGAGGTCGTGGAAAAGATCATCCTGGGGGAGGCGGGCGAAAAACTGACCATCGACGAGTCCAAGACCCTTACCCTTCTGAACATCGACCTACGCGGTTTCAGCGTCTTTTCCCGCAATCTGGGACCCCAGAGGACGGTGGCCCTCGTCAACCATTTCTTCGCCACCATGGGGGAGATCGTCTTCCGCCACGGCGGCATAGTTGACAAGTACCTGGGCGACGGGTTGCTGGCCGTTTTCGGCGCCCCCGTCTCGAGACCCGGGGACGCGGACAACGCCGTCAACGCCGCGCTGGAGATGCGGCGCGCCATGGGGGAGGTAAACGATTACCTTTCCGAGAGGTTCGAGACCACCCTTTCCATGGGGATCAGTATCCACACGGGGGAGGTGGTGGTGGGGAACATCGGGTTCGAGAAAAAGATGGACTATACCGTCATCGGCGATCCCGTCAATTTCGTCTTCAGGCTTCAGGGTCTGTGCAAGGCCTGGCCCAACGGCATCCTCGTTACGGAAAAGACCCTCCAGGCCGTTGGGCAACGGGACCTCGAGCTCGAGGAGATAGGCCTCTTCGAGGCGGGGCGCGGTCTGGGGGAGATGAAGGTTTACCGGGTCTTGGGGAGAAAGGAGACACCGGGGAAAACAGAGGTAGATACGAAAAGGGGAGAGCTTTGAGGAGGTCCATGTGCGTGAAGGGGTGAGGAAATGGAGGCCCGAGGGGGAAACCTTCACCGCCGAGGGGTGTTTCATCAACGAGTTGTCCAACATCGAGGATGACCCGGACGTTTCCATCGCCCGGGCCCGTGTCGCCCCCGGCGTCACCACCCGCTGGCACCGCCTGCGGGGCGTGGCGGAGCGTTACGTGATCCTGGAGGGGCGGGGCCGGGTCGAGATCGGGGATCTGCCGCCCCAGGACGTCGCGCCGGGGGACGTCGTCCTGATACCGCCTTTATGTCGACAGCGTATCGCCAACACGGGACGGGAAGATCTGGTCTTCTTGGCCGTCTGCTCGCCGCGGTTCCGGGACGACTGTTATGAGGACGTCGATCCCTCGCCCTTGCCGAAGGGTGTTGCCAAAGGGTGATCAGGGATGTTAGAAATGGGTAATTCACAAAAGGAGGTAAGGATATGGCGGCGAAAGACACGAGGGAACAGCGGCGCAAGAAGGTGATCGAGGTCCTGAACAAGGCCCGGGCCATGGAGCTTCAGGCCATCCACCAGTACATGAACCAGCACTACAACCTTGACGATATGGACTACGGGGACCTGGCGGCGAAGGTGAAGCTCATCGCCATCGACGAGATGCGCCACGCGGAGATGTTCGCCGAACGGATCAAGGAGCTCGGCGGCGAGCCGACGACGGAGCCGGCGGAAAAGGTCGTCAAGGCCCAGAAGATCGACGTGATCTTCTCCTTCGACGCCAAGCTGGAGGACGACACCATCGACGTCTACAACCAGTTCATCCTCGTGTGCCGGGAGAACGGCGACAGCGTGAGCATGAAGCTCTTCGAGGCCATCGCCGACGAGGAACAGGTCCACTTCAATTACTTCGACAACGTGGAAAACCACATCAAGGAACTGGGCGCCGCCTATCTCGCCCAGATCGCCGGTACCCCCGCCGACACGGGCGCCCCCGCCAAGGGGTTCGTCACCGGTCAGGGGACGGCTTAGGGGGACCCAAGTCTTAAGTCTTTCGACATCCCGGCGACGGGGGGGGACGATGTCGCTCCGTGAGGAGGGACCCACCATCCGGCCGGCGGCGGAAGGGGAAGCGGGGGTCCTCGCCGAGGTGATCCGCGTCTGTTTTCGGGAATCGGCGGAGCGCTTCGGGGTCACCGAGGCCAACGCCCCCCGTCACGCCGTCCACACCCGGGAGGAGGGGATCAGGGACGAGATCCTGAAGGGCGTCCTCTACCTCGTCCTCGAGTCCCGGGGCCGACCCGTCGGGTGCGTGTCCGTGGAGAAGACCCGTGAAGACAAGTGCGTCCTGCGCCGTCTGGCCGTTCTTCCCCCCTGCCGCGGACGGGGTTGGGGTGCGTTGCTCCTTAGGGAGGCCGTGGACAGGGCCCGTTCGTGGGGGGCGGGAAAAGTGGGGATCGCCGTCATCCACGAGGAGGAAGGCCTGCGGCGCTGGTACGGGTCCTTGGGCTTCCGTCCGACGGCGACGAAGGCCTACGATGGCCTCCCCTTCAGGGTGACCTTCATGGAACTCTCCCTGGGAAGGCCCGATGGGGGTGGGGTGTGATGGAGCTCATCTATCTCTCCGACGTCCATGACGACTTCGATCGGGTGAAGGACCTCCTGTCCTTGACCGACGCCGACGTTTACGTCATCTCGGGGGACCTCATCGACAAGCCCTTCTACACCACGGAGATGGCCGTCCGCTACCGCCTGAACCAGGCCGCTTTCGCCCGTCTCCGCCGCCGCCTCGGTTACGCCGATCTCGACGCGGAGGGGTTCGTCGAGGCCGTGACGTCCAGGGACGACCTTCCCGGGGACGTCAAGGAACGGGCCAGGGAGTTCCGGGAGGAGACCATCAGGGGCCGGAGGGTCATGCAGCAGAAATACAAGATCCTCGAGAGCGTCCTCCGCCGCAAGAAAAGAGGCCGTGTCCTTTGCCTCCCGGGTAATTACGACATGGACCTCCAGTACACCTCCCTCCACGAGCGTGATCTCCACCGTCACTGGCACCAGTTGGGGGAGGTGCGCATCGCCGGCTACGGCGGGGCCGATGTCTTCACCCCCGGCATCCCGGAGCGTTACACCGTGAAGTACCGGGCCGATCGGGGAGTCAGCGAGATGGTGAGGTTCCTCCGGGAGGCGGCTCCCGACGTCGTCGTCACCCACAAACCGGCCCACGGCGTCCTCGATTACCTCGTGCCTACCGGCGAGAGCGGCTCGCCCGACCTGAGGCGTTTTTGCGACGAAAGCGGCGTGATCCTCTGCCTTACGGGCCACCTCCACGACCAGGCGGGTTTCCAGGAAGTGGACGGGACCGTTTACCTCAACCCCTCCAATTTCGGTACGATCACGACCCCCGGCGGTGACCTCTCGGAGGGAGGCTTTTTTTACAGCGTCGAGATCCAGGGGCGCCGCCTGGTGAGGATGTGCCTCCGGAAGATCGTCGGCGACGGGATCCACGACCTGGTCGTTCACGAGCCGCGCCCGGGGTCCTGGTCCAGGGAGGTCCTCGATCAGGAACGCTACGGGGCCCACCTCCGGGCCGTCGGTTACGCCGCCGACGCCCCCCCGCCCAAAACTAAAGTTCGAGAACGGCTCCTCTCCCTGATGAGGCGTTTTTACCCGGGCGGGGCGGGTATGGAAGGCCTCGGGGGACTCTTCTCTGCCGCCGCTGCCCTGGAGGGGCGGCTCGGCGTGGAGGTGGGGTTGGACCTTGTGGGCGGGACCGGCGGGGTCGGGGAAGTGGTGGCCTACGTGTCTTCTTCTGACGGGGATCGTGAGGGGCTCCTGGGGGCCGTAAGGGAAGGCCTGTCGAATACGCCGGGGATCGTCGTCGTGGACGTGATCCATCTCTCACGGGTCAGGGAGAGCATCGCCGCCGGGGATTACGAATGCGACGCCCTCCAGCGTTTCGCCGCCTACCGGGCCGTGGGCCGCCTCGTTCGGCCGGGCCGCGTCCCGGAGGCGGAAGGGGACCTGGCTTCTGATCCGGTCTTTCGCGGCGAGATCGAGGGCACCGGCTCGGCCTACATGGAGATCTTCCTCAACGTCGCCGCCGCCGTGGGGGGGTTGGGGGAGTTCGACGCCGTCATGAGGGAGCTCGGGATCACGCCCCCCGAGGCGTTCCGCCGCCGCATCGCGGGTTTCATCCATGGCCGTACCTAAGGAAAAGATCAGAAAACTCATCAAGCTGGGGGATCTGTTGTGTGCCTCCTTCACCCTCGAGGAGGCCTACGGGGTCATCGCCCGGGAGATGCCCCACCTTTTCCCCGCCGGGGCCTATTACGGCTTCAACCGGGCGAAGGGCCTCCTCGAGGTCCGGGCGTGGTGGGGCCAGGAACCCCGGGAAGGCGTCATAGTCCCTCAAGACTGCCACGCCGTAAGGAGGAACCGCCCCCACCTCGTCGCCGGAACGGCCAAGGGTCTGCCGTGCCGCCATATCGAGGCCGAAGGGGAAAAGGCGGCCTCCCTCTGTGTCCCTCTCTCGTCCCAGGGTGAACTCATGGGGATGGTCCACCTCCGCTTCGAAGGGACCGCCGTGACGTCGCCCCGAACCGTGGAGACTTCGAAGCAGCTGGCCCTCGTGGCGGCCCAGCAGATCCGTCTGGCCCTTTGGAACATCGGCTTGCGCGGCCAGATCTCCGACCTCTCCCAGCGCGATTTCCTCACGGGTCTGGTAAACCGCCGTTTTCTCGAGCCCGCCTTGGAGCGGGAGATCAGGAAGGGCCTCCGCCAGGGTCAGTCGGTGGGGGTGGCGTTCGTCGATATCGACCGCCTGGGCAGGATCAACCAGACCTACGGAATCGAGGAGGGGGAGAGGATCATCAGGGACCTGGGGCAGTTCCTCGCCGAGCGGGCCCGGGACAGGGACATCGTCTGTCGTTGGGGGGCCGACGAGTTCGTCGTCATCCTCCCGGGGTATTCCCTCGACGACGCCCGGCGCTACGCCGAGAACATCCGGGGGCTCCTCGGCGATCGGGCGCAGGAGGAAGGGGGCAGCCACCTGAGGCGGGTCACCCTCTCCATCGGTGTGGCCGCCGCCCCCCTCCACGGGGAGACGGCCGGGGACGTCCTCCAGGCGGCCCGGGGCGCCGTCAAGCGGGCCAAGGAGGAGGGGCGGGACCGGGTGGCCCTGCCCCCCTGAGACCTCAGGCCTTGGGTCCTCGTCGGCCCCTGACCTATGGGCGGGAGGGTTCGCCTCGGTAAACGAGGGGTTTCCCCTCTTCGCCCACGTAGAAGACGACGAGTTTCACGGGGACGGTACCTCTGTTGATCCCGTTGTGGATGGTATCCTGGACCTCGAGGATGACCTGACCCGGGCGGAACATGAGGGTTTGTCCACCTTCTATCTCCACCGTCAGGGTGCCGTCGAGGACGTAGGCGAGGACGGGGATCTTGTGGTAGTGACGCCCCGTTTCCTGCCCCGGGGGGATGTGGACGATCATGGCCGTCACCTCCGGCCTCTCCGTGCAGGGGTACCTCAGGGCTTGGCCGTTGCTCGCCGTTCCCGATTTGGTCAGGACCTCCGTGCGTATCCCACCCCCGTATTCCTCGCCGCCCGCGCGGGGCGGGATCGTGAGGAAAAAGAAGGAGATGCAGAGCAACACGGCGGTCAATGATAAGGATCTTCGGTTCTTCATGGCTTTCTCCTGAGCGGTTGCGCGCCTTCGGTACGGTTATCCAACCTCACCCTGAGGAGGCCTTTGACAAGGGGCGGACGGTAGGATAAATAGCGAAAAAGCGGCCTCGCCGCCGCGACCTTTTCTAAGGGAGGTAAGGGGAGATGACCAGCGACACGGGGGGGGAAGATCGAACGTCTCACGTGGAACCCGCGCTTCAGCGTGGGTTTTGAAAACCTGGACGAGCAGCATCGTCATCTCTTCGCCATCCTGAACCGCCTCGTCGATCTCCACGAGACCGCCTCGGCCGATCCCCTCCCCGTCCTGGAAGAGCTCGTCGCCTACTCCGGGGAACACTTCCACGCCGAGAACCTCGTCATGATGAAGGCCCGTTTCCCCGGCTACGGAGAGCACGCCCAGGAACACGACCGCTTCGTCGACCGCCTCCGTTCCTTCCTCTCGTCCTACCGGCAGAACAGGGAAGGTCTCACCCGGGACATGCTCGCCTATGTCCGGGAATGGCTCCTGACCCACACCCAGGTGACCGACATGTTCTACGCCGATTTCATACGCCGGAGCGGTCACTCCTCGAACACGTAGGATCCCGGGGCGTCCATGCGGACGCGGTAGAGCTTGCCCGCGCCCATGGAGGGGGGATCGACCTGCTCGGGCGAGGAATGATTGACGAGCCACTCCTGCCAGGGGATCCACCAGGAACCCCTCTGCTCCGGCGTCTCATCGAGCCAGGTGTCGGGATCTATGTATTTGTCACCCCGCCTCCGGGTGGAGATGCGGTAGGTCCGTTTCGTGTTCGCGGGCTCGCTGATGATCCCCGCGTTGTGACCGCCGCTGCAGAGGACGAAGGTGAGTTCCACGGGGTTGGAGTAGAGGTTGAACTTGTAAACGGAGCGCCAGGGGGCCACGTGGTCCTGGATGGTGGAGACGATGAACACGGGGGCGCAGATGTCCCGGATGGTGATCTCCCGGCCCCCCACCTTGTACCGCCCCTCGGAGAGGTCGTTGTTGAGGAAGAGCTTCCGCAGATATTCGCTGTGCATCCGATAGGGCATGCGGGTCGTGTCGGCGTTCCAGGCCATCAGGTCGTTCATGGGGAGACGGGTGCCCATGAAGTAGTCCCTTATGATCTGCGACCAGAAGAGGTCGTTGGAGCGCAGGACCTGGAAGGCCCCCGCCATCTGCTTCGCGTCGAGGTACCCCTGGTCCCACATGATGTCTTCGAGGAAGTTGACCTGGTTCTCGTCGATGAAGAGCATCAGTTCCCCCGCCTCCTCGAAGTCCGTCTGGGCGGCGAAGAGGGTCATGGACCGGAGGCGCTGGTCGTCGTCCCGGGCCATGGTGGCCGCGGCGATGCTCAGGATGGTGCCGCCGAGGCAGTAGCCGACGGTGTGGATCTGGCGTCCCGGCACGATGGCGGAGACGGCGTCGATGGCCGCCATGACGCCCTCGACGCGGTAGTCCTCCAGATCCGTCTGGCGATAGTCGGACCGGGGGTTTTTCCAGGAGATGATGAAGACCGTGTGACCCCGGTCGACGAGAAACTTCACGAGGGAGTTGTGGGGGGAGAGGTCGAGGATGTAGTACTTCATGATCCAGGCGGGCACGATGAGGACGGGTTCGGCGTAGACCTTCTCCGTCGTCGGCGTGTACTGGATGAGTTCCAACAGACGGTTCCTGAAGACCACCTTCCCCGGCGTGACGGCCACCTGCTTGCCTACCTGGTAGTTTTCCGCCCCGACGGGCCTCATCCCCGCCAGACGCCTGATCTGGTCCTCGCAGAAGTTCTGCCAGCCCTGGATCAGGTTGGCCCCCCCCTGCTCCATGGTGGTCCTGATGAGGACGGGGTTGGTGAAGAGGAAGTTGGAGGGGGAGAACATGTCCAGGAGCTGTCTGCCCATGAAGGACATGACGTTCTGGTGGTGTTTGGAGACGCCGGGGGTGTCCGTCGTGGCGCTCTGCCACATCTTCTCGTAGAGGAGAAAATATTTGTACATGAAGTTGAAGGGCCAGAGCTGCCACTCCTTGGCCCGGAAACGGGGGTCCGTGTCCTTCGCCTCCTCGGGTGGTCTGCCGTAGAAGATCTCCTGGGCGGTGTTGCCGATGAGCCTCTGGAGGCTGTTGTTGAATTCCTCCAGCAGCAGGAGCTGCTTGCCGGGTGAGTTGAGGATGTTCACCAGCCAGTCGAGATAGGCGAGCATCATCGCCGCCGGCGAGATGCTCATGGTGAACTTGGCCTGACGGGCGTGGATGAAACGGTCGACGCTGGCCATTCCTTTGAAGAGATAATTCGTCATGGGGGCGGTCTCCTCCGTTTTTTTGCGAAGGATGGCAGATTTCACCACTAAAAGCAAGGGGTCCTTGTCGTCCCGTCTTCGGCGGGTCTAACGGGCGACGCCCGCCGGTTGGGGGACCGCCACGGGGAGGGTGAAGGCCTTTTCCTTTTTGCGTCCCAGGGCCGCGGCGTTCTTGTTGACGAATCTTTGCGGTTCGTAGGTCCAGCCCCTCTTGAGGCGTCTCTCCTCGCGGGCGAGGGACGCCAGGGCGAAGAGACCGAAGAGGGGGGCCGCCAGGCGGGTCTTCAGGCCGAAGGTCCCGTACAGGTCCCGAAGGAGGCCCTCCAGGCGGGACGCCATGGCGGTGTCGTTATGGTACCAACGCTTCATGGCCCACACGGCCCCGGCGTAGGCCGTCTTCAGGGGGGCCGTGTCCCAGGCGTAGCGGTCCCGGACGGCGGGATCGGGATCGTGGCCGTGGCGTTTCCAGCCCTTGAGCATGGTGCGGATGAGGCGGTAGAGGCTCGGCCCGTTCACCTCGAAGTCCCGCCGGAAGGCGTCGAGAAGGATCCCCTCCTCCGACCCCGCCGGGATTCCCCGGTGGCGGTAGTTGAAGCGGTACTGGCCGTGACGGTCCGCCAGGGGGAGCTCTTCCTCGGAGAGGAGGTTCCCCTCCCGCTCGTGGGCCTCGTAGAGGGGCGTGCCGGGGTTGGGGGTGTAGAGCATGAACTGGTGGAAGTCCGTGTCGTGGGAGACGGCGTAGTCTATGACCCTCTCCATGTCGGCCTGGCGGTGTTCCTCGAGGCCGATGATGGACGAGCCGAGGACCCGGATGCCGTGGTCCTGCAGCCTCTTCACCAGGGTGTGGGTGGAGACGCCGCTGAGTTTGACGTAGGCGCTGTCCTCACCCTCCAGGCCCATCCACACCCACGTGATCCCCAGCCGGACGAGCTGGTCCATGGTGTAGGTCTGAAGGACCCGGGCGGAGCTGAAGACGTCCAGTGACCAGGACTTGCCGTTTTCCTCCATGAGCTCCAGGAGACGCAGGGCCCGGCGGCGGTGGAGGAGAAAGTTCTCGTCGAGGACGAAGAAGGAACGGACGCCGAGGGTCTCCTCCATCTGGCACATGACGGAGTAGAGCTCGTCACCCGTCTCGTAGAAGTTGACGAAGCGGCCCTTGCCGCCGAAAAAGGCCGAGGTGGAGCAGAAGTTGCACCCCACGGGACAACCCACGGAGGGGATGAGGATGGCCGCCGTGTGTCCCCGGCGGTTGGGGAGGTTGATGCCCATGATCCGGGAACCGAAGCCGGACAGGACCATGGGGTGGCGGATGGGGGCCTTTTCGTCCTGGCCGAGGAAGAGGCGGAACCAGCGGATGCCGTCCCCCCGCACGATGAAGTCGGCGTCGATCCTCAAGTGGAGATCGGGTACGGCGGCGATATGGCCGCCGACGACGATCTGGGCCTCGGGGCGGTGGAGCCTCACGAGGCGGCACATCTCCCTCACCTTGTCGATGTTGGTGACGATGGCCCCTATCCCGACGATGTCGTAGTCCTCCTTTTCGAGGGCCGCGACGAAGTCCTCCCGTTTCGGGAAATCCATGACCGTGCAGGGGGCGTCGAGGTTGGCCTGGATCATGAGGAGGCCGAAGGTCCGGTGGAACATCCTCAGGGAGAAGCCCCCCTGGAGGCGCGTCACCTGGTTGTGGTACAGTTCCATGGGGTTGTTTCTCCGGCTCCCGTATTCGTCGTCTTGGGCGTAGGGCCCGAAAACGCCGGCCAGGAGGATATTGGCCCTCGTCCGCTTGGGGTGGACGGGGGGATGGTGGAGGTTCTTCATTGTTCTTTTTCGCTCCTTTGCAGTCGTTGCCGACACTATAGGGCCCGCCGCCGGGAAATGGAAGCGTTAGTTATGGATTTTACAATAGTTTTACAATCGGAAGGCCGGCGGTACCCCCGGGGTCGTTGACAGGGGTCACGGCGGTGTTATAGCAAGGCACGAGGCCATGAAACCCCTGAAGTGGTTTTTGCATCCCGTCTTTATCTTCGTCGTCTCCCTGACGGCCCTGAC
The DNA here is from genome assembly GCA_029553375.1 of Deltaproteobacteria bacterium. Lineage (GTDB taxonomy): Bacteria > Desulfobacterota > Syntrophia > Syntrophales > UBA8958 > JAKPCH01. Next base: position 23,001 of record JAKPCH010000039.1, on the reverse strand, counting down.
GGGGTCCCTCTTCCTCTACATCTACTGGTACCTCGAGGTAAGTTCCGGATTACAGGAAACGATCAGGAAGTACGGCCTCGACTCCGCCCAGTTGTTCGAGGTCAAGACCTGGGTGGTCATCGTCGTCCTGTCCGTCCTGTTCGGTCTCATCGTGGCGGGGGTGGTGATCATCTTCGTCTATCACGAAAAGACACTGCGCCTCTATCGCCTCCAGCGTGATTTCATCAACAATTTCACCCATGAACTCAAGACGCCCCTCGCCTCCCTGCGGCTCTACCTGGAGACCTTCGCGGGCCACGAGATGGACAGACAGGAGCAGTTGCGCTACGTCCGGTACATGCTCGCCGACGTGGAGCGGCTCCTGGGGCATGTCAACCGCATCCTGGACCTGGCGCGGATCGAGACGGGGACCTACGAGCGGGAGGTGACCCTCGTCGATCTCCTGGAAGTCATCGAGGGCTTTTTCGCGGAAAACCAAGAACTCTTGAGGGGTTGCGACGTGGCCGTCCACGGCCCCTCGGGGCGGCGGCCCCGCTACCACCTCAACCTGCCCCTCTTCAGGATGCTCCTCATGAACCTCCTCACCAACGCCATCAAGCACAACACCTCCGGGCGGCCCAGGATAGACGTCCGCCTCGTCCCCCGGAGAGACCGGTGGGACCTCCGCTTCGAGGACAACGGCGTCGGTTTGGAGAAGGGCGAGAGGAAGAAGATCTTCCGCAAGTTCTACCGGGCGGCGGGGGAGGAGAACCGGGCCGGGGGTACGGGCCTGGGCTTGTACCTCGTCCGGCAGGTGGCGAAGATACACGGCATGGGCGTCGCCGTGGAGAGCGAGGGGCGTGGTAGGGGATCGGCCTTCATCCTGAAGATGCCGAAACCGGCGGAGACGGCCTGAGGAGGGAAAGGAACATGGGGGAAGGGACGGCCGGGAAGAAAAGGATCCTCGTCATCGAGGACGACGGGCACATCGCCGAGGCCCTGCGTCTCAACCTTTCCCTGAAGGGCCACGACGTCCGCGTCGCCGCCGACGGTATGGCGGGATTGAGGGAGTGGCGGTCCTACGGACCCCACCTCATCGTCTTGGATGTCATGCTGCCCCTCCTCGACGGTCTGTCCGTCCTGCGGCACATCCGCATGGAGGACGAGAGGCTCCCCATCCTGATCCTTTCCGCCCGCGGTGAGGCCGAGTACCGCGTCAAGGGCCTGGCCTTCGGCGTGGACGACTATCTCTCCAAGCCCTTTCATCTCGATGAGTTCCTCCTGAGGGTGGAGCGTCTCCTGGTGAGGGCCGCCTGGGGGACGGGGGGGGAGGAAAAGGATGAAGAGAAGTCTGTCTTCGGGGGCGAGTACGCCTTCGGGGGCAATGTCATCCGCTTCGACTCTTTCACCGCGTACGGGCGCGGGGGCGAGATCGTCCTCACGGACCAGGAGGTTCGCCTCCTGAAGGTATTCGTCGCCAACCGGGGCCGGGTCATGCCCCGGGCGGAGCTGTTGGAAAAGGCCTGGGGATACGCGCCCGACACGCCCACGCGGACCCTCGACGTCTTCGTGGGGCGCTTCCGGCGCTACTTCGAGGAAGATCCCCACCGGCCGCGTTTTTTCAAGAGCGTCCGCTCCGTCGGTTACGTCTTCGACCACGATTGAGGGGGTGGCATGATCCAGCAGGAGAGGATCCGCGACTTGAACGGCAAGGCTACGGCGAGAGGTTCCTATGTCCTCTACTGGATGCAGGCCGCCCAGCGGGCTGGGGACAACCACGCCCTCGAGTACGCCGTGGGGGCCGCCAATGACCTCGATCTCCCCGTCTTGGTCGTCTTCGTCCTGACGGGGGACTACCCCGAGGCCAATCTGCGCCACTGTGCCTTCATGGCGGAGGGCCTGGTGGAGACGGCCTCGGATCTGAAAAAGCGCGGCATCCCCATGATGATCCGCTACGGGGACCCGCATGGGGAGGTCGCCGCGACGGCCGGGAAGGCGGCGTTGGTGGTTACGGACAGGGGCTATTTGCGCCACCAGCGTCTCTGGCGCGAGAGGTTGGCCGCGGCGGCGCCCTGCCGGGTCGTGGAGGTGGAGACGGACGCCGTCGTGCCCGTGGCGGAGGCCTACGGCCGGGAGGCGTACTCGGCCGCCGCCCTAAGGCCGAGGTTGGAAAGGCTCCTTCCCCGCTACCTCCTCCCCTTGAAGGAGACAACCCTGAGGAAGAAATTCACCCCGCCCCTGACGGATGGCGAGGCGGGGACGTCCGCTCGGGAACTCCTCGCCCCCCTGCGTCTCGATTCCTCCGTGGGTCCCGTGACGAGCCTCAAGGGGGGCGCGAGGGAGGCCCTGAGGTTGTTGGAGGGGTTTATCGAACATGGTTTGGCCCGCTACGGCCGGGAAAGGAACAACCCCGCCGCCCCCTGCACCTCCCGTTTGAGTCCCTATCTCCATTTCGGCCAGATCTCCCCCCTCCGTGTCGCCCTGGCCGTAACGGGGGCGGGAGGGGTCCCCGAGGAGGCCCGGGGGGCCTTTCTCGAGGAGCTCATCGTCCGGCGGGAACTCAGCCTGAATTTCGTCTATTACCAGGACCTCTACGACCGCTACGAGGCCCTTCCGTCTTGGGCGCGGGAAACCCTGGAGGCCCACCGCCACGACCCCCGGCCCTACCTCTACCGCTTCGAGGAGCTGGAAGGGGCCCGGACCCACGACCCTTACTGGAACGCCGCCCAGAGGGAACTGGTCGAGACGGGCGTCATGCACCCCTACATGCGCATGTACTGGGGGAAACAGATCCTCGCCTGGTCGCCGTCCCCCGAGGAGGCCTTTTACCGGGCCCTTGCCCTCAACAACCGCTACGCCCTCGACGGGCGGGACCCCAACAGTTACGCCGGCGTGGCGTGGTGTTTCGGCAAGCACGACCGACCCTGGCCCCGCCGTCCCGTCTTCGGCACGGTGCGGCAGATGAACGCCGCGGGTCTGAGGAGGAAATTCCCCATGGAGGGTTATCTTCACCGGTTTGGGACCGGCGGGCTCCCCGTGGTTCACTCCACGGGGAAGTCGAAGTAGGTGTCGGGGAACGGCTCGTCCTTCAGGGTGAAGTGCCACCACTCCTTGTCGTAGTTCTTGAAGCCGTGCTTCTCCATGATGGTCTTCAGGAGGAGCCGGTTGAGGCGCTGCTGGAGGCCCAGTTTCGGGTTCGCCGGGTGGGATAGCTCGTGGAAGCAGTCGAAGCCCGTCCCCATATCGATGCCGTTGTCCCGGAAGCGTTTCTCCGCCGGCAGATGGCAGGCGAAGAGGGGTTGACCCGGGGTGTAGGTCTCCTGGGGAGGGGTGGGGACCGCCACGATCGTCAGGTCCACCGTACTGCCCCGGCTGTGGCCCGAGCGGGCGGCGATATATCCGTCCTTGAAGAGGTTTCTCTTGTCGACGGTGGGGTAGAACTCATCCTTCGTCTTGACGTCGTCGACGTCTTTCGCCCACCTCACGAAGTGATCCACCGCCCGCTGGGGCCGGTAACAGTCGTAGATCTTGAGGGAGAGGGAGAACTCCCTCAGGTCCGCCTGGACCTTCGCCAGGGCCGCCGCCGCCTGGCGGGTGAGGAGGCATTTCGGGGCCCCGTAGCCGTCCACGGGCGCGCCGACGAAGTTGTGGGGCCCGAAGTAGCGGATGTCAAGGCGGACGTCGGGGATCACCTCCGTGATGTCCACGAACTGGGACGGGCGCTGAGCCGCCCCGCTCGACGCCGTCAGGCTGAAAAAAAGGACCAGGGCGAGAAAAGGGATCCGTGTCTTGTCGGTTTTCATGGGCTAGTCCCCCTTCGCAAGGACGCTACCATGAGCTCCCCCGTCAGTCAAGGGTGTGCATTTTGGAAACGATCTTGCCACACCGGGCGGGGATTGTTATACTTCCGAAAACTTACCCGCATCGGGCGCGGGGTCTTCCCCTGACGAGCCCGGCGACGGCCCCGGGGGGCCGATCATGTCTTTGGGAGGTTGGACGATGGAACGTATCACGGGTCTTTGGGAGGAATATCTCGACAAGGTCGTCACCTGGTACGGAGGCTTGACCTTCCTGGAACAGGCGGGGGTCCTCTTCGGGCTCTTCGTCGCCGTCGGTCTGATCGTGGCCCTCTACCTGATCAAGAGGGCCGCTTCTTAGCCTTCTCTCCCCATCACTCGTGGCGCAGGGCCTCGATGGGATTCAACAGGGAGGCCTTGTAGGCGGGGTAATACCCGAAGAAGATCCCCACGAGTCCCGAGAACCCCACCGCCAGGCCTATGGATAGGGGGGTGATCACCGTCGCCCAGCCCGCCAGGGCCGTGATGACCCACGAGGCGGTCACACCCGCCATGACGCCGATCATCCCCCCGAAGAAGGAGAGGGTCAAGGCCTCCACGAGGAACTGGAAGCGGATGTCCCTGATCTTGGCGCCCACGGCCATGCGGATCCCGATCTCCCGCGTCCTTTCCGTGACGGACACGAGCATGATGTTCATGATCCCGATCCCGCCCACCAAAAGGGAGACGGAGGCGATGGCCCCCAACAGGAGGGTCATGACCTTCGTCGATTGTTCCGCCACCTGGAGCATCTGGGTCAGGTTCCGGACGGAGAAATCCGCCTCCCCCTTGGGACCGATGCGGTGCCTCTGCCTGAGGAGGGCGTTTACCTGGGACTCCGCCGCCGGGAGGTCGTCGGCGCTTTTCGCCTTCACCATGATGGAACGGACCATGCCGGCGAAGTGGGTCCCGAAGATCCGCTTCTGGGCCGTGGTGATGGGGATATAGACGACGTCGTCCTGATCCTGGCCCATGAGGGACTGCCCCTTGGGCTCCAACAGACCGATGACGGTGAAGGGGACCTTCTTGATGCGCACGATCTGGCCCGTCGGGTCCATGTCCCCGAAGAGGTTGTCCGCCACCGTTTGGCCGATGAGGCAGACCTTGGCGGCGCTGCGGATGTCCTGTTCCGTGAAAGGCCGCCCCGACGTGAGGGCGAGGTCGCGGATGGTGAGGATGGAGACGCCGGCGCCGTAAACCCCCGTGGACCAGTTGGCGTTGCCGTAAACCACCTGGGCCACGCCGTTGAGGATCGGCGATACGGCCTCGACGGCCGGGCATTCCTTTTCGATGGCCTCGGCATCGGCCATGTTCAGGGTCATCTGGGTGCCGCTGCCCATGCGTATCCCCCCGGAGGTCACGGACCCCGGCAGGACGATGAGGAGGTTGCTCCCCAGGGTGGAGATCTGCTGGCTGATCTTCCGACTGGCCCCTTCGCCCACGGCGAGCATGGCGATCACGGCCCCCACACCGATGATGATCCCCAGCATGGTGAGGAAGGACCGCATCTTGTTGACCCACAGGGCCTCGACGGCGATCCGGAAGGTGGAGACGAGACCGTTCACGCCCCTTGCCCCCCGTTCCTGTCGTCCGCCACGATGCGGCCGTCGAGGAAGCGGATGATCCTTTTACTGAAGGAAGCCGTGTCCGGGTCATGGGTCACCACGATGACGGTGATCCCCTTCTCCTCGTTGAGCCGCACGAAGAGCTCCATGATCTCCCTGCTGGCGCGGGTGTCGAGATTGCCCGTCGGCTCGTCGGCGAAGATGATGGCGGCGTCGTTGACGAGGGCCCGGGCGATGGCCACCCGCTGCTGCTGGCCCCCGGAGAGCTGGGTGGGGCGGTGGTGCTCCCTCCCCTCGAGGCCGACGGCCTTGAGGGCCGCCATGGCCCTCTCGGCCCGCTCCTTGGCGGGGACGCGGCTGTAGAGGAGGGGGAGGGCGACGTTCTCCTGGGCCGTGGCCCGGGGCAGGAGGTTGAACCCCTGGAAGACGAAGCCGATCTTGCGGTTCCGGATCTCCGCCAGGGTGTCGGGATCCAGGCGGCTCACGTCCCGGCCCTCGAAGAGGTATTGACCGGAGGTGGGCTGGTCGAGGCACCCGACGACGTTCATGAAGGTGGACTTCCCCGAGCCCGAGGGGCCCATGACACCCAGGAATTCCCCCTTCTCCACCGCGACGTTCACCCCGTCGAGGGCGACGACGACGGTGTCGCCCACCTGGTAGATCTTCCTCAGGTCTCGGGTCTCGATGAGCATCGGTTTTTTCTCAACGGATGAAGGGCGGCGGCGCCTGGCGCTGCGTCGCCTTGTTGTCGCGACCCATCGCCTCCGTGATCACCAGGTCCCCCTCCCGGAGGTCGCCCTCCCTGATCTCCGTGAAGCTGCCGTCGCTGATGCCCGTTTTTACGGAAACGCGTTTCATCTTACCGCCGGCGAGGACCCAGACCCCCTGGCCCTTTTCCACCCGCTGGGCTTGTTGGTCCGCGCCCTTGGACCCCCTGTCGTCGGGCCGGAAGCGCAGGGCGCTGTTGGGGACCCGCAACACCCCTTCCCTGATGTCCGTGACGATGGAGACGTTGGCCGTCATGCCCGGCTTGAGGAGGTTCTGGCGGTTGTCCACCCTCACGATGACCTCGTAGGTGACGACGTTCTGGACGGTGACGGGGGCGTTGCGGATATCGTGGATCCTTCCTTTGAAGACCTGGTTCGGGTAGGCGTCCACGGTGAAGGTCACGGCCTGTCCCGGACGGACGCGGCCGATGTCGGCCTCGTCCACGCTGGTGATGACCTGCATGTTCGTGAGGTCCTGGGCGATGCTGAAGAGGGTGGGGGTCTGGAAACTGGCCGCCACGGTCTGGCCGATGTCGACGTTGCGCGAGATGACGACCCCGTCCACGGGGGAGAGGATCCGGGTGTAGCGGAGGTTGGTCTCGGCCTGTCTGAGGGCCGCCTCCGCCTGTCCCACCTGGGCCTTGGCCGCGGCGACCTGGGCCTCGGCCGTCTCCACGTTGGTGCGGGCCGTGTCGACGTCGCTCTGGGCGATGAAGTTCTTCGCAACGAGCTGCTCGTTGCGCTTCAGGGTGCGCCGGGCGTCCTGGAGCTGGGCCTTGGCCTTCTCGTGATTGGCCCTGGCCAGGAGGAGGTTCGCCCTGGCCTGGTCCACCTGGGCCGCGTAGATGGTGGGGTCGATCCTGGCCAGGAGCTGACCCTTCTTCACGACGCTGTTGTAGTCCACGTAGAGTTCCTTGATCATGCCCGAGAGCTGGGCGCCGACGATGACGGTGGTCACGGCGTCCACCTTGCCCGTGGCGGTCACCACGGCCGCTATGTCGCCCCTCGTCACCTTCTCGGTGCGGTACCGCGTCTCTTTTTTGCCGAGATAACGGTATGACAAAAACAGACCGCCGACGACGAGCAGGACCGCCGCGGCGATGAAAAGACCTTTCCGCAGGGAGATTTTTTTCATAACCCCATCGCCTTTTCCATGGTCGCCTGGGCCGTCTTCAGGTCGTAGAGGGCGCCCAGGTAATCCATCTTGGCGTTGTTGAACGCCACGATGGCGTCGGTGACCTCGATGGCGCTGCCGACGCCGGCTTCGTAACGCCCGGTGGCCAGGTCACGGTTCTCCTCGGCCTGTCGGACCGTGAGCATGGCCGTCGAGAGCCGCTCCTTCGCCTCCGTCCAGTTGAGCCAGGCCTGGCGGACCTCCAGGTGGATGGCCTGCCGGAGGTTCTCCTCGTTGGCCCGGGCCGCCTGGAGGTTGGCGAGGGCCTCCTCCACCTGGTAGCGCGTGGACAGGCCGCTGAAGATAGGGACACTCAGGGTGGCGCCGACGGTCCATCCCCGATCGACGGGGAATTGCTGGCCCCCGTAGCCCACGCCGGCGGAGCCCGTGAGGCTGGGGAAGTATCCCGTCTTCGCCAATCTCACGGACTCTTCGGCCGATTGGCGCTTGGCGACGGCGGCCTTCAAGTCCGGCCGGTTCTTGTAGGCCTTCTCCAGGGCCTCCTCGAAGGCCGTCAGGGGCCCCGGCTCTGAGGGATCGTCCGCGACGACGAAGGGGGGCGCGCCGGGGTAGCCCATGGCGTTGTTAAGGGCGGCCACCGCCAGACTCAGGGCGTTTTGGGCCTTGACCAGGTTCAGGCGGGCGTTGCCGAGGTCGACCTCCCCCTTGGTGACGTCGATTTTCGGTTTCGTCCCCGCCCGGAAGAAGGCCTGGGCCTGCTCGAGGTGCCTTTGGAACTGTTCCACCGTCTCCGCCGCGACCTCCCTCTGGCGGCGGGCCTTAAGGAGGTCGTAGTAGGCCTTGCGTACCCCGAGGGTGACGCTCAGGCGGGTCATGTCGAGATCCCCCCGGGCGGAGAGGACCCCCAGGTCCTGAATCCTGACCTGGCGGGCCGTCTTCTGGAAATCGTAGAGGGTCTGGCTGAGGTTGAGGGAGGAGAGGTACTGGTTGGTGATATCGCCGCCCTTGGCGGCCTCGGCCCCGACGGGGGTGGTGTAGGGGTCCGTACGGCTGGCCGAGGTGGACCAGGTGACCTGGGGAAAATAGGCGGCTTTTGCCTGGCCGACGCGGCTCTCTCCGGCCTTGACCGCCTGCGCCGCCGCCTGGAGGGAGGGGTGCCGGGAGAGGGCGATCTTGAGGCAGCGTTCGAGGTCCACCAGCTCCCCTTCCCGGAGGGTTTCCTGGGCGGCCGACGGCCGGGGCGCGGAGACGAAGAGCAAAAGGACCGCCAGTAAGACCGCCGATCCCCGGAAGGTTTTTCGGGCGAAACCTTTCATGTCCTGTGGGAAACGCAAGATCTGGGCCGCCGGTGTCCCCGTCGTGCTAAAGATTCGGGATCGTAAGGAAATTTTGGAAAAGAGGGAAAAGACGGCACCCTTCTTTTCCCCCTTGGGAGGATAAAAAATACCCATCACCGGGCGGATCCTGAATAAAATTTAATCGCCGGCCTCAGGCAAAGTGCCAGGTCGTCCCCTCGGGGGCGTCCTTGATGGCGATCCCCCAGGCGGCGAGACGGCGGCGGATCTCGTCGGCCCGCTGCCAGTCCTTGGCCGCCCTGGCCTCCCGACGCTCGTGGAGCAACCTCTCGATCTCCCCCGTCTCCAGGCCCCTCTTGGCCGCCTCCCGTTCCCGGTCCAGGCGGAAATACTCGTCGGGATCCTCGCCGAAGAGCCCCAGGACCCCCCCTATCTCGGAGAAGAACCCCTCGGCGGCGCGGACCGCGGCCGGGGCGGAGCCACCCCCGGGGGGCCGGACCTCGCCGAGATGGGCGTTTACGGTCCGCGCGGCCTCGAAGACGTAACCCAGGGCCCGGGCGGTGTTGAAATCGTCCTCCATGGCCTCGACGAAACGCCCCCGCAGTTCGTCGAGACGCGCCGCCAGCTCAGTGTCCCTCCCCTCCGGCGCGGCCTCCCCCATGGCCCCCTTCATGTCCTTGAGGAGCTTGAGGGTGGCGTAAAAACGGTTCATGCCGCTCCTCGCCTCGGCGAGGGAGGAGGGGGAGAAGTCGACGGGGCTGCGGTAATGGCTCGAGATCATGAAGAGTCTCATGACCTCGGGGTGCCAGTCCTTCAGCATCTCCCTGATGGTGGCGAAATTGCCGAGGGACTTGGACATCTTCTCGCTGTTGACGCGGACGAAGCCGTTGTGGACCCACCAGCGGGCCAGGGGTTTACCCGTGGCGCCCTCGGACTGGGCGATCTCGTTCTCGTGGTGGGGGAAGATGAGGTCTTCGCCCCCCCCGTGGATGTCGAAGGTCTCCCCCAGGTAGCGCTGGCTCATGACGGAGCACTCGATGTGCCACCCCGGCCTGCCCCTCCCCCAGGGGCTCTCCCACCAGGGCTCGCCGGGTTTGCTGGCCTTCCAGAGGGCGAAGTCCAGGGGGTTGCGTTTCCGCTCGTCCACGTCCACGCGGGCCCCGGCCATCATCTCGTCGATGTTGCGGCAGGAGAGCTTCCCGTAGCCGGGGAAGGACTCGACGGCGTAGTAGACGTCCCCGTCCACGACATAGGCGTGGCCCTTCTCGAGGAGCCGCTCGATGAGGGCGATCATCCCGTCGATGTTCTCCGTGGCCCGCGGCGTGACCGTGGGGCGCACGATGCCCAGGGCGTCCATGTCCCGGTCGTGCTCGGCGATGAAACGCTCCGAGATCGCGGCGGTGTTCACCCCCAGGTCGTTGGCCTTGGCGATGATCTTGTCGTCGATGTCCGTGAAGTTCTTGACGTAGGTGACCTCGAAACCCCGGTAGCGCAGGAATCTCGTGATGACGTCGAAGACGACGGCCGAGCGGGCGTGTCCCACGTGACAGTAATCGTAGGCCGTGATCCCGCAGGTGTAGATGCCGATCTTACCCGGGTTGAGGGGTCTGAACTCGTCTTTTCTCCTCGTCAGGGTGTTGTAGATCCGAAGGCTCATGGGTCCTCCCGCTACAGGCCGTCCTGGTCAGGGGTAGAGGGGCATCATGCGCAGGCCCTCGTCTTCGGGAAGGCCGCACATGAGATTCATGTTCTGCACCGCCTGGCCCGAGGCGCCCTTGATCAGGTTGTCGATGACGCTGACGACGATCACCCGGCCCGTCCGTCCGTCCACCGTCAGGCCGATGTCGCAGAAGTTCGAGCCCCGGACGGAGGAGACGTTGGGGAACGCCCCCTCCTTGTAGACGCGGATGAAGGTCTCGTTGCGGTAGAAGGACTCGTAGAGGGCCAGGGCGTCCGCCGTCGTCACCTCTTCCCGGAGGGTGGCGTAGATGGTGCTCAGGATCCCCCGGGAGAGGGGGAGGAGGTGGGGGGTGAAAGAGACGGTCACCTTCGTTCCCGCCAGGGCGCCGAGCTCCTGTTCGATCTCGGGGGTGTGGCGGTGCTGGCCGACCTTGTAGGCCTTGAAGGCCTCGTCGACCTCGCAGAAGAGGGAGTTCACGACGGGCTCGCGGCCCGCCCCGCTGACCCCCGATTTGGAGTCGGCGATGATGCTGTCGGGGTCGATCCACTTCATCCTCAGCAGGGGCGCGAGGCCGAGGATGACGCTCGTGGGGTAGCAGCCGGGATTGGCCACGAGGCGGGCCTTCCTCACGGCGTCGCGGTAAAGCTCCGTGAGGCCGTAGACGGCCTCCTGCAGGTATTCCCGCGCCGTGTGGGGGGCGTACCACCGCTCGTAGACCGTCTCGTCCCGGAGGCGGAAATCGGCGCTCAGGTCCACGACCTTCACCCCCCGCTCCAGGAAGGCGCCCGCCACCGCCATGGACACCTCGTGGGGCAGGGCGAGGAAGACCACGTCGCACCTCGCGGCGATCTGGTCCGGTGAGGCCTCCTCGAAAAGGAGGTCCGTCTGGCCCGTGAAGGCCGGGTAGAGGTCCGCCACGGGACGCCCGGCGTAGCGCCGGGAGGTGGCCGCCGTGACCTCCACCCCCCCGTGACGGAGGAGGATCCTCAAGAGCTCCTGGCCCGTGTATCCGCTGGCACCGTAGATGGCCGCCTTGATCATGACAATCCCCGGAAAACAAAAAGGGAGGCCGTGCCTCCCTCGGTCGTCAGCGTTTGGAGTATTGGAACCTCTTCCTGGCCCCCGGCTGGCCGTACTTCTTTCTCTCCTTGATCCGGGAGTCCCGGGTGAGGAAGCCGGCCTTCTTCAGGACGGACCGGTACTCGTCGTTGTACTCGACGAGGGCCTTGGAGATGCCGTGCTTGATGGCCCCCGCCTGTCCCGAGATGCCGCCGCCGCGCACGTTGATATAGAAGTCGAACTGGCCCTTCTGGCCGACGAGCTCGAGGGGCTGCTGGATGAGCATCTTCAGGCTTTCCCGGGTGAAATAGTCGTCGAAGTTCCGCTTGTTGACCTTGAGGACACCGGTCCCCTTCTTCATGTAAACGCGGGCGATGGCCGTCTTCCTCTTTCCCGTCGCATAGAAACGTTTTTCTAAAGCGCCCATTTTCCCTTGTCAGACTCCTTGTTTCGTTTAGATTTCAAGAACCTTGGGGCACTGAGCCTCGTGGGGGTGTTCACCCCCCCGATAGACCTTGAGTTTGTTGAGCATGGCCCGACCGAGGGTGTTCTTGGGCAGCATGCCGCGCACGGCCATGCGGAGCAACTCCTCGGGTTTCTCTTTCAACAGTTTACCCGCCGGCGTCTCCTTCAGGCCGCCGGGGTAACGGGAGTGATGGTAATAGATCTTGTCCGTGAGTTTTTTCCCCGTGAGAATCATCTTGTCGGCGTTGACGACGATGATGAAATCCCCCGTGTCCGTGTGGGGGGTGTAGACGGGCTTGTGCTTTCCCCTCAGGCGCCGGGCGATCTCGCTCGCCAGGCGGCCGAGGACCTGGCCCGACGCGTCCGCCACGTACCAATCCCGGGGGACCTCTCCCTTTTTGGCCCAATACGTTGTCTTATCCATAGATTCACCAGCCATCGAAAAATCGAAGAGCGAACCTACGCAATTTGCCCCTGTTTGTCAAGAGGATTCTGCCCGTTTTTTTGGGGCGGAGACGTTTGCCCGGCGGCCATTGTCCCTTGTGGCGGCCTATGCCTTTTGTTATGAAGGCCGAGGTCCGTCACGCGGGGCGGCGGCCCCCTCGATTCGAGAACGGGGTGCGCCGGGGGCGTCGAAAAATGGGAGAGGGGGAGCCATGGGAGCGACGAGAGGCAATCTCAAGGCCGCCGCACAGAGGCCGTGGGACCTCGCCGCGTCGCCCCTCGTCGACGTGGTCTCGGCCGGTCTCTTTGCAAGAAGGCCCAATCGTTTCGTCGTCGAGGTGGAGGTGGACGGCCGGTATGTCTTGGCCCATCTCCCCAACCCCGGCCGCCTTTGGGAGCTCCTCCTCCCGGGACGGCGGGTCCTCCTCGCCCCGGGGGGGGACGCGCCGGGTCGGAAGCTGCCCTATGCGGCCGTGGCCGTCGTCCGGGAGGGGGTCACGGTCCCCCTCCACACCCAGAAGACCAACGACGCCGCCTATTTTCTCCTCCATCGGCGCCTCGTCCCGGGCCTGGAAGGGGCGCGGGTGCTGAAGAGGGAGGTGGCCCTCGGGGGGAGACGCTTCGATTTCCTCCTCCGGGATGGACGGGGGGAGATCCTCCTGGAGGTGAAATCGTGCACCCTCTTCGGCCGCCGTCTCGCCATGTTCCCCGACGCCGTGACGGAACGGGGGCGGCGCCACCTCGAGGTCCTGGCCGGGGCGGCTGCGACGGGCCTCAGGTGCGGTGTCCTCTTCCTCGTCCACTCCCCGCGCCCCTCTCTCTTCCTCCCCGATTACCACACCGATTTCGCCTTCGCCCGGGCCTTTGCCGAATATCGGGAAAAGGTCTTCTACCGGGCCCTCTGCCTCTCCTGGACGGAGGATCTCCGTCTGGAGGGGGTTGTCCGGGAGGCGGCGATCCCCTGGGACGTCCTGGAGGGGGAGGGCCGAGACCGGGGCGCCTATGTCCTGGTCCTGAAACTCCCCCAGGCGCTGCGTCTGAGGGTGGGTTCCCTGGGGGAAAGGGCCTTTCCCGCGGGCTGGTACCTCTACGTCGGCGCGGCGGCCAAGGACCTGTCGGCCCGTCTGTCCCGGCACCTGAGGAAGGGGGGAAAGAGTCGGCACTGGCACATCGACTACCTGCGGGAGGCCTCGTTGTCGTGCGCGGCCATACCCGTCCGGACGGCGGACGACGTGGAATGCGACCTCGCCGCCGCCGTGGGGGCCATCGCCGACGGGTGCGTGGCCCGTTTCGGTTCCTCGGACTGCTCCTGTCCCGGCCATCTCTTCCACATGCGGGAAGATCCCTTGCGAAACCCCGCCTTTATCGGGGTGTTGCAACACTTCCGCATGGACCGTCCCGTCGCGGCCTGGGAGCAAGGCGGTCCGGGACGGTAGGGGGGCGATCAACCGTTCCGCGGAGATCTTCCCCCTTGCCGGCCGGGCCGGGTCGGGATGGGTGCTTAAGGGGCGGTAAGGCCCTTCACGGGGCGTCTGCGTTGCACGACCTCGGGAAGGGGGGTGGGATCCGTCCCTTATTCTCCGGGTCTCATGAGTAGAGGGGCAGGACGGATCCCCGGAAGAACAGGGCAAAGGCCGCGGCCCCGGCGACGAAGGCGGCCGCGGCGAGATATCTGTTCATGCGCGGGACGTTGGCAGCGAAGAGGGCGAGGACGCAGAGGCCGAAGGCCAGGCAGAGGGGGCAGTAGGTGTCGTTGACGACCTGGAAGCGGACGAGGATGACCTCGCCGCCCACGGCACCGGCGAGCATCATCGTCCGCAGGTGCTCCATTGGGCCGGCGAGGGACGGCATTTTGCCGAAAGGCAGCGTCCCCAGAAACACGGCCATGAACAGGACGCCCACGATCTTCAGATCGATCCCCAAAAAAGTCCCCCGCAGGGAGGAGCAGGCCGTGTCGCACAGCTCGTAGAAGATCAGCAGCCCCACGGCGATGACGGGGAGCGCGAGGTTCGCCCCTTTTCTTATTGTCTCCCCCTTCATGGTTCTTCCCGGCTTATGAAGGGGCCCCCTTACCGGTACCCCCCTAACGGTGCAACTCCCGCAGGGCCTTTATTATGTCCGGGCCGCCGACGAACTTCTCCTTCTTCGCCGACCGGATGATGACGCAACTCGGTGTCGCGTCGATGTTATCCTCCCGGATCAGGGCGTTGTAACGTTGGAAGGCCCCGGCGGTGTCGAATTCCCGGAAGGAGATGCCCTTGTCCTTGAAGAGTTCTTCGATCCGCTCCTTCGTCGTGACGTGGCGGTTCGCCGCCGCCTCGAAGAGGGTGTTGCGGACGAGGAGGGCATGGCCGAAGGCGTTATGCCGGTCAAGGGCGTAGAGAAAATAGCGCGCGTAGAGGGCCGTGTGTTTGCTGAAGGGGGTGTCGACCAGGGTGACGGTGATGACGCCGCCCTCGACGAGCCTTATCAAAAGGGGTTCGAGCTCCGGCTCCATGGCCCGGCAGGGGGGGCAGAAGTAATCCGTATAGATCCTGACCTGTACCGGCCCGGTGCCGTAGGTGGGGAAGGAATCCCCCCACGCCGGGGCGGCGCCTCCCGTCAACGTCCATAGGGCGACGGTCAAGGTCAATATCACCGACAAACGACCGGCGGCCGTTTTCCCTTTCACGACTCCAAGACCCATGAAGAAGTCCTCCCTTTTCCCGTCAATCCGCCTTCGGCGCCAGGTACGCCTCCATCCTTTCATAACCCTCCAAGACCCTGGTTTTGAATTCGTCCCGGCTTTTCTTGTAGCCCTTCATCCATTCCTCCATGGCCTTCCTGCCCTCGGCAGGGAACCAGGGGTTCTGGTCCATCCACAGGTGGAACACCTTTTCCGCCTGGTCCTGCATGATCACCACCGCGGCTAAGGACCTCTCAAAGACCGCCTTGTGGAAATCGAAAATCTGTCTGGAGAGTTGTCTCGGATCCATAAACCTTCCCCCTTTAAGGTTTTCAGCCGCCCCAAAGCGCCGTCCTCGCCGGTCGAAAGTGACGGCGTGCTTTACGGGCACCGCTTCTATATCAATTTTCCCGTTGGTGGGAAAACCAAAATCGGTAGACATCATGACTGATTCGTAACGGCTCGTTTTCATTTGACTGTTTATGAGGGTAAAAGGTTTGTCGTGTCCTCCCGTTCCCCCCGATGACGGCAGAATTCCGCCGGGGCGTGATCTATAAACCATTGTCCAACGCGGCTTTCCGTCTCTCAAGAGCCCGGAAGGCCCGCCCAGACAGGGATTTTTTTAACGTGACCGATTCCTCAATGATATCGTATAGCTAACCTGTATCGGAACTCCGATGCTCACCTCCGGGCGGGTCCTTAACCCGGAGTCGGCGCCGCCGACTCCCCAGAGGGACGACCCGGCGGGACAAAGGGAGGACGGGGGGGATTTGCGAGGCCCCGCCTCTTTGCCGTGTTGACACCAGGTAGCCGTTTTCTATATTTTCGGGTCGAATCGGCGGGCAAAACATTCCGTATGGCCATGGCGTTTTTGTCGGCCCTGTTGATTTGCTTAATTTTGATGTGGATACCCTTTCTTCGTCATGCCCGTCCCCGTGACGGTCCTGTTTGTGCCTTGGGGTGATCGTGACCTCCGATTATCGCTGCGTTCGGTGCAACGGGCTTCCCCATGGCTGCCCGAGGTGCCGTGCCCGGCTGAGGTAGGGACATAAATTCCGGGGAAAAGGTGATTTTAGGCGGCAAAACGGCTATGGCGGTTCCGCGTTTCCTCTGCGACGTCCACTTGGGGAGGCTCGCCCGCTGGCTGCGCCTCCTGGGTTTCGACACCCTTTACCGCCGGGACCTGGAGGACGGGGAGATCGTCCGCACGGCCCGAAAAGAGGGGCGGATCGTCCTGACCCGGGACGGGGGTATCCTCGCCGACGGGCGGATCAACAGCTTCCGCCCCGCCTCGACGGACCCGGACGAGCAGATCGTGGAATTGTTGCGGGTCTTTTCCCTGGAGGGCCGGATTCGCCCCTTTACCCGCTGCCTGGAGTGCAACACCCCCCTGAGACCGGCGGCGGCGGAGGCGGTGCGGCACCTCGTGCCACCGGGGGTTTTCACCGTCACGGACGAGTTCTGCCGGTGCCCCACCTGCGGCCGGGTCTACTGGCCGGGGAGCCACTACGAAGGCATGAAGGGGCGCATCGGGCGGTGGCTGTCCACGTGCCGCGGGGAAGCGCCATCTCCTCCTTAAGACCGCCGCGGGGGGGCCTCAATCGCCCAGGGGACGTACCGCCCAGGTGTCGGAGGAGGAGTCGTAGCGCACGAGAAAGACACCGCCCTCCTCCGTTTTGACCTTGAAATAGTTCACCACGGGCCGGGCGGCGTCCCGGTCTCCCTCGTACCAGCGGTCCAGGATCTCCTCGACCTCCCGGCGCCGGCCCTCGTAGTCGAAGGCCAGGGGTCGGACGACGGCCTTGTAGCCGCTGTAGAAATAGACCCTCGTCTCTTGGAATTCCACGGCTGCCTCCTTTTCTGATGGGGGGACACAATGCTTACTGCGCAGGGCCGTGAAATGGCAAGAGACAAATCAAGGGGTGAGAAGCGCCTAATCAACTGTTCCCGGCCAAGGGGCCGGGCGGGGTTTACCGGTAGGAGGGACTCACGGCACAGAGGCGCACCAGGCGACGACGGCGTCTTTGATGGCGTCGCGGATCTTGCGGCAGGCCGCGAGTCGCTCTTCGTAGTCGCCCTTAAGGGAGGCGGGGTCGGGGAAGCTCCAGTGGAGGCGTTTGGCGAAACCGGGGAAGACGGGGCATCTCTCGGCGTTTGTCTCGTCGCACACCGTTATGACGTACGAAAAGGTCGTTCCCGCCTCAACGAGCTCGAAGACCGATTTCGTCCGGTTGGCCGAGATGTCTATCCCCGCCTCGGCCATGACGGTCACCGCCAGGGGGTTGAGGACCCCCGGTTCCAGACCGGCGCTTTGGCCCTCGAAACGGTCTCCGCAGAGCCGGTTCAGCCACGCCTCGGCCATCTGGCTCCTGGCGCTGTTATGGACGCAGACGAACAGGACCCTTTCTTTTTTCTTCATCTTTTCACAACCTCTCGAATGTCGTCTCTTTCCCGTTGCCGGCAGACAGAGGGTAAGGGAGGGACTGGGCGGGGCCACCGCGGGCCCCGCCGCCGCCGTCCCCCATCAGAACCTTAACTGGAAGCCGATCTGGTGCTTATCATAATCCGTCCGATTGGAGAATTTCTTGTTGTCTTCCCTTTCCCACGCGAAGAAGGGCATGAATTCCTTGCTCCAGTCGTAGGCCAGGCCCGCGGCGTAAACGGCGTATTCATCTTTTTTCTGGTTGGCCGACGCCGTGAGGTCCGTGTCGGGGTCGATGGTATAGTACTTGCCGAAGACCCGCAGTTTGTTTGCGTACGGCACCCGGACATAGGCGGAGGCGATGTAACCCTTGCGGTCCTTGTCCTCCCGGGCCGTCTTGGTAGAGGTTCCCCAGTAATACTGGCCCATGACGGTGAAGTAAGGATGGACGAGGGAGGCCTGGATGATGTTCGTCCGCCAGTCGGGGTAGGCGTTGGTCGTTTTGCCTGCCGGCACGGGGTTGTAGGTTTGGTTGCTGAGGCCGTAGGTCCCCACGTAGGCGAGTTGGAGCCCCTTGAGGATGTTCGTCGTCGGCAGGGGCCTTAGGTAGAGGAGACCGGAGACGACCTTGTTGTTGTTCGCCTCCTGGCGGTCGTAGCCGGCGCCGTTGTAGAGACCGATCATATAGCCGCCCCACTTGCCGCCGAAGGTCTTGTTGCCGTACTTGAGATAATCCTCATCCATGTAGCCGCCGAACACCCCCCCGGTTGACGATCCCCAGGTCGGCGGAGGACTGGATGCCCAGGGCGTCGAGGTAGTTCTTGCCCTGGACGCGGAAGGGCCAGATGGAGCCGTCGTAGGCGTCCGAAGGCGTCGGCACCATGCCGACGAGGGTCTCCGTGCCGAAGAATTTCAGGTCGGCGCAGGCGTACTTCATCCTCAACTCGAGGCCGCTGGCGGCCTCGTCGGCGTCGGCGGAGCGGAAGAGGTCCGCCGTGAAGTTCATGGCGAGGTGCTCGTTGAAGTCCTTGGTCAGGGTCAGATAGGCCCTATCCAGGACGAACTGGTTGGTGTTGGCGTCGTTGCCTCCGTATTTGCTCTTGCCCTCCCAGAAGGCGTAGATCGTCGAGCTGAGTTTGACCCCCTTCAGGGCCGCGGGCAGATAGTCACCCTTGGCGACCTCTTTCTTGATGTCTTCCTTTTCCTTCTTTTCCGTCTCCTCGATCTTTTTGGTCAAACGGTCCGCCTCTTCCTGGGAGATGAGGTTCTTTTGACGGAGGAGGTCGACCAGCTCCCGGTCCGTGGTCTTCCCTTCCGCCCCTGCCCCCCAAGCGGACAGGCAAAGAGCGATCAGCAGACAACAGGTAATCTTTCTCCAATGCATACTCGTTTCTCCTTTCCCTCGCGATGGATTGATTCCCTACGAACGTGGGGATCTCGGCCGGTACGTATAGAACAAGTTTGTTAAGGGGCCGTTGAGGGGGGATGAAGAAACGATTAAATTTACCGAAAAAAGGACGCAGTCCTTGAGTGCCAAATATCAGAAATTACTGGATATAATTGGGGTTTTGCGCCGTCTACAGGGCCTCTTTCACCGTGCGGGCGAGGGTGAGGTACGAGACGGGCTTCAAGAGAAAGGATCGGATCCCGATCCGTTTGGCACCCTCCTCGTCGATTTGGGTACTGAAGCCCGTCATGAGGATCACGGGGAGGTCGGGGCGTATCTTCAGCAGTTCCGCCGCCAGGACCGCGCCCGTCATGTGGGGCATGGTCATGTCGGTGATGACCAGGTCGAACCGTTGGGGGTCCCGCCTGAACACCTCCAGGGCCTCCGGGCCCCCGTGGCACACCGTTACTTCGTAACCGAGGGAGGTGAGCATCTCCTTTCCCAGGGCGGCTATGGGTTCCTCGTCATCGACATAGAGGATACGGCCTTGCCCATAGGGGATGGCTGGGGTTTCCAGTTCCTGCGGAGGGGGTGGAACGGTGAGAAGGGGGAGACGGACCGTGAAGGTCGATCCCCGGCCCCGCTCGCTCTCCACGGTGATGGTTCCCTGGTGGTCCCGCACGATGCCGTAGACGATGGAAAGCCCCAGACCCGTCCCCTCCCCGGGCTTTTTGGTCGTGAAGAAGGGATCGAAGATCTTCTCCAGGGTGGCCGTATCGATCCCCTCACCCGTGTCCCTCACGACGATCTCCAGGGAAGGGCCGCCGTCGGTGCCCCCTGAGGGCCCCTTCTCCGTTTGACCCAGGGTCACCTCCAAAACCCCCTCTCCCTCCCTCATGGCGTGAACGGCATTGGTGCAGAGGTTCATCACCACCTGGTGGATCTCCGTCGGGTCCCCTATGATTGTGTCCTGGTCCGTCTCGAAACGAGGACGGATCTCGATGGTGGAGGGAACGGAGGATCGGATGAGTTTCAGGGCCTCCTTGACGATGGGCGTCACGGAGAGGGGCCGCTTCTCCTTTTCCCGGCGGCGGCTCAGGGAGAGGATCTGCCCCACGAGATCTCGGCCCCGTTCGGCGGCCTTGACGATCTGGTCGATGTAGGGAAGGACGGCCGGGTCCGTCGTCTTGATCCTCGCCAGCTCGGCGAAACCTAAAAGGGCCCCGAGGATGTTGTTGAAGTCGTGGGCGATCCCCCCGGCCAAAACGCCGATGGCCTCCATCCTCTGGGCCTGGCGCAGCTGAGCCTCCATCCGCACCCCTTCCGTCACATCCCGGTGGACGGACACGTAGCCCGTGATGCGGCCCCCGGCGTCGTGGATGGGGCTGATGGAGGAATCAATGTGGATCACCTCCCCGTCCTTCTGGCCGGCGGTGAGGCGCCCCCGCCAGGTGCGGCCTTCCATGAAGGCTTCGAGGAAAGTGGTGTGGGTTGCGGGCTCCTTCAATTCGCTGGTCAAGAAAGTGTATTCCCGGCCCACCGCCTCCGACCGGCTGTAGCCCGTGATATTCTCGAAGGCGGGGTTCACGTACTGGATGATTCCTTTGGGATCCGTGATGACGATGGCCTCCGCCGCCTCCTCGACGGCGGCGCTGAGACGCCGGAGACTCTCCTCCGCCTCCCATCGCTGGGTCTCGTCGTACACCATGGTCAATAGGACCTCCCGGCCGCCCAGATTCATCTTCACCGCCGAGGCACGGGTTTTTAGCAGCCGCCCCGTCCGGGAGCGGAAGGTGGCGGGCTCGTCGTGGAAAAGACCATGGGTGTTGAGCATCTCCACCCACCGCTCCCAGTCGGACGGCTCGACCCAGAGACCCAGCTCCCGTGAGGTGCGGCCGATCATCTCCTCCCGGCCGTAGTCGAGCAAGCGGGTGCAGGCATCATTCACCTCGAGATATCGACCCGTCTCCAGCTCGGAGATGGCCAGGGCGGCGGGGGAGTGCTTGAATATCTTGTAGAAACGCTCCTCGCTTTCCTTCAGGACATGTTCCGCCTCCTTTTGCGCCGTGATGTCCCGGACGGTCTCGATGGCGCCTATGACCATGCCCCGGGTGTCCCGGATGAGGGTGGCCTTACCCCAGAGGACACGACCGCCTCCGGGCAGGCCCGTCACAGGGCCCTCGGCTACGAGGACATCCCCTTCCCACCAAAAATTCTCGTAATTCCATTCCTTATCCAGGGTGCGGTCGAGGATGTAGTCGACGAGCATGGGCCGTTTCGCCCCGTAGAAGGTCAGGGCGTAACAACCATCGCCCTTCCCCAACATCTCCTCTCTTTTCCGGCCCGTCAGTTCCTCCATGGCCCGGTTCCAGAAAATGACCTTTCCCTCTCGGTCGACGGCGAAGGTGGGGTCGGGGAGAAAGTCGAGGATCCCCGTGAGCTTGCCTTCGCTCTCCTCGAGGCGTTCCTTGGAGACCGTCGTGGCCTCCAGGTGCGCCGCCATGGCGTTGAAGTCCGCCGCCAGTTCCGCCGTGTCCCCGAGGGCGGGAGGGGGGAGGCGGAAGGAGTAGTTGCCCCGGTTGATCTCTCCCGTCGCCCGGCGGAGGTCGTTCATGAAACGGGCAAGGCGGCGGCCCACTAACATGGCCCACGGTACGACCAACAGGGCGGTGACGGCGAGGATGACCGCCCCCTGGAGGGTCAAAGAACGGAGGAGTGTCGCCGAGGAACGGAGGATGTCGTCCGTGGAGCGGCGGGAGATGGCGGCGATCTCCGCCATCGGCCGGAGGAACTCGTCCACGTAGGTCGTGGCGGCGACGGCCAGGGGGACACCGTCGGCGGTGCGGCGCTTGATGGGCATGACGTACATGAACTTCTCACGGGTTGTGCCGTCCCCTTCCCGCCACCGGTAGAAGCCATCGGCGGCTTCACCCCCCCGGCCGCGGGCGATGATGTCCCAGAACTCCGGCATGGTCTCCGCCAGGTCGGCGAGTTCCCGGTTTTCCACGGCCGGCGAGGGGTGGACGAGGTTGCGGGCCCCGCCGCGGGCCTCGTGGAGGGCCGTGTAACCCGTCATGCCCACGGGCTGGACGGCGATGCGGCGGAACTCCCCGCTTCTGCGGAGGGAGGCGACCGTGGCCTTCGGGTGGGCGGCCAGGAAGAGGTCCACCTGACGGGCCACGTCCACGGCCTTCTGTCGGATCCGCTCTTCCGCTTCCCTCCTGATGATCTCCTGGGTCTTGACCAGGGCCTCGGCCTGAGAACGGGCGACGGTCTCCCCGATCCCTCCGATGAGGAGGGGGCATTGGAAGGCGATGAGGAGGGTGAAGATCACCGTGGGGATCAAACCCGCCACCACGGCGAAGAGAACGAGACGGCCCCTGAAGGTGCGGGGGACGAACCTTTTCACGAAGTCACCGATTTTCATGGAGATACACCGTTTTTCCACTCGACTACCGCCTTCTCGAAAGGGCGTGTCCGCCCTGGTGAGAAGGTCGAGTGCGGGCCCCGTCGGCTGCTCACCCGGAGACAAGAGCACGTTCACCATAACGCACAAAAACCCCGCCGCGGTCAACACCTAAAACCACAGCCGTGATAAGCGATTCGTAACATATTGAAATGGAAGGGCGGTTTTCGGCGGATCGTGGAATTGTGGAGGGTCTTTCCATGTCAGATTGAAAAGGGACTTCCGCAAGGGTATGCCGGAGCTCCGGCATAGGTAAACTATATGGAATCATTGATCAATCAGCGACAGACAAAAAATTTTCCCTCCCCAAAATGCCCCCCTCCAAGGGTATCCCCCTGGCTTGTCCTATGTCCTTGTCAACCCCGGACCGCCGCGAACCACCCCCTTCGGAACCGCCGCCGGGGAGCCGGGTCGTCCCTTGCCCTGCATCCGGCCCTGTCACCTCTTGGGCCAGGACGAACCAAGGCGGTCAAAACGCTAATTTTTGAGGTCTGACCCCCAAAAGTTGTTAGGCTTTTAGGGGCTTCTCCCCGGCGGTGCTTTTGGTGAGGGAAGAAAAATTCGGGGGGGGAAATTTTTTGTCGATCGCCGATTCCTCAATGATTTCAGGTAGTCTACCTACGTCGGCGCGCCGACATACCCCCGCGGTCGGCCGTTTTTGTTCTAATATAGCGCCCATATTATACTAACAAATTCGGTCGAAATTTCCCTCAAAAACGGCCGCTTTCGGCCCGTTTTGGGAGGGGGGAAATTTTTTGGGCCAAAATGGCCCGTTTTTTTCCCCCCGAGAGGCAAAACGGGGCAAAACGGACCGTTTTGCCCGTGCCGATCACCC
>JAKPCH010000091.1 GCA_029553375.1 Deltaproteobacteria bacterium | reverse complement strand
CGGCCCGGCGTCGCCGGGTCGAAGGGGTCTCAGCGCCCCCCGTCGCCAGCCGATGAAACGCTAATTTTCAAGACCTGACCCCGGCGGCGATTTCGCGGGCGAGGGCCCGGAAGTCCTGGGCGCCGTAGCTCCGGGGGGCGTACTCGAAGATGGTCTGGCCGTAGCCCGGGGCCTCGGCGAGGCTGACGTTCTCCCTGATGAGGGTCGCGAAGAGGAGGCCGCCGAAGCGGTCCGTGATGGTCTCGACGATCCCGCGGTTGAGGCGCTTGCGGGCGTCGTAGCGGGTGCCGATGATGCCCGTGACGGCGAGGTCGGGGTTGAGCCTCTTCTTCACCGTCTCGATGGTCCCGAGGAGTTTGCCCATCCCCTTGAGGGCCATGAACTCCGTCTGGAGGGGGATGAAGACCTCCCGGGCGGCGCAGAGGGCGTTGAGGGTCAGAAGGCCCAGAGAGGGGGGGCAGTCGAGGATGACGAAGTCGTAACCCTCGACGCCGTCGAGGGTCTCCCGCAGGAGGAGCTCCCGCCCGGGGACGGAGGCCAACTCCATCTCCAGGCCCGCCAGGTCGAGGGAGGAGGGGACGAGGAGCATCCCGTCCCGGCCGAGGGCCGCCTCTTCCAGGGGGAGGCCGCCCTTCAGGACGTCGTAGAGGCTCTGCTTGAGGTCGTGGGCGGGGACGCCCAGGGCGTAAGTCAAATGGGCCTGGGGATCGACGTCGACGAGCATGACCCTCCGGCCCAGGGCGGCCAGTCCCGCCCCGATGTTCACGGCGCAGGTCGTCTTGCCGACCCCTCCCTTCTGGTTGCAGAGGGCGATGATCCTTTTGTCGCTTTTTTTCATCGTTTTCACCTCAGAGTTTTGTCCCGAACCGCAGGGCGTTCATGTCCATGGTGAGGCCCAGCTCGGCGTGGAGGAGCTCCCGGTTCCTTGTGACGAAGGGCTGGTAGAAGAGGAGGGAGCCCGCCGGGCGGACCTTGAGGCCGGGGAGGGCCCGGAAAAAGAGGCGTTTGTCCGTGACGATCTGGGCCAGGATCAGGGGCACCGCCGCCAGGGCCTCCTCCTCGGGGAGGGTGGCGGGAAAGAGGCGGGCCCCTGAGAGGGTGACGGTGAGATCCTCCCCGGGCTGGTAGACCGTCAACTGGCGGCACCACCGGAGGAAGAGGGCGGGGTTGATCTTGAAGGCCGGCACCCAGAAATAGAGGGGCCGCCCCGCCTCCTGCGGGCCGACGACCCGGGGGAGGTTGGCGAGGCGGATCAGGTCGCCGACGGAGTCCATCTCGAGGCCTTCCAGGGCGACGCGGAGGCGCCAGAAGGGGAGGTAGAGGGCCTCCGGCGGCCCCTCCTTCAGGGCGTGGGGCACCAGGCCCAGGGCCCCCTTTCGGCAGGTCCAGGCGCTGTCGCAGTTCCCGCAGGTAAGGACCGCCGCTTCCCCCTCGCCCGCAAGGTCCCCGCCGCACCGGGGGCAGATGGCCGCCACGAAACGGACGTCCCGGCGCTCCTCGGGGGCGAGGGCCCCCAACCGCTCCACCGGGGTGTCCCCCAGGGGCGCCACGGGCCTCCGGAGGAAGGCGTCCCAGATCCGGCGGTCCCGGACGTAAAAGGGGCTGTAGATGAGGCTCTCCCCCTCGCCGATGAAGACCTCCGACCCCGGGGCACCGGCATCGTAAGGCTCCTGCGGCCCGGGGCGGAGGAAGAGGCCCGCCGCGGCGGGACCGAGGATGTTGAGGGTCATGGCCTGGGGTCGGACGCCGAGACTCAGGGGGAGGTGGGGGAGGTCGACGTGGATGTGGTTCGTGTCGAGGTAACGGGCCGTGACGCCCCCGGGGGCCATGGTGAAGACCAGGCCCCGGCGGCGCCGGTAGGGGACGAAGAAGAGGTCGTCCCCGTCCCCGGGCGGCGGCAGGAAGTAGCGGGGCCGGTCGGGGAGATCGAGGTAGAGGCGGCTGCGGCAATAGGGGCACGACAGGACGCGGACCGCCTCCCCCAGGGCGACGGGGGCGCCGCACTGGGGGCATTCGTAACGGATCCGCCACCCACCCCCGTTGCTCATCCCTCCAGCTTGCCTCCGCACTGATTGCAGAAGAGGGCCTCGGGGAGGTTCTCCGCCCGGCAGTGGGGGCAGGTCTTGGAAGGCGGCCTCTCGTCGGCCGCCCGGCCGCAGGACGTGCAGAACCGGGCGTTCGCCGGGAGGTTCTTGCCGCAGAAGGCGCAGCGGCGGACGACGACGATCTGATGGCCGCAGTAGGGACAGAACCGGGCGTCCCTGGGTATCTCCCCGCGGCAGTCGGGGCAGAGGACGGAGGCCGTCGACGGCCGGAGGGCGTCGGCGAACAGGGCGGGCATCATGAGGCCCATCCCCATGCCGAGGCCCGCCCCCTCCGCGCCGCCCGCGGCGGCCTTTTCCATGGCCACGGCGGCCTTCATCTTCAGGAGGCGGTTGAGGTCGTCGAAGAGGCCGAGCTTGCTCTTG
This sequence comes from Deltaproteobacteria bacterium, assembly GCA_029553375.1. Lineage (GTDB taxonomy): Bacteria > Desulfobacterota > Syntrophia > Syntrophales > UBA8958 > JAKPCH01. The sequence goes on along the minus strand of JAKPCH010000091.1, from coordinate 14,682 downwards.
TCGTCGATGGCCTGCTGGACCTCGGGGGGCGGGGTGATGGAGTTGATGTAGAGGGCCTCGAGGCCCAGGCCGAAGCGGGTGAAGTCTTCCTCCAGGGACCGGGCGAGGCCCTGGGAGAGCTCGTTGTACCGCGAGGGGAGGTTGAAGACCGTGTCGAGGGTCTCACCCATGTAGTCGTTGAAGCGGGAGACGATGACCCGGTTGAGGTAGTCGGCGATCCCGTCCGTGGTGAAGACCCCCTGGGTCCCCACGAGGGAGTTGATGAGGAGGACGGGCTGGAGGACGCGGACGTTGAAGACGCCGAAGGCCCTCAGACGTATGACCCCCAGTTCGCTGTCCCGGAAGGCGACGGGGTCCCTCGTCCCCCAGGGGAGATTGGTGAAGGTCTTGAGGTTGGTGAACCAGACCTCGGCCCTCAGGGGGCTCGTCATGGCCCACGGGACGGCCAGGACCTTGGTGAGGAGGGGGATGTTGGCCGTCTTGAGGGTGTGGCGCCCGGGCCCCAGGGCGTCGTAGGCCCGGCCCTTGTAGAAGAAGACGGCCGCCTGGCTCTCCCGGACGATGAGCTGGGCCCCCCACTTGATCTCCCCCGAACCCTCCTCGGGGATCCGGTGGACCATCTCCCGGCCCGATTCGTCGAACCACTCGATGACCTCGAGGAAAATGACGTTGTCCTTACCCATCGTCCCCTCCCGGTATGTTTTGTTATGGCGTAACACGACCCGCCGTCTCCATCAACCCCTTTCGGTCTTCACCCCAGGCGGCCCGCGGCCCGGACCAGGTCCCTCACGGAGGCGAGGAAGCCCTCCGCCTCCAGGAGCCCCTCGAGGGTCAGGTGGAGACGCCAGCGCCAGTTGCCCGCCGGGCGGGCCGGGTCGTTGATCCTCTCCGCCCCCGCCTCGGGCCCCCTCAGGGTCTCGTCGAGGGCCAGGAGGTCCTGGAGGAGGAAGACGGCCCACAGGGAGGGGCTCTCGAGGTGACGGCGGACGATCTCCCGGCAGACCCAGGGGGGGCAGTCGCGGGGGGCCAAACCCCCGCCGCCGAGGTAGTTCTGGTAGTAGTGCTGGATCAGGGCCCGGTCCTCCGTCTCCCACCAGGACCGCAGGGGCGCCGTGTCGTGGGTGGAGGGGGTGGCGACGGTGAGATAGGGGTAGGTGGCGCAATCGGCGTAGGGGAGGCCCAGATCGGCGGGCATCCGCTGGACCCTCAGGCCGAGGATCCCCAGGCGCTGGAGGAGGGGGGGGATGCAGGAGGGGACCATCCCCAGGTCCTCGCCGCAGACGAGGAGATCCGTGTGGGCCGTGACGGCCTCGAGCCTCCTTCGGGCCTCCTCCTCCCAGAGGGGCTCCTGGCGGCGGAAGTAGAAATCGTCGCGGATCGCCTTCAGTCTCTCCCTGAGGGGGGCGGGGAGGGCCCGGAAGGCGAAGGTCCTCTCCATGGCGATGGCGGGGTGGTAGGCATCCCCCTCCCCGTCAGGCCGGGCGATGAGGATCACCTCGTCGTGGAGGGCCAGGAGGGCCTCCCTCGTCCCGGCGTCCTCACCGGCCTTCACGGCGGCCAGATCGGTCTCCCGCTGGGTGGCGCAGGAGGGGAGGAAACGATAGGCGCCGTCGCCCTCCTCCTCGAGATAGGAAGAGGCGATCCTCTCCCAGGCGGCGCCGAAGAGGCCCTCGAGGACCTCCCTCGTTATCCGGGGTCGGCAGAGGCCCTCCGGGTCCCCGACGCCCTCCCTCTCCAGTTCCTCCCGTCCGAGGGGGAGGGCGGGGTGGAAGAAGCCCCGGCGGGCCGTGACGGCGTCGGCGGGTATCCGCCAGAGACGGGCGAAACCGATGACGTGGTCGAGCCTCACGGCCTGAAAATACTGTCTGAGGTGCCTCAGGCGGCGGTGCCAGAAGGCGAGGCCGTCCCTCTCCATGGCCTCCCAGGCGAAGGCGGGAAAGCCCCAGTTCTGGCCGTCGGTGGAGAAATCGTCCGGGGGGGCGCCGATGCGGTAGGCCTCGTCGAACCACTCGGGGTGGAGCCACGTCTCCACGCTGTCGAGGGCCACCCCGACGGGGATGTCTCCCTTCAGGCAGACGCCCAGGGAGCGGGCGTGGCGGCTCGCCGCCAGGAGCTGCCGATGGAGGTGGAATTGGACGAAGTAGTGGTAGGCCACCTCCCGCCAGTGGGGGCCGCCCGGGTCGGTGAGGCGCCTGATGGTCCGACGGTCCGGCCGCTCGTATCCCTCCCAGAGGCGGTGGTCGGCCGTGCCGAAAAGGTCCCGGAGGCGGCAGAAGGCCCCGTAGGGACGCAGCCAGTCCTCGGCGGCGGCGAAGAAGGCCCGAAACTCCTCCGAGGTGAGGGTCCTTTCGCCCCGCCGCTCGTAGATCCGCCGGGCGAAGGCCCCCTTGGCCGCCATGACGGCCTCGTAGTCCAGGTGGGGGAGGTCGTTGAGGGCGGCGGCGGTCCGGGCCATCTCCCCTTCCAGGGGGTCCCCCGCCTCCACGAGGTCCCCCAGGCCCAGGTAGAGGGGATGGAGGGCGAAGGCGGAGAGGATCCCGTAGGGGTAGGCGTCGTGGGTGTCGTGGACGGGGAGGAGCTGGATCATCCTCAGACCCAGGCGGTGGGCCGCCTCGGCGAGGGGTATGAGGTCGGGGAACTCTCCCGTGCCCATCCCGCGGTTCGTCCGGAGGGAGAAGAGGGGGACGGCGAGCCCCGCCCCCCGCCAGGGGCCCCCGGGGTGGCGGAAGGGCCGGTCCGTGACGACGACGCCCCAGGAGGCGGCGGCGGGGAGGGGCGAGGGGGGACCGTAGAGGCGGTCTTCCCCCTCTTCCCACAGGGTCTCGCCCCCGGGGCCCCGCAGGATGAACTTGTAGGCGAAGGGTTCGCGGGCCGTATCGAGATCGGCGTGCCAGAAGGGGTAGGGCCCGGGGGTCAGGGGGAGGGCCCGCCGGGGGTCCCACTCCCCCAGGGCGGAGACGGACCCGGCGAGGGCGGGGCGCCAGCCGGGGGGGACCCGGGGCACGGCGGCCCGGATCCTGAGGGCGAAGGCCCCCTTCGGCCGGCTGACCGGTGTCTCTCGTCGTCCCCTCTCCTCGCGGCGGAAGACGACCTCCCCGAAGGGGGCCGTGTAGAGGGGTCGGTCCGGGTCCTCACCCCCCCGCCAACGGTCCATCAGGACGACGACCTCCCAGGGGGGATACTCGCCCAGATCGATGGTCCGCGGCGCGCCCCCCTCCGGGGCGATCGCCCCCGCTTCCCCCCCGTGTCTCTCGTAACGGTAGGAAAGGGTCCCGGGGGCGCCGGCGGGCAGGGAAAAGGCGCCCTGCCAGACGCCGTAGGGGGTGCAGGCGAGGGGCAGGCAAAACAGGGGACCCGAGACCACGACGGTCTCCCCGAAGGCCGTCTCGCAGGGGATATGAAAGCGGATCTCCATGTACTGATCATAGCAGATCGGTTGCCGTGGGGCCATAACGATCGCCCCGCCGACAAATCCGTTGCGGTTTTATCTTGAATATTATATGCTTCCGCCATCATGCGGAAGGCGGACCCCCAATTCGAGCTGTATCTCGGCACGGCCCTCATCGCCGATCCCATCTACGCCTATGCCGTCTTCACCGTCCCCGCCGGGGGCCGTTCCTCCGAGAGGACGGAGAAGGATCTCATAGACTCCCCCTGGCTCCAGCGCCTCCGGAGGATCTACCAGCTCCAGAGCGCCCGCTGGGTCTATCCCTCGGCGGAGCACACCCGCTTCCAGCACGCCCTGGGGACCATGCACCTGGCGGGGGAGTTCGCCAGGCACCTCTATCCCAGCCTGTCGAGGGTCTGTCCCGACGTCCCCTCGGCGGCCTACGTGGAGGAGCTCATGAGGGTCGCCGGCCTCCTCCACGACGTGGGGCACGGCCCCTACGGCCACTTCTTCGACGACCACTTCCTCGATGCCTACGGCCTGACCCACGAGGACGTGGGGCGGGAGATCATCGTCAGGAGGCTCGGGGAGACGATCCGCCGCCTCCGCCGCAGCCCCACGGGCCCCTTCGCCGCGGGGGAGAGGCTCGACCCCAGGCAGGTGGCCTTCCTCATCAAGGCCCCGCGGGAGGGTGAGGAGCGGGCGCCGCGCTGGCTCATGTTCCTGCGCCAGCTCTTCTCGGGGGTCTACACGGTGGACAACCTCGATTACGTCCAGCGGGACGCCTACATGACGGGCTTCTCCCTCGACATGGTGGACGTCGATCGGCTCCGCTACTACTCCCTCTTCACCGAGGAGGGCCTGACCCTCCACCAGGCCGGCCTCTCCGCCCTCGGCCGCTTCCTCAACGCCCGCCTCAACCTCTACGCCCACGTCTATTTCCACCGGACGACGAGGGCCTTGGACCTCCACCTCCAGGAGATCTTCCGCCGGACCATGGAGATCATCTTTCCCCGCCACCCCCTGACGGATCTCGACGCCTATTTGGACCTCGACGAGTGGCAGCTCTTCAGGACGGTCATGTCCTGGCGGTCCGAGGGGGACGGGGAGCGGCGGGACCTGGGGAGGGAGTGGGAAAAGCTCTACGCCCGCCAGGTCAAGTGGAAGATGTCCTTCTCCACGGAGATTTCCTTCGACGAGCTCCAGAGGGGCCTGAGGGTCGCCGAGGCGGCCGATTACGAGACCTGGATCAGGGATCACCTCCCGGCCCGTCTCAGGGGACTGCCCTTCCGGGTCGACCTGGCCGCCCAGGACGTGCGGCCCATCAATCCCATGACCCAGTCCGACAAGCGGATCAACGTCTACGACCCCGCCGCGGGCCGCATCTCCCGGGAACCCCTCCTGGAGCTCTACCGCTTCATCCCGGCGCGGCTGGTCCATTTTCGCCTCTTCTCCCTCGACCACCGTCACGACCGGGAACTCTGCGCCGCCGCCGAACGGGCCTTGAGGACTCAGGTCGCGCCCATGAGGACCAACGTATGACCCAGGAGCCCGAATCGACGGACATAACCCTCTTCGTCCGCACCTCCGACGACGAGGTGACGGGCTGGGACCGGCGGCGCATCGTCTCCGCCCTGGTCCGGGAGGCCGGCGTCGCCGTCGGGACGGCCGAGGAGATCAGCCGGGAGGTGGAGAGGCAGATCTGTTCCTCCGGGATCGGCGTCGTGACGGCGCCCCTGATCAGGGAACTGGTGGACGCGAAGCTCGTCGAGCGGGGCATGGAGGAGGCCCGAAGGCGCCACGCCCGTGTCGGTTTCCCCCTCTACGACGTGGAGAGGATCATCCTCCACCCCAACCGGGAGGTCGCCAACCTGCCCCACGGACCCGAGGGGACGAACCTCATCCTCGCCGAGGGCGTGAAGAGGGAATACGCCCTCCAGAACGTCTTCTCCCGGGAGGTGGCCGACGCCCACGTCCGGGGGGACATCCACATCCACGGCCTCGGGGCCGTCGACCGCCTCTATGGTGTCTCCCAGTCCCTGGCCTACATAAAGAGATTCGGCCTCGACTTCCCCCGGACCCTCACGGCGGCGAAACCGGCCAAGCACGCCGAGGTCCTCCTCGCCCACATGGTCCGTTTCTCCGCCGTGCTCCAGGGTTACGTCGCCGCGACGGTGTCCTGGCGGGCCCTGAACCTCTCCTTCGCCCCCTATGTGGCCGCCATGGGGGAGCGGGAGATCCGCCAGTTCGCCCAGATGCTCGTCTACGAGTTCTCCCAGATGGCCGCCGGGCGGGGCGGGCAGCCCATGTTCACCGACATCCACCTCCTCTGGGAGGTACCCCCCGCGTGGGCGGGTCTCCCCATCATCGGCCCCGGGGGGGAGGTGACGGGTCGTCCCGTGAAGGATTACGAGCTCCCGGCCCGGCGTTTCGCCAGGGCCCTCCTGGAGGTGTACGGAAAGGGGGACGGGAGGGGCCGGCCCTTCACCTTCCCCCGCCCGATCCTGCACGTCACGGAGGGTTTCTTCTCCTCCCCGGGACGCGAGGAGGTCCTGGCCCCGGCCTGCCGGGTGGCCGTCGAACGGGGCAACCCCTGTTTCTTCTTCCACCGGCCCGACGAGGCCTCCCGCCCGGGGGTCCTGCCGGGTCTGGGCCCCCTGGGGCCGGAGATCTCAGAGACGTGGGATATGCGGGACTTCGCCCTCCACCACGTCACCATCAACCTCCCCCGCCTCGCCTACCGGGCCGAGGGAGACGAAGAGAGGCTCTCGGCCGCCCTGAGGGAAGCGGCGGGCCTGGCCCTGGCGGCCCACGAGCAGAAGGTGGCGTTCCTCGAACGCCTCCTGTCCTTCGGGGAAGACGGTCCCCTCTCCGTTATGGCCATGGACCACGACGGACACCCCTACTTTCGGAAGGACCTCTCCTACTGTCTTTTGGGCGTGGCGGGCCTCGACGAGATGGCGGCCGTCCACGCCGGGGCGCCCCTCCACGCCTCGGAAGAGGCCATGGCCCTGGCCGCGAGGGTCCTGGCGGCCCTGCGGCGCTTCGCGGAGGAGGAGGGGGGAAGGCGGGGCCTGAGGGTCTTCCTCGACGGCAGCCACGCCGAGACGACGACCCATCGTTTCGCCCGCCTCGACCTGAGGTATCACTCCCCCCGGGCCGGCCGCTTCGTCAAGGGCGATCCGGTCTCCGGGGCCCTCTATTACACCGACGGCGTCAGGTGCGACGTCGGCGCCCCCTTGGCCCCCTTTGCCAGAATCGCCCGGGAGGGCCGCCTCCACCCCTGTCTCGACGGGGAGACGGCCACCTTCATCTGGCTGGGAGACGGCCTCCCCCCCGAGGGGGAGCTCATGGACCTCCTGGAGCGGGCCTATAAGGAGACGACGAGCCGCCAGGTCGTCATCGCCCCCGATTTCACCACCTGCCTCTCCTGCGGGGCCACCGGCCGGGGGCTCCGCGACCGTTGCCCCTCCTGCGCCTCCCCGGAGGTGGAGGGCATCGCCGCCATCGGCCCCTACATCAGCCGCGTCTCCGGCTGGAACCGGGGGAAGCGGGCCGAACTGGCCGACCGGTACCGCACGCCCTCCCTGAGGCAGCCCTGAAGGGGCCCTGATTGCTCCCATCCCTTTGCCTTTTTGGGGTTTTCTCCCCCCGCGGCCTTGACACCCCGGGGGGGGATAAATATATTAGCGCCGGTTTCAGGGGTTATGGAAAATATCATAGTGAAAATATTCAGGGAAAGCTCCGAGGTCAAGGAGAGGTTCCTCAACGACAATCTCCTGAAGATCGTGGAGGTCGTGGAGGTCCTGACGGCGGCCCTCAAGGGGGGCAACAAGATCCTGCTCTTCGGCAACGGCGGCAGCGCCGCCGACGCCCAGCACCTGGCGGCGGAGTTCGTGAACCGCTTCCTCATCGAGCGCCCCCCCCTGCCCGCCGTCGCCCTGACGACGGACACGTCCGTCATTACCAGTATCGGGAACGACTATGACTTTTCCGAGGTCTTCGCCAAGCAGATCCGGGCCCTCGGCATCGCCGGGGACGTGGCCTGGGGCATCAGCACCAGCGGCCGTTCCCGAAACGTCATCAAGGGCCTCGAGCAGGCGCGGAGGATGGGTCTGGTGACCGTCGGCCTCACGGGCGGCGACGGCGGCGAGATCAAGGGGATCGTGGACTATCTGTTGAACGTCGATTCGACGAGCACCCCCCGCATCCAGGAGGTGCACATCACCGTGGGGCACGTCATCTGTCAGCTCGTGGACCTGAGGCTTTTCCAGCGCCCCGACCCGGTGTGAACATAAAGGTGAAATGAGGTTGTCTAAAGATATGGTCAAGAAACAGAAGAGAGAAGAGACGCAAGGGACGACAGGGCAGGACGCGCCCGATACCGAGGCGCCCCAGGGCGCCGGCGGGACCCGGGAGGACGTCCCCGCCGCGACGGTGGAGGAACTGACACAGAGGTTGAAGGAAAAGGAGAGGGAGGCGGCGGAGAACTACGACAAGTATCTCCGGGCGGCGGCGGAACTGGAGAACTACAGGAAGAGGGCGGCGCGGGAGAAGGCGGAGGCCTTGAAATTCGGCCAGGAAAACCTGATCCGCGACATCCTGCCCCTCCTGGACGGTATGGACCGGGCCCTGGACCAGGCCGCCCGCTCGTGCGATTTCGAATCTTTCCGGGAGGGTCTCGGTCTTTTGAGGTCCCAGCTCCTGGGGTGCCTGAAGAAGCACGGCGTCGAGGCCATCGATTGCACCGACAAGGTCTTCGACCCCAATTTCCACGAGGCCCTGATGCAGGTCGACAGCGCCGAGCACGAGGACAACGCCATCGTGGCGGAGCTGGAGAAGGGGTATCTGCTCAACGGCCGGCTCCTGAGGCCGGCCAAGGTCTCGGTCTGCAAGAAAAAGGCGGGCCGGGCCCGGGAATGTGAAGAGGAATAATCTGTCCACAGATGTATAAGGAGGAAAACAGTCATGGGTAAGATCATAGGAATAGACCTGGGGACCACCAACTCCTGTGTGGCCGTCATGGAGGGGGGGGATCCCGTGGTGATCCCCAACCAGGAAGGTAACAGGACCACCCCGTCCATCGTCGCCTTCACGGACAGCGGCGAGCGCCTGGTGGGCCAGGTGGCCAAACGGCAGGCCATCACGAACCCCGAGAATACCGTTTACGCCATCAAGCGCCTCATCGGCCGGAAATACAACTCCAAGGAGGTCCAGTACGACAAGACCATCATCCCCTACAAGATCACGGAGGCCCCCAACGGGGACGCCCAGGTGACGATCCGGGGACGCAACTACAGCCCCGCCGAGATCTCCTCCATGATCCTGGTCAAGATGAAGCAGACGGCGGAGGATTACCTGGGGCAGAAGGTCACCGACGCCGTCATCACCGTGCCGGCCTACTTCAACGACTCCCAGCGCCAGGCGACGAAGGACGCGGGCAAGATCGCCGGTCTCAACGTGTTGCGCATCATCAACGAGCCCACGGCGGCGGCCTTGGCCTACGGCCTCGACAAGAAGAAGGATGAGAAGATCGCCGTCTTCGACCTCGGCGGCGGGACCTTCGACATCTCCATCCTCGAGCTGGGCGACGGGGTCTTCGAGGTGAAGTCCACCAACGGCGACACCCACCTCGGCGGCGAGGACTTCGACCAACGCCTCATCGACTACCTGGCGACGGAGTTCAAGAAGGACCAGGGCATCGATATCCGCACGGACCGCATGGCCCTCCAGCGCCTCAAGGAGGCGGCGGAGAAGGCCAAGATGGAGCTCTCCACGTCCCTGGAGACGGACATCAACCTCCCCTTCATCACCGCCGACGCCACGGGGCCCAAGCACATGAACATCAAGCTGACCCGGGCCAAGCTGGAGGCCCTGGTGGAGGATCTCATCGAGAAGCTGGAGCCCCCCTGCCGGACGGCCCTGAAGGACGCCGGGCTTACCCCCAAGGACATCGACGAGGTGATCCTGGTGGGCGGCATGACCCGCATGCCCCGGGTCCAGCAGAAGGTCAAGGAGATCTTCGGCAAGGAACCCCACAAGGGCGTCAACCCCGATGAGGTGGTGGCCATCGGCGCGGCGATCCAGGGCGGTGTCCTGGCGGGGGACGTGAAGGACGTCCTCCTCCTCGACGTGACGCCCCTGTCCCTGGGGATCGAGACCCTCGGCGGGGTCATGACGAAGCTCATCGAGAAGAACACGACGATCCCGACGAAGAAGAGCCAGATCTTCTCCACGGCGGCGGACAACCAGCCGGCGGTGAGCATCCACGTCCTCCAGGGCGAGCGGCCCATGGCGGCGGACAACCGCACCCTCGGCCGCTTCGAGCTCGTCGGCATCCCCCCGGCGCCCCGGGGCGTGCCCCAGATCGAGGTCACCTTCGATATCGACGCCAACGGCATCGTCCACGTCTCCGCCAAGGACCTGGGTACGGGCAAGGAGCAGAGCATCAAGATCACGGCCTCCAGCGGTCTCACGGAGGAGGAGATCCAGCGCCTCGTCCGGGAGGCGGAACAGCACGCCGAGGAGGACAAGCGGAAGAAGGAGCTCATCGAGGCCCGCAACCAGGCCGATGCCATGGTCTACGGCGTGGAGAAGAACATCAAGGAGTTCGGCGACAAGATCGACGCCTCCCAGAAGGCCCAGATCGAGGCGGCCATCGAGAAGGTGAAGAAGGCCATGGAGGGTGACGACATCCGGGCCATCAAGGCGGCCCAGGAGGAGCTCACCAACGCCTCCCACAAGCTCGCCGAGGCCATGTACGCCCGGTCCACGGCCCAGCAGCAGGCGGCCTCGGGATCCCAGGGCGCGGGGGCCGCCGGTGCGGGTACGGGGAAGAAGGACGACGACGTCGTCGACGCCGATTTCGAAGAGGTCAAATAAGAGCTTCCGACCCGGATCTCGAAGGTCCGTGCCCGGGGGACGACGACCGTCTCCCGGGCGCTTTTTGTTTGACCTTCCCGGCGGTGACTTGGGGGTGAGAGCCATGAGATATCTCTTGACGAACGACGACGGGATCTACGCCCGGGGTCTGGCGGCCCTCTGGGCGGAGCTGTCCAAGGACGCCGACTGTCTCATCGTGGCCCCGGAGGTGGAACAGAGCGCCGTGGGGCACGCCATCACCATCGCCCGCCCCCTCATGGTGAGGGCGGCCCGCAAGAACGGCCGCTTCCTCGGCTACGCCGTGGCGGGGACGCCGGCGGACTGCGTGAAGATCGGTATCCGGGAGCTGGCGGACGGGCCCGTGGATCTCGTCGTCTCGGGGATAAACAGGGGGGCCAACGTGGGGATCAACGTCATCTACTCGGGGACCGTCTCGGCGGCCACGGAGAGCGCCATCCTCGGCGTCCCGTCCCTGGCCGTGTCCCTCGATTCGTACGGCGAGGCCGATTACTCCGTCGCCGCCCGCTTCGCCCGGAAGATGGCCCGTCTCATCGTCAAGGACCCCTTGCCCGGCGTGGCGGTCAACATGAACGTCCCGGCCCTCCCCCGGGAGGAGATCAGGGGCGTCGTGGTGGTGAGGCAGGGTAGGGCCCGCCTCCTGGAGAGTTTCGAGAGGCGCGTCGATCCCCGGGACAACATCTACTACTGGCTGGCCGGGGAGACCCAGCTCGCCGACGGGGACGGCGAAGACTCGGACGCCGTGGCCCTCAAGAAGGGGTTTGTCACCGTCACTCCCCTCCATTGCGACCTGACCCGTCACGACCTGCTGGGGGAACTGGCCCTCAGGATCGCCCAGGCCGGCGGGAAGGGGACGCCTACCTGGTGAGAAAGACGGGACGGGGGCTGTTGCGGATGACGTAGGAGGTGGTGCTCCCCAGGAGAAGCTCCCGCAGGCGGTTGTTGCCGTAGGCGCCCATGACGAGGAGCTCCACGGCCCCCTCCTTGAGGAAACGGACGATCTCCCGCTCCTCCTTCCCCGCCATGACCACCACCTCGCTGTCCACGTGGAAGGGATCGAGGTATTCCTCGATCTGTTTCGTCAGCAGGGCCGCGTGTTTCTGGTCCGCCGTGACGATGAGGGTCGTCAGGGGCCAGGCGGCCTTCTCGGAGAGAAAGGCGGCGAGGCGGAGGGCGTTCTTGGCCGGGGGGCTGCCGTCGTAGGCGAGGGCCATGCTCTCGATCTCGACGAAATCCCGGGGCGTCACCATGACGGGCTTGCCCGCCTTCCTCACCACGGCCTCCGCCGTCGAACCCAGGATGGCGCCCTTGGCGAGGTGGAAGTGTTCCCCCCGCCGGGCCAGGATGATCCAGTCCGCCTCCCGGCCCGCCTCGATGATCGTCTCGTCGATGACGCCGTAGGCCTTCCTCGCGGAGGGGGTGACGCCCCGTTCCTCGCACCGTCGGCGGAAGGCCGCCAGGACGGCCTCCGCCCTTTCCTCGAGGCCCTTTTCGATCAGGGGGTAGAACTCCTGGCAGGGGGGGACGCCGATGGAGCCCGTGATGTCCGTGACGACGGGGCCTTGGATCATGCGGACGTCGATGACGTGGATGCCCTCCAGGGAGGCCCCGAATTTCTTGGCCATGTAGACACCGTAATCGATGGCCGTCTCCCCGTAACCGGTCCCGTCGGTGGGGACGAGGATCTTCTTCACCATGGGCCCCTCCTACCTCTCCTTCTCACCCCCGCTGAAATCCCCCAGGTTTTTGAGGAGGTCGTCGACCATCCGGTCCCTCTCCCGACGCTCGTCCTCGTCCTCCTCCTCCCCCTCGCCGTTGTTCCGCTCCCCCGCGTCCTTCGGCCGGATCTCGTTGCCCTTCTCGTCGAAACACCTAAAAGGGCCGACGAGCTTGCCTTCGCTGTAGAGGGCCTGCTCGCGGATACGGCCGTTCTTGTAGTAGGCGACGTACTCGCCGTCCCGCTTGTCGTTCCGGAAGGACCCCTGCTCCTTGAGCTGGCCGTTCTTGTAATAGGAACGGTACTCCCCGTGGAACTTGCCGTTGGCGAAGTGCTCCTCCTCCTTCACCTGGCCGTTGCGGTAGTAGAGACGGTAGGGGCCGTCGAGGAGGCCTTCGTCGTTGTAGTGTTCCTCCTCCCGCACCTGGCCGTTTTCGTAGTAGGAGACGTAATCACCCACCAGCCTGTCCCGCCTGAAGGTTCCCTTCTCCCGGATCCGCCCGTCCTGGTAGTAGGTGACGGCCTCCCCCTCCCTGAGGCCGTTGCGGAAGAAGAGGCGGGTCATGACCTGGCCGTTGGCGAAGTAGGCCGTGTACTCACCCTCGGGTTTGCCGTCTTTGGTATAGCGTTTCTCGATGAGTTGCCCCTTGTCGTTGTACGAGAGCTCTTCTTTCAACTGTTCCCGGTGGGGCATGGCGGTCTCTTTCCCGGTCGTTTCCTTCGATTTTCCATGAGGGACAAGGCCTTGTCAACCCGATTTTTTTGCGGGCGTACTCGGAGGCCGTTTGCAATGTCTCGGGGCTTTGTGTTATTCTGGCCGCCGACTGTGGGAACGGGGTATCCCGTTTATGAGGGGCCGTCGGACGCCTCGGGAGGTTTCTGGGGGATGGAGTACCGTGAGGGACACAGCGGCGAGAAGCCCTTTAAGCGGGCCTATGTGGCGTTGACCCTCTGGTTCGTCGGCCGGGCCGTCGCGGCCGCCGCGGCCGTCGACGAGGAGATCGCCGCGGAGTTCGCCGCCCTGCCCGAAGGTTTCACCTTTTCCCTGGGCGTCCTGCCGAAGGGCCCGCACCTGGTGGTGGGGAAGGAACGAAACGGCCGGGTGCGCTACATAGGCGGCGACCCCGGCTCCCGCCGCGTCCACTTGAAGATGTCCATCAGGAATCTCGAGGCGGCCATGCTCATGTTCACCTTTCAGGAAAGCACCGCGACGGCCACGGCCAGGAACCGCCTCATCGTGGACGGGGAGGTGGCGGCGGCCTGCGCCGTCGTCAGGGTCCTCGACGCCGTGGAGGTGTATCTCCTGCCCAAGTTCGTCGCCTCCCTGGCGGTGAAACGTTACCCCGACTGGCCCTGGGAGCGGGTCGTCCTCGGCCGGGCGGGGGTGTATCTCCGCGCCCTTTTCGGCATGTGAGGGGTCGATGAACCTTTCGTCCCCCATCGGCTTCCTCTGTCCCACGAAGATCGTCTCCGGCGACAGGGCCCTCGAAAATATACCCAATGAATTGGCCGGTCTCGATGCCCGCAAGCCCCTCTTCCTCCTCAGCGGGGAGGCGGCGGCCCAGGGGCTTTTCCGGGTCGTGGAGAAGGCCCTCGCCGACGGGGAGATGAGGTACGGCGTCCTGTCGGGGGTGCCCGAGGAGGCGGATTTGACCCACGTCCGCGAGGCGGCCCTGGCCTACCGCGATCACGGCCACGACGCCCTGGTGGCCGTCGGTGGCGGGGCGGTGGCGGATGTGGCCAAGACGGTCAACATCGCCGTTTCCGGCCGCCCGGAGGATTTGGGCCGTTTCCACGAGACCGGCGCCGGTCCCCTGAAGCCCCTCGTCATCGTCCCCACCCTGGGCGGCTCCGGGTACGAAACCACTCGATGGGCCCGCCTCGGGGGACGCCGCTGGCGCTCGTGGGGCCTCATGCCGAAGATGGTCGTCGTCGATCCCCGGATGCTGGCGGGAGACGATAAAAGGGGTATCTCCGCCGCCGGGATCGCCCTGGCCCAGGCCGCGGAGGCCCTCCTTTCCGCCCCGGCCAACCCCTTTCTCAGGGCCTATGCCGGCGCGGCCCTGGCGATCCTGTCCCGTCACCTCGGCGCCTTTGTGCGGGGGGAGGGAAGGGCGAAGAGGCTTCACGCCCTCGGCCTCGTCAATGCCTCCCAGGCCGCCTCCATCGCCTTCGCCAACGCCCCCCCCGGCGTCGTCCATTGTCTGGGCCGTGTCCTGGCCCGCAGGTGGAAACAGGACCCGGGGATGGTCATGGCCTTTCTCCTGGGGGCCTCCATCGAGGAGAAGGCCCGGCGTGAACCCGAGGCTTTTACGGCCGTCACGCCCCTTTCCCTGGGTTTCGGGACCCTCCCGACGCCGGGGGCGGAAGGGTTCGGCGCCTTGGTGGGGACCGTCAAGGCCCTGGCGGGAGAGGTCCTTTCATCACTGGGTTGGAAGGGGCAAGGGATCGTCCCTTCTTTCGACGATCGCCGGGACCTTGCCCGCGAGGCACGGGAAGAGGCCGAGGGGGGCTTAGACGAGGAGGAATGCCTGAAGCTCCTCGATGTCGTTTTCCCCGCGGGGGAGGTGTAGGATGGAGACCCCCGGTTATTTCGAGTTCCTCTGCCCCGTCAGGATCGTCGCCGGTTTCGAGGCCCTGGAAGAGATACCGGCCCTCCTGGCGTCCGTTTCGGCCC
>JAKPCH010000087.1 GCA_029553375.1 Deltaproteobacteria bacterium | reverse complement strand
AAATCGCCGTCGAGGCGCCTCCGGGGTCACATGAACGAAATGCCAATTATTACGATGAGTTACAAATTCCTCAATCGCTGCCTAAGCGTAGCTTTTCGCTCAATGATATCATGGACTTAAAGGTTATGCTACGCGCATAATTTTGTTTGGGGCCGTTTCAATGGAGGGGTGATTCCTGGGGAAAGTATTAGTATCTGCCTCGAAGGTCATGGACGGGGAAAGGGGGCAGGGGAGGCCCGCCCGCCCCTCGGACAAACGTCGTCGCGGCCGCGCCGGGACCGCGGCGGAGGGTCGTGTCCCGTGAACGTCGGGACGGGGGTCGCACCATTTGGCGTTGACTTTTGGGTTCCCCGTTCCTATACTACCGCCGTACTTAAGGCTTCACCGGGGAGGCCGCCTGGGCCGGCCCGGCAGGTGAAAGATCAAAAGGACGATCAAGAGAAAGGAGCGTAGAGATGAGAGAGAAAGCTGTGATTACCGCGGCGATTACCGGCAGCATCCACACCCCCACCATGTCCCCCTATCTGCCCATCACCCCCAAGCAGATCGCCGACGAGGCCGTCCGGGCCTACGAGGCGGGGGCGGCGGTGTGCCACATCCACGCCCGAAACCCCGAGACGGGCATGCCCGTGCCCGACCTGGAGCTGATCAAGGAGATCATCACGGACATCAAGAGTCGGTGCGACATCGTCATCTGCATCACCACCGGCGGCGGCCTGGGCATGACGGTGGAGCAGCGGGTGGCTCCGGTGACGATCTACAAGCCCGAGCTGGCGTCCTTCAACGCCGGTTCCATCAATTTCGCCCTCTTTCCCGTCATCCCCCGCTACAAGGAGTGGAAGTTCCCCTGGGAGCCCCAGTATCTCGCCATGAGCGAGGACTTCATCTTCCCCAACACCTTCAAGACCATGCGGGAATACTGCAAGCACTTCGCCGACAACGGCACCAAGCCCGAGTTCGAGATCTACGACGCGGGCATGGTGAACAATGTGGCCTTTCTCATCCAGGCCGGTTACGTCAAGAAGCCCGTTTACATCCAGTTCGTCATGGGCGTCCTGGGCGGGATCACGCCGAGCCCGGAGAACCTCCTCTTCCTCGTCGATTACGCCAAACGCCTCATCGGCGATTTCGAGTTCTCCGTCTGTGTCGCCGGCCGCGCCCAGTTCCCCATCTGCACCCAGTCCCTGCTCCTCGGCGGCAACGTCCGCGTCGGGCTCGAGGACAATCTCTACCTGGACAAGGGCAACATGGCCAAGAGCAATGCCGAGCAGGTGGCCAAGATCGCCCGCATCGCCAGGGAGCTGGGCGTCGAACCGGCCACGCCCAACGAGGCCAGGCAGATCCTCGGCCTGAAGGGTATCGACAAGGTCAATTACTGACGCCGCGAGGATCGCCGAGCTTTAACCGCCAAGGAAGACCGCCCCTCAGGCGCGGGAAAAACCCGCCGCCGCGAGGGGCGGCGCCTTATGCGGCCCGGGGAAATGGCCGCCGAGCGGACGTCCTTGACAGGACGGGGAAAGGGAAATATAGGTTTTCAATTAACGGTTGACGGAGGATATCCTTGGACCTTCCCGCCCTCACGGGGACCCTTGATCGGTACATAGCGGAGATCAATCGTTTCCCGATTCTGACCCCCGAGGAGGAGTTCAGCCTCGCCGTCCGGTTCAAGAGGGACCACGACATGGAGGCGGCGGAGAAGCTCATCGTCTCCAACCTCCGCTTCGTCGTGAAGATCGCCCACGAGTATCGCAACTACGGGGTGAAGCTCGCCGATATCATCCAGGAGGGTAATATCGGCCTCATGCACGCCGTCAAGAAGTTCGACCCCTACAAGGGCTACCGTCTCATCTCCTACGCCGTGTGGTGGATCCGGGCCTACATCCAGAACTACATCATCCGGTCCTGGAGCCTGGTCAAGATCGGGACCACCCAGGCCCAGAGGAAACTGTTCTTCAAGATCGGGGAGGCGAAGAAGAAACTCCTCGACCTGTCCCAGAAGAATCCCGAGTTCGCCGAGATCGCCGACTCCCTGGGCGTGAAGCCCATCGAGGTGGAGGAGATGGACCTGAGGATGAGCAACCGGGACCTATCCCTGGACGCCTACGTCAACGAGGACGGCGACACGACCCACATCGACTACCTGACCTACGACGGGGACGACCAGGAGACGGCCCTGATCAAGAAGGAAGAGACGGAGATCATCCAGAAGCACATCGCCGGCGCCCTGGCCACCCTGTCGGAGAAGGAGAGCTTCATCATCCGCCACCGCGTCATGGCCGACAACCCCATGACCCTCCAGGAGATCGGGGACCGTTACCACATCACGAGGGAGCGGGCCCGTCAGATCGAGAAACAGGCCCTCAAGAAACTGCGCCTCGCCATCCCCTATCTCGGCCAGGAACCGCCCCTCCTGCCGTCCGCGGGCAACAAGCCTTCCTGAATCAGCCCCCTCTTTGGACCTCCCGGTGGACCAGATCCAGGTTCTCGAAGGAGGTGAACTTTTCCTGGAACTGGAGTTTCACCGTCGTCGTGGGGCCGTTGCGCTGTTTGCCGATGATGACTTCGGCGATACCCTTCTCCGGGTTGTCCTCGGAGCGGTTGTAAACCTCATCCCGGTACAGGAAGAGGATGACGTCGGCGTCCTGCTCGATGGCCCCCGATTCCCTGAGGTCCGACATCTGGGGGCGGCGGTTCGTCCGGTCCTCCACCTTCCGGTTGAGCTGGGAGAGGGCGACGACGGGGACGTTCAATTCCTTGGCCAGGGCCTTGAGGGAGCGGCTGATCTCGGAGATCTCCTGCTCCCGCGATTCCTTGTGGCTGCCGCTGCGCATCAGCTGGAGGTAGTCGAGGATGATGAGGCCGAGGCCCTGTTCGGCCTTGAGGCGCCTGGCCTTGGCCTTCATCTCCAGGACGGTGATGGCGGGCGTGTCGTCGACGAAGACGGGGGCGTCGGCCAGCTGGCCCGCCGCCAGGGCGAGCTTCGGCCAGTCCGTCTCCCCGAGGAAACCCTTCCTGAGGCGCTGGGAATCGACCTTGGCCGTGGCGGAGAGCATCCTCATGGCGATCTGCTCCTTCGACATCTCGAGGGAGAAGATCGCCACGGGCAAACCGAGTTCCATGCCGGCGTGACGGGCGATGTTCAGGGCGAAGGCCGTCTTCCCCATGCTGGGGCGGCCGGCGACGATGATCAGGTCCGACTTCTGGAGACCCGCCGTGAGCTCGTCCAACGCCGTGAATCCCGTGGCGACGCCGGTGATCAGGTCGCGCCGCTTGCTGAGATTCTCGATGGTCTCGAAACTGTCCTTGACGATCTCCCTCATGGAGAAGAAGGACGGCCTGATCTTGTGTTCCGAGATCTCGAAGATGGAGTGCTCCGCCTCGTCGAGGAGGTCGTCGAGTTCCGCGCCGGGGTTGTAGCTCTTGTTGATGATCTCCGTGGCCGCGGTGATCAGGTTCCTCAGGATCGCCTTCTCTTTGACGATCCGGGCGTAGTGGGCGACGTTGGCCGCCGAGGGGACGCTGTCCACGAGGCTGGCGAGGTAGGCGGCCCCCCCCACGACCTCGAGGTGTTTCTTGTCCCGGAGGCGGTCGCTTAAGGTGATGAGATCACAGGGCTCGTTGCGGTCCGTCAGTTCGCAGATGGCGGTGTAGATCTTCCGGTGGGTCTCCGTGTAGAAATCGTTGACCGTCAGGATCTCCTGGACGGCGTTGACGGCCTGGTTGTCGAGGAGGATCGCCCCGAGGACCGATTGCTCCGCCTCCAGGTTCTGGGGGGGGACGCGGTAAAGATCGATGTCGATATCTTTGGCTTTTTTCCTCGTCATGGTTCCGGCGTCACCCGCACCTTGATCTCGGCGAAGACCCCCGGCAGGATCCTGACCCGCACGGGAAACTCACCCAGGGCCCGGATGGGTTCGTCCAGGACGATGGCCTTGCGGTCCACCTCGATCCCCTCCTTTTTGAGGGCCTCCTCGATGTCCTTGGTGTTCACGGAACCGAAGATCTTGGACTGTTCGCCGACCCGCCTGAATACCCGGCAGGTGACGCCCTCGAGTCTCTCCTTCCGGGCCAGGGCCCGTTGTTTCTCCGCTTCCTCCCGCTTGAGGCGCTTTTTCCTCTCTTCCTCCAGGGAGCCGATCTTGTCCGTCGTCGCCTCCGCCGCCAGTCCTTTCGGGAAGAGGAAGTTGCGGGCGTAGCCGTCGGAGACGTTGACGATGTCTCCCTCCCTGCCGAGGCCGGGGACGTTTTTCGTCAGGATCACCTTCATCGTTTCATCTCCCTTCGGGACTCATGATGTTTCCGGCTCCTTCATGACCCGGTCGAGCCTGCGGAAATCGACCCAGAGATCGAAGAGGCCGGCGGCGATGACGATGGCGACCAGGTATTGCTGAAGGATCAGGATGAGATAGAAGATATACCTCAGCCACGGGGGCACCTTGCGGGTCTTGAAGAAGAAGGTCACGATCGCCATGCCCTGAAAGAAATAGATCAACAGACATACCATCAGCCCGTTGAGGGCCGCCCATTTCAGCCCCTCCCAGGGGAGGAGAAGGGCGGCGCCCGTGGCGATAAAGAACCACACGAGTCTCTCCGGGGCCTTCCACCGCGTCAGATCGCCGAAGTCGGGGTAGGGGAGACCGTTGGCGGCGAACACGCCCCTCGCCGCCAGGAGGTTGATCCAGACCACGAAGGCCACGGAGATGGTCACCCAGGCGGGGAAGGTGTGTTGGAGGAAGGCGACGATCTTTCCCGAGTTTTCTTTGATCACCGCCACCTGCTCGGAGGATATATCCATCCGCGTGTAGAGGTCAATGTTTTCCTGGAGGGTCTTGGCGATGGAGGCGGATATGACGGCCCAGGGCGTCGTCCCCGCGAGGAGGGCCTGGGCCGTGACGGCGCCGCCGACGAAGGCCAAGCCCGTGGCCGTGGCGACGACGACGGTCCTTTCCACGGACAGGGACCTCCTGAGGACCTCGTGTATGATGATCCCCAGGAAGGCCATGAGGAGCAGAAAGGCCGCCTCCCCCCCGGCGGTGGAAAAGCCGAGGACCAGGCCCGTCACCGCGGCGGCCGCCGCCAGGGAGGCCAGGCCCCAGGGACGGCCGAGACGGGCGAGGTTGAACATCACGGGGAGGGGTATCAGGATCACCAGGACGGGACCGACGAGGGGCACGAGGGAGGCCGTGAGGAAAAAAAAGGCCAGAATGAGGGAGGCGGAAAGAAAGACCCGCCACTTTTGCCTGGCCCCCGGGCTCTCCACTTCATGCCCCCGATGCTGTCCGAACGGCCCGCTCCCCTCTTCTTGGGGGGTCGCAAGGGCGCCCCGCAGGCCCCCTCGCGCGGGCGGTGATCAACCCTCCCTCACGGCGTAGGGCAGAAGGGCGATGGTCCGGGCCCGCTTGATCTCCAGGGTCAGGGAACGCTGGTGCTTGGCGCAGTTCCCCGTGATGCGCCTCGGGATGATCTTGCCCCGTTCCGTGATGAAATCCCTCAGGGTCTGGGTGTCCTTGTAGTCTATCCGCAGGTTCGAATCACTGCAGAAACGGCAGAACTTCCGCCGGTGGAAAAACTTCTTATGGCCCCTCTGGGCCGGTCTCGCTCCTCTCGAGAATGCCACTTCCTTGCTCCTCCGTATCTTGCTTGGGTCTGGAATCGGGCGGGATGACGGGCCCCGGACCTATTCCTGCGACGCCTCTGTCTCCGGCGAAGAGGGTGCCTCCTCCGCCGGGGCCTCGACCTGCCGGGCCTGGGCCGCGGCGGCGATCTCCTTCTCGACGGCCTCCATGTCCACGTCCTCGTCCCTCTTGACGGTCATGTACTTGAGGACCTTGTCGTCGATCTTGAAATTGCGCTCCAGCTCGGACACGACACCCGGGGCGCCGACGTAGTCCATGAGGACGTAGTAACCGCGGGTCTGCTTCTTGATCTCATAGGCGAGCTTACGCTTGCCCCACTTCTCGATCTTTACCAACTTGCCCGCTTGGTTCTCGATGATGGCGGCGTACCGGTCGACGGTTTCGTTGATCTCCACATCGGGGAGATCGGGGTGGATGATGAAGATAGACTCGTACCTTCTCAAGGTGTGACCTCCTTTCGGCTCTGAAGTCCGGGCACGGGGCCCGAACAAGGAGTCCCTCATTAAAATTGAGAGGACCTGATACACGATTTTTACCGGGGGATCAAGAAAATTCTTGCCCCCGAAGAGGCCGCAAAAAACCGTCTTGATAAGCCACCGCCGATAGGATATAAGAAAAAGGCATTTCGAAGGAAGAAGGAGGGCTCCCTATGGCCACCGTCATGCCCGAGGGCGAGGATCTCAAGAGGGCGATCAAGTGGATATCCACCAGCCTGGAAGAAAACCCGAATCAATCCCTCATAAAACTCGTGGAGCAGGCCGTTTTCAAGTTCGACCTCTCCCCTGTCGATAACGAGTTCCTCATCAATTTCTTCAAGAAGCGCTGACCCCGCCCATTGACGGATCCACCCCCGGGGCGTCCCGGCGCAGCGGGGGACGGTCCCGTGGGGATGGGCGGGTCATCGGCCCCGGACGGGAAGGGGGCTTACCACCCGCCGCCCTGACGGCGGGCCCCTTCCGGGGCGCAAAGGAGAGGTCCCGTCGCGGGGACGGGGGAGGTTGAAAGAAAAGGGGCCGCCGAGGCGACCCCGTGTTTTTGGTGGGCGATCCGCGACTCGAACGCGGGGCCTTTGGTTCCGGAGACCAACGCTCTATCCACCTGAGCTAATCGCCCTTGTTTTGAAGGGGCCTTAATAAACCCTTCCTGATTATTCGTCAAGTCTTTGTTGTCTTTGTCTCGCCGCCGGGCGGGGTGCGGAGGCGGTCGGCGGGGAGGAGCCCCCTGAGGCCCTCGTCGATCATCACCTTCACGGGCCAGCTCCTGTTCATGGTGTATATGTGGAGCCCCGCCACCTCGTTCTCCATGAGATCCACCGACTGTTCCAGGGCGAACTCGACGCCGTACTTCTCGATCTCCTCGGGCTTGTCCCGGAGGCGCTCCACCTTTTCCCCCAGGCGGGAGGGGATGGTCGGGCGGCACAGGTCGATGATCCTCAGGAATTGCTTGTAGTTCATCAGGGGGAAGATCCCGGGGAGGATGGGGACCCGGACGCCCGTTTTGATGGCGGCGTCGCGGAAACGGTAAAACTCGTCGTTTTCGAAGAAGAGCTGGGTGATGACGAAATCGGCCCCGGCGTCCACCTTCCGCTTGAGGTTCAGGAGGTCCGCCTCGAAGCTGGGGGCCTCGGGGTGCTTCTGGGGGTAACCGGCCACGCCGATGGAGAATCGGTGGCGGGAGACGATGAATTCCACCAGCTCGTTGGCGTAGCGGAAACCGTCCCGGACGGGGGTGAAGGTCTCCTCCCCCTCGGGCGGGTCTCCCCTCAGGGCCAGGATGTTTTCTATGCCCCGGTCCTTCAGCTCGTCGAGGATGGCGGCGATGTCGTCCCGGGTGGAGCCCACGCAGGTCAGGTGGGCCAGGACGTTCTGGCCGTACTCCTCCTTGACCTTGTGGGCGATCTCGATGGTCTTGTCCCGCGTTCGCCCCCCCGCCCCGTACGTCACGGAGATGAAGTGGGGCTCGTATTCGCTCAACTCCGTTATCACTTTGTAGAGGTTACCGAGGTTTCCTTCCCGGACGGGGGGAAAGACCTCGAAAGAGAGGGAAAATCTCCCCGTCGAGAGACCCTCGCCGATCTTCATGATTCTCACCTGTCTGTTTGTTTTTCACCGACGTCGGGGAGGCAAAATGTCACTGCCGCGGCCCGATGTCAACCTTTTTCTGGCCGTCTCACGAGTATTTGACTTTTGTTATCTTCATGTCTATAGTGCGGTCGATTCACGCATCGCCGCAGGGAGGGGTCTTTTTCCCGCCATGACGAGGTTCAGGATTCGGGCGCGGGTTTGGGGGGTGATCATCCTGATGATCGTCGCCCTCGGCGCGCCGATTTCCGTCTCGGCCGAGACGGCGGAAATCCTCGGGGTCCGCTACTGGGCCGCGCCGGATCACATCCGCATCGTCCTGGACACCTCGGAGGAGGTGGCCTACGAGGTGGACCGCAAGGAAGACACCCTGCTTTTGACCATCAAGGACAGCGTCCTGGCGGAGGATCTCAAGCGGGTCTATAACTTGAGGAAACCGGGCGTCGAGAAGGTCGTCTTGCAGCCCCTCGAGGGAGGCGCCGTGGGGATGGAGGTCCGCCTGACGGGCAAGGCCGAGACAAAGGTCTTCATCCTGCCGGAGGTGGAGGATAAATCGCCGCGCCTGGTCCTGGACGTCCACCTCCCCGACGTCGAGCGTAAGGAGAGCGAGATCAGGGAGCGCGTCAAGAAGGAAGAACGCAAGACGATCGTCGTCATCGACCCCGGCCACGGCGGTGACGACCCGGGGGCGGTGGGGCGCCTCGGCACCTACGAGAAGAACGTCGTTTTGGCCATCAGCAAGAGACTGAAGAACAGGATCAACGCCCGCAAGGGTTACCGGGCCTTCTTGACCAGGGAGGGCGATTATTACGTCTCATTCAAGAAGAGGTTGAAGATCGCCCGGGAATACGGCGCCGATCTCTTCGTGAGCATCCACACGGACGCCTCCCGGAGCCGCCGTCTGAAGGGGGCGTCCGTCTACTGCATCTCCTACCGGCGGGCCAGCAACGAGGCGGCCCTCATCCTGGCCAGGAAGGAGAACCTCGCCGACATCGTCGGGGGGAGCGCCAACGGCGAATCGGCCAAGGCCCTCTCCGATCCCATCCTCCTGAACATGGTCCAGACCAAAACGATGAACCTCTCGAAGGCCTTCGCCGAGATCACCATCGACAGGCTCGCGAAGGTCAACTCCCTCCGCTCCGGGACCGTCCAGGAGGGCCCGTTCATGGTTCTAACCCTCCCGGAGATACCCTCCGTCCTCGTGGAGACGGCCTACATCTCCCACCCCCAGGAGGAGCGCCTCCTGAGGACCCCCCGGTTTCAGCAGAAGATCGCCAACGCCATCGCCGACGCCGTCTTCGCCTATCTCGAGAGGGAAGGGGAGGGGGGTAAGAAGGCGAAGGTCGTCGCGGGACCACAGCAGGCGCCCCCGCAGGCCGCACCGCCCCCGGCCAGGACCCGCTACCGGGTGAAGAGGGGTGACAATCTCACCGTCATCGCCCGGCGTCACGGAACCACCGTCGAGGAGCTGATCGCCCTCAACCGTCTGAAGAGGGGCGCGCCCCTGTACGTGGGCAGGGAACTGGTCGTCCCCTCGTCGCCGCCCCCGAAGGAGGAGACCCCGCAGGAGCAGGTCGCCTCGGCCGCTAAGCCCGCCCCCGGGGGCGATGTCAAGGCCCGGCCCCACGCCTTTTACGTGGTGAAAAAGGGGGATACCATGGACGCCATCGCCCGGAGGCACGGCACGACCCTCGCCGAGCTACTGGAGATGAACGAGATGAAACTGAAGGACCCCCTCTTCGCGGGACGCAAGATCAAGGTCCCCCCACGGGCCAAGGGGAAGCCCGTCTTTCACGTCGTCAGGAGGGGCGACACCCTGGACGCCATCGCCCGCCGCCACAGGGTCACCGTCGCCGCCCTCAAGAAGGCCAACGCGGGGAAGCACCTGGAACCCCTCTACGTCAATCAGCGCCTCCGGATACCGGGGGGCTGATTAAGAGGCCTTCAGGTTTGCCGCCGCCCGGCGGCGGAAGGCGGCGGCCCTCTCCTCCAGCCACGCCCGCCACGACGGGTCCCGATCCGGTTCGGAGACGAGGGCGGATCCCGAGATGCCCTTTTCTTCCATCCTCTTCAGGAAGAGATACCGCCTTCTTTCCCGCTCCCTTTCCCGTTCCTCCCGGTAGCCCGCGAGGAGGGCCCTCAGGGCGGTCGTGTCCATCCCCCCGGTCTCCTCGAGGAGGTCAAGGATCGTCTCGTTGTCCCGTTCGGGGTCGAGTCTCCCGATGAGCTCCTCTTTGAGGATCTCCCTCTTGCGGGTCGCCTCGTTGCGATCCCCGTTTTCGATCTGTGCCGCCAATTCTTCGGGGTCAACCCGGCGATCGAGGCAGCCGCTGACGAGGCGCCGGATCCTTTCCCGGGCTTCCTTTTCCCTGATGGCCGCCTTTTCCTCTTCCGTCAGGGTCAGGTCCTTGGTCCTCTCCATGATCAGGTCGAGGGTGCTCTTTATCTCTGCCATGATGTCCTCCCGGCGGCCGTTCATAGCAGAGGGACCCGGGGGTGTCAACACCCCCACACGGGCCCGCGGTCCCGTGGGCGAGCTGCCGGGTGCATAAGGACCGGGTCTCGAGGATCTTCGTCAACGCCCCCGAGACTGGACAAGGGGCTGTTTTCCGGGATATAGTCTTCGCCGGCAAGAGAGGGATAAGAAGGGGAAGACGCGGTCCGTCCGTGAGAAACAACGGATGCCTTTCCCCGGTCGATCAACGGACAAGGAGAAAAGAGGCATGAAGAGGATTATTTTCACGGCGATCGCGTTGGGGATCATGTTCTGTTTCACGTCGGCATCTGCCGGGGTCGGGTATTTCGATACGCCCCTCAACAGCCCCCGGGTGGCGACGACGGCCACCGGTGTCGGTTTACCCGCGGCCTACAGGGGAACGGGAGAATACCACGCCGTCTTCAGGGTGTTTCCCGTGGTGCCCGGAAAGCGATATGAGGCGACCCTCGCCTACGACGCGGGAGGCAACATCGGTCTGGGCATCGCCTTCGTCGACGGCGACCCCGCGACGCGGGATTCCTTTTCCTTTGTGGGCATCGGTTTCGGGACCGGCACCCGCCAGATGAAGGGCAAGGAAGAGAAGTATCTGTTCTCCGTTCACCCCCAGAGCACGTCCAACGTCATCTACGTGGTGGTGGGGTCGCACAGGCCTCTGAACGTCCGCTTTTCCGTGACGGATCGCCCGTCGGGGGTCACGAAGGCGTCGAAGGACCCCTGGGGCTACTACTACGTGACGGATTTCGACGACAGCGGCAACGCTCCCTTTCTGCTCAAGCGGGGAGGATACGCCGCCGGGCCCTCGACGGCCGCCGAGGGGCCGGCCGTGAGAATTGTCGGCCCCCATGCCTTCCTGGCGGGACAGTTCACGGGGACGATCAGATGGGCGCAGCTCACGCCGACGGAGGGGATCGTATGGCTTAAAATCGACGGCTACAACGTGGAAGAGATCCTCAACGCCGTAATCAGGGGAAGGGAGATCAAATTCGTAAGGACCATCGACTGCCGATTCAACGCCCCCCGGGCCCATGGGCAGGTCTTTACCGGTCAGATAGCGCCGGACGGCACCCTCTCCGGAAGCTACTTCAATGACTATGAACCGCTCCTCATCTATCCCTGGCAGACCCAAAGCAAGTGACTGCCCGAAGGCCGCCAGGCGCCGGGGAGACCCCTGCGAGGCGCCTCCGGCCGGGCGTTTTCAAGGTAGAGGCATGACCCTGGGGCCAAGTCCCCTCACGAACCCGCGCCCTTCTCCACCATCCGTTCCGTCGTCTTTCGCAGGCGGAAGGCCACGGTCTTGAGGATCTTCCGGAAATCGGCGGAGAGCTTGTTGAACTCCTGGTCGAAGAAGTTGCGGTCGATGGTGCCCACGACGGTCCTGCCGGCGGCGGTGGCGCACTTACGGTCCGCCATAGAGATCAACCCGGAATTCAAGGACATGACTGAAAAATGATCAACGTGAAGAACCGCCTCAGTCGGGAAAATTATTTCAACAAGCAGATATCCCTCATCATTTTCATCACGGTCCTTGTTTTGGCCATCTATTGGCCCGTTCAGGATTTCTCCTTTCTCGCTTACGACGATCCCGTCTATGTGACGGAGAATGTCATGGTGCAGAAGGGTATAAGCCGGGAAGGTCTTGCCTGGGCATTCAAAACGACGGAAGCAGGCTTCTGGCATCCCCTCACCTGGATCTCCCTTATGGCGGATTATGAACTGTACAAACTGAATCCCGCCGGATATCACTGGACAAATCTCTTGCTGCACCTCCTGGCGACCTTCTTGCTGTTCCGGGCCCTGCAGGCCATGACTGGCGCCGGCACCCGTAGTCTGGTGGTTGCCGCCCTGTTTGCCCTCCATCCCCTCCATGTGGAGTCCGTGGCCTGGATTGCGGAACGGAAGGATGTCCTGAGCGCCTGCTTCTGGATGCTGACGATTTATGCCTACGTCAATTATGTGCGTAAGCCCGGTTATGGCCGTTACGGATTGGCCTTGCTTTTTTTTGTCATGGGCCTGATGTCCAAGCCCATGCTTGTCACGATGCCTTTTATCCTGCTGTTGCTCGACTTTTGGCCGCTGGGTCGCTTTACCGGCGCCGGCGGCGCTATTGCTTCCCTCAAAGGTGATGCAGGTAGGGAAAATTTCAACAGAGTTTATCCGTTGCTCCTCGAAAAGGTCCCGCTTTTTCTTCTGGCCATCGTTTTCGGGATCTTGACCCTTTGGACGGAGAGCGGTTTTCAGGCCCTGGCGCCGACAGACGCCCTGCCGTGGCCGGACCGCTTGGCCACGGCGGTTGTTGCCGCGGCGACCTATCTCGGGAAAACGTTCTGGCCGACAGGGCTGGCGGCGTTCTATCCCCATCCGGGAGGTTGGCCCGGGTTGGTGACGGCCGGGGCCGCTGCCCTGCATATCCTCTTGACACTGCTGGCCTTTCGTATGTATCGCTCCCGGCCGTGGCTAATCGTCGGCTGGTTGTGGTACCTGATCACCCTGCTGCCGGTGTCGGGGATCATCCAGGTAGGTTCCCATGCCATGGCCGACCGTTATACCTATATCCCCCTGATCGGCATCTTTATCATGTCGGTCTGGTCCTTTCCCCGAAAGATAATGCATAATGCCGGCTTCGGACGCTCCGTGGTCCCGGCCGGCGTCGCCTTCCTGTTGCTGCTCCTTTCCTGGCGGGCGTCCATTCAGGTACAGTACTGGCGAAACGACGGGACCCTTTTTCGGCATGCCCTGGAGGTGACGACGGATAATTATCTGGCCCACAGCGGTCTGGGCGCCTATCTCATC
The DNA here is from genome assembly GCA_029553375.1 of Deltaproteobacteria bacterium. GTDB lineage: Bacteria > Desulfobacterota > Syntrophia > Syntrophales > UBA8958 > JAKPCH01. The sequence continues at coordinate 2,767 of JAKPCH010000087.1, read as the reverse complement.
CGGCAAGGTCAGGATGATGCGGCGCTGTATCATTTAAACCAGGCAGTGGCTATTCGTCCCGATTATGCGCCGGCCTGGTTCAAAAGGGGACTTTTGTTCGCGAAACAAGGCCGTTATATGGAGGCCGCCGCCAGTTTCAAACAGATCCTCAAGGAAGCGCCGCGCCATGGCGACGCAAGGAAACAGTTGGCCTGGAATCTTCTCCTGGCCGGAGAAACAGATGCGGCGATTGTCCAACTGCGGGAGTTGCTCAACGATGAACCGGGAGACGCCTCGCTTTTTAACCATCTGGGCATCGCCCTCATGAAAAAGGGAGCTTATCCGGAAGCGGGGGACGCCTTTCGTAAGGCCCTGGAGCTTTCCCCCGGCCATGCGGGGTACCATCACAACTTGGCAACGGCATTGCTGGCGGCGGGAAACGAGGAAGAGGCCATACGGAACTTGCGTCAGGCGCTGGCTTTGAAACCCGACTATGCTGCGGCCCACGAAAGGCTGGCCGCTCTGCTGAGAAAGAGGGGGGAGAACTCCGCGGCGGCCATTCACGAAAAGACGGCCGGGCAAATCAGGACGGGAAATGAAAGCCCTTAGGATCGACATGAAACCTCATCGGCTTGTTTTGGGATTGGCGGTCCTGACGATCGGCGTCTATCTGCCTGTGGCCGATTTCGGTTTCGTAAACTTCGACGATGATGTCTATGTGACCGGAAACGCACGTGTCCTTTCCGGGCTCACGGCAGAGAATATCCTTTGGGCCTTCCAATCCACGGAGGCAGGATTTTGGCAGCCGTTGACCTGGATATCCCTGATGTTGGATTTCGAGCTTTATGGTCTCAACGCCGGGGGGTATCATCTGACGAACCTTATCCTGCACCTCGGCGCCGTGGGCCTCCTTTTTCAGAGCCTGTTTTCGCTGACCAAAGCGGCGGGACGCAGCGCCTTTGTCGCGGTCCTCTTCGCCCTCCACCCGCTCCATGTGGAATCCGTGGCGTGGATTGCCGAACGAAAAGACGTTCTGTGCGGTTTTTTCTGGATGACCTCCTTATATGCCTATGTCCGTTATGCGGCAAGACCGGGAGGGATGGCTTATTGTTTCCTCATGGCATCGTTTTGTTTGGGACTCATGTCCAAGGCCATGATCGTTACCCTCCCATTTGTCTTCCTGCTTCTGGATTACTGGCCGCTCCGGCGTCTGCCGGCGGCTTGGTGCGACCGCGGCGGCGTTTTTCCCCCCAGCGGCGTCCGGAGTCTGGTTTGGGAAAAATTGCCTCTGGTGCTGATGGCCGTGGCCGTGACGATAGTGACATTCTATGCCGAAGAGCAGACGGGGGCGCTGAAGGATTTCATGCACTATCCCCTGGCGGTGCGCATATCCAACGCCCTGATCTCCTACGTGATCTATCTGTGGAAGATGATCTGGCCGGCCGGTCTGGCAATTTACTATCCCCACCCCGGCCGCGTTCTCTTCTGGCCGGCGGTATTTTCCGGCATGTTTCTGATGGCCGTCACCTTCCTGAGCATCCGCTTGCGCGGCCCGGCGCCGTATAATCTCACCGGTTGGGGCTGGTATGTGATAACCCTGCTGCCCGTTATCGGCCTGGTGCAGATCGGCGGTCACGGTTGGGCGGACCGCTACGCCTATCTTCCCCTGATCGGTCCCTTCATGATGGTTGCCTGGGGTGGCTGGGATTTGACGGCGGCGTGGCGGTTCCGGCGGGAAGCGGTGCTGGTTGCGGTTGCCGTTGTGATCGTTGCCATGTTCGTGGCCGCTTCACAGCAACTTCGCTACTGGAGCGACAGCATCGCCCTTTTCCGGCGTTCCCTCGCCGTTACGGAAGACCATTATCTCAGCCGTTACAATCTCGGCCTGGCCTTGAAAGAGGTCGGCCGTTGGCCGGAAGCGGAAGAACAGTTCCGGCGGGCGCTCGCCTTGCAGCCGCATTCCCCTGCGGCGGCGAACAACCTGGGTGTTGTCCTGACGATGCAGGGAAAGGAAAAAGAAGCCATGGGCGCCTACAGACACGCCCTGGAGCTCGATCCGAATCATGCCGGGGCGCACAACAATCTGGGCGTGCTCCTCTATCGTCAGGGCATGGTGGCCGAGGCGGCGGAGCATTTCCATGCCGCCGTCCGCATTCGTAATGATTACGCCAATGCCCATTACTACCTGGGGTTGTCCCTCCGGCGGCTGGGGAGAGAGAAGGAAGCCCTGATCCATATCGGGCGGGCGGTGGCGATCAATCCTGCGTATGCAAAACAGCCGCAACGACCGGGGGAAGAAAGATGAGGAAAGCAACCAAAACGATTGCCGCTGGGTGCCTCATCTTTGCCGCCGTCGGGATCGTTTTCGGCGCCGTGGTCCAGTTCGATTTACGACCGGAAACTTCTTGCCGCCCTCAGCCGCTGTGTCTGGGAATCGCTGAAAGTCTTCATCCAACAGTCCGTTCCTGAAAAGGAACCCACCCCCGGCGCCGTCATCGCCGTCCAGACATTCGGCGACTACCTCGGGTTTAATCCGCACTGCCACATCCTCCTGACGGACGGATGTTTTTACGGCGACAAGGGGATGTTCCGTGTCGCTCCACCCTTAGAACTGAAAAAGCTGGAAACGATCTTCCGGCACAAGGTTTTCAGGATGCTCTCCACGTGGAAACATTCCGGCTTTAATGTCTTCTGCGGCAACCGCATCTCGCCCAATGATGAAACGGCGATGGAGAATCTGGCGCGTTACATCATCCGCGCGTCGTTTTCTCAGGAGGGCAGGGTCGTC
>JAKPCH010000082.1 GCA_029553375.1 Deltaproteobacteria bacterium | reverse complement strand
TGGGTCCTCCACTGGGCCGACACCCCCTACGGGGCCCCGGCCCTCTTCGTCCTCGCCTTCACGGAGTCGTCCTTCTTCCCCGTGCCCCCGGACCCCCTCCTCATGGCCCTCGCCCTCGGCCGGCGGGAGAAGGCCCTCGCCTTCGCCGCCGTCTGCACCGCCGCCTCCGTCCTCGGGGCCCTCTTCGGTTACGCCATCGGCTACTGGGTCTGGTGGGCGGGACCGGACACCTTCTCCGCCGTGGCCCGCTTCTTCTTCGACCACGTCCCCGGTTTCTCCGTCGGGACCTTCCGGCGCATCCAGGACCTCTTCGAGCGCTGGAACTTCTGGATCGTCTTCACCGCCGGCTTCACCCCCATCCCCTACAAGGTCTTCACCGTCGCCGGCGGGGCCTTCGCCGTGAACCTCCCCATGTTCCTCCTCGCCTCCGTCGTGAGCCGGGGGGCCCGCTTCTTCCTCGTCGCCGCCCTCATCTGGCGTTTCGGCGCCCCCATCCGCGCCTTCATCGACCGGTACTTCGATCTCCTCGCCGTCCTCTTCACCGTCCTCCTCGTCGGCGGCTTCATCCTCGTCAAGTGGGGCCTCCCCTGAGGGACCCCCGTCCCCTTGACAGTCTCGGTATTACGAAGTATTATACAGCCGTCGAGAAAGGAGACGGAGATGAAAAAGGACGGGATCGTCACCTTCAAGGTGGAGAAGGACCTCTGGGAGGCCATGCGGGACATCCCCAACCGCAGCGCCTTCATCCGTTCCGCCGTCGTCGCGGCCCTTGCCGGGGCCTGCCCCGTCTGCAACGGGACGGGGATCCTGAGCCCCGAGCAGCGGCGCCACTGGGAGGACTTCGTCAAGGACCACTCCCTCTCCCGCTGCGAGACCTGCCGGGGGGTCGTCATCTGCTGCCGGACGGAGGGGGAAGAGGGATGAGGAGGGTCGTCGGGGTTCTCGTCCCCTGGTGCCTCGCCCTGGTCCTCGCCACGGGGTTGGGCTCCGCGGCGGCCGCGGGGATACCCGTCTTCGTGAGCATCCCCCCCCAGGCCTACTTCGTGGAGCGCCTCGGCGGCGGGAGGGTGGCCGTGGAGGTCCTGGTGGAGGGTGCCCGCTCGCCCCACCACTTCGAGGCCACGCCGCGGCAGGTCGCCCGCCTCGCCAAGGCCCGGGCCTATTTCGCCGTGGGGATACCCTTCGAGGGACGCCTCCTGGCCAAGGTCAAGGCCTCCCGGCCCGACCTCCTCGTCGTCGAGACCCAGAAGGGGATCCCCTGCCGCGCCGTCGAGGGCGACGAGGGTCACGGAGGAGGGGAGGGGGGGTGCGACCCCCACACGTGGCTCTCGCCGCGCCTCGTCAAGATCCAGGCCCGAAACATCCACGAGGCCCTCGTGGGCCTGGACCCGGCGGGCCGACGGATCTACGACGCCAACCTCGCCGCCTTCCTGGCGGAGCTCGACGCCCTCGACGCCCGCCTCGCCCGGACCCTCGCCCCCCTGCGGGGGAGGAGGATCTACGTCTACCACGGGGCCTTCGGTCATTTCGCCGACGCCTACGGCCTGGTCCAGGTCCCCGTCGAGAGGGGGGAGAGGGAGGCGGGTCCCCGGCGCCTCGCCCGCCTCGTCGCGGAGGCCCGCCGGGACAAGGTGCGGGCCATCTTCGTCCAGCCCCAGTATCCCCGCCGGGGTGCCGAGGCCGTGGCCTGGGCCGTCGGGGCGGAGGTGGTGCCCCTCGACCCCCTGGCGAGGGACTACGCGGCCAACCTGGAGCGGATGGCCGCCGCCGTGGAGAGGGGGTTGAGGCCGTGACGGAACGGCAAGACGCCGTCGCCTGCGAGGGTGTCTCCTTCTCCTACGACGGGGCCCCCGTCCTCGAGGACGTGACCTTCACCATCCCCGCCGGGGCCTTCTTCTCCATCGTCGGCCCCAACGGCGGGGGCAAGACGACCCTGTTGAGGCTCCTTCTGGGCCTCCTCGCGCCGCGGGAGGGGCGGGTCCTCCTCTTCGGTCTCCCCCCCCGGGAGGCCCGGCACCGCGTCGGCTACGTGCCCCAGCACCTCCACTTCGATCCCCGCTTCCCCGTCACCGTGGGGGAGGTGGTCCTCATGGGTCGCCTCGGGCGGCGGCGCCTCGGCCCCAACGGCCCCGACGACGTCGCCGTCGCCCGGCGGGCCATCGGGGACATGGGCCTGGAGGGGGCCTGGTCCCGTCCCTTCCCCTCCCTCTCCGGAGGGGAGCGCCAGCGGGTCCTCGTCGCCCGGGCCCTCGCCGCCGAGCCGGACCTCCTCCTCCTCGACGAGCCGACGGCCAACGCGGACATGGCCCTGGAGAGCCGCCTCTTCGCCCTCCTCCAGGGCCTCGGCCGCGGCGTCACCGTCGTCGTCGTCAGCCACGACCTGGGGTTCGTCTCCCGCTACGTCGAGGGGGTGATCTGCGTCAACCGCCGGGTCCTGGTCCACCCCGTTTCCGCCGTGACGGGGGAGGTCATCCGGGACCTCTACGGGGCCGACCTCCACATGGTCCACCACCTCTCCACGGGGGGCGCCCGACGGTGAACGCCTTCCTGACCGACCTGACCCAGTACGCCTTTCTCCGTTACGCCCTCCTCGCCGGGGTCCTGGCCGCCGTGGCCTGCGGGGTCGTCGGCTCCTGGGTCGTCACCAAGAGGATCACCTACATCGCCGGCGGCATCGCCCACACCGTCCTGGGGGGGCTGGGGGCCGCCCGGTACCTCCAGGTCGTCTGGGGCTGGCAGTGGTGCCACCCCATGATCGGGGCCGTCGCCGCCGCCCTCCTCGCCGCCGCCGTCATCGGCTGGGTGAGCCTGAAGGGGCGTCAGCGGGAGGACACGGTCATCGGCGCCCTCTGGGCGACGGGGATGGCGGCGGGGATCCTCTTCATCTCCCGGACGCCGGGGTACGGCGAGGACCTCATGGGCTACCTCTTCGGGAACATCCTCATGGTGGGACCCGGCGACCTGGTGATGATGGCCGCCCTCGACGCCGTCGTCGTGACCGTGACCTTTTTCTTCTACGACGAGCTCCTCGCCCTCTCCTTCGACGAGGAGTTCGCCCGCCTGCGGGGCGTGCCCGTGGACGCCCTCTACGGTCTCCTCTTGGCCCTCACGGCCCTGACGGTGGTCCTGCTGGTGTCCGTCGTGGGGGTGGTGATGGTCATCGCCCTCCTGACCCTCCCCGCCGCCGTCGCCGGGGAGCTGACGGGGCGCCTGTGTTCCATGATGGCCGTCGCCGTGGTCCTCACGGCCCTCTTCGTGACGGCGGGCCTCGGGGTGAGCTACGGCCCCGACCTCCCCGCCGGGGCCACGACGGTCGCCCTGGCCGCCGCGACCTACCTCGCCGTCGTCGCCGGGCGCCTCCGGCCCCGCCGACGTCCTTAGATCCCTTCCGGCCCCGTGGGCCCTCAGAGTCGGAGACGACGACGCGGGAAATCGCCGGGCCCGGGGTGGGCGCGCCGGCGGGTCACGTTAAAGGGGGCGTGGGGTCCGACGACCCGGGCCCTCAGGCGACAAGATCGGCGAGGGCCTCCCCCAGGGTGGGGAAGAGGAAGGAGAAACCCGCCTCCGTCAGTCTCTTGGGCACCACCCGCTGGCCCGTCAGGAGGGCCCCGGCGAACTCCCCCAGGACGGCCTTGAGGACGAAGGCCGGGACGGCGGGGAGGAAGGTGGGGACGCCGAGGGCCTTGCCCAGGCGGAAGGTGAACTCCTCGTTCGTCACGCCCCCGGGGGCGGTGCAGTTCACGGGCCCGGAGATGTCGGGGCGGCCCAGGAGGAAGAGGTAGATCTCCGCCAGGTCCCGCTCGTGGATCCAGGAGAACCACTGCCGCCCCGAGCCCAGGGGACTCCCCGCCCAGAGGCGGAAGAGGGGGACGAGCTGGGACAGGGCGCCGCCGTTTCTCCCCAGGACGATGCCGAAACGCAGCAGGACCACCCCCGCCCCCCTGTCGGCGGCCCGGAGGGCCTCCCTTTCCCACTCGGCGGCGAGGGAGGCGAGGAAGTCGTCGCCCGGGGGGTCCGCCTCCGTCACCTCCTCGTCGCCCCGGGGGCCGTAGAACCCCACGGCGGAGGTGCTCAGGAGCCTCTTCCCCTCCCCGAGGGCCTCGACGACGTGGCGGGTCGTGAGGATGCGGCTTTCTCTGATCTCCTTCTTGCGGGCCTCCGTCCAGCGGCTGAAGATGGAGGCACCGGCCAGGTTGACGACGACGTCGTGCCGCGCCGCCTCTTCCTGCCAGGGGCCGCGCCGGGCCGGGTCGCCGACGACGACGGCCGCCCCCTCGGCCAGGGCCCGGGGCTTTTCGCCGGGCCGGGTGAGGATGGTGACGCCGTGGCCCGCCCCCAGGAGGGTCCTGGTCAGGGTCGTGCCCACGAAACCCGTCCCGCCCGTCATGAAAATCTTCATCGTCCCGCCTCCTTTCCGTCGTCCGTGGTCTTAAAAAGACGGCGCCGGCGCCGTCCCCCGTCCCCTCAGCCCAACCGCAGGTAGGTCTTCTCGTCGAGACCCTCGAGGAGCTGGAAGGACTCTACCTCCACCCGCATGACGGCCGTCCCCTCCCGGGCGAGGAGGGCCCGGAGACGGGGATGGCGCTCGGCGAGGAGGGCGGCGATCCGTCTCGCCTCCCCCTCGTCCTTCACCTCTTTACAGAGCCCAAAGACCGTCAGGGCCGCGACCTCGCCCCCCTCTGCACGGCGGGAGTCGATGAGGAGGCTGACCCGGGGGTTGGACTCTATGTTCTTGAATTTCTTGGTATTACGGTCCGTGGCGAGGTAGATCTCCCGGCCGTCTTCCGAGGCGGCGTAGGACATGAGGGAGCAGTGGGGCTCCCCCTTCTCCGCCGTGGCCAGGACGCAGAGATCGTTTTCATCAACGAGGCGGCGGATCTTCTCTTCCATGTTTACACCCCCGTCCGTTTCAGGCCAGCCAGGTGTCCCGGGGGGCCTCTTCGTCCCCTTCCCCGGGGAGGGGGCGGTCCATGGCCGCGAGGGTCTCCCCGGCCCGGCGGGCGATCCCCATGAGGGCGTTGGCGAAGTCCTCCCGGTCGTCGTCGTTCCAGTCCCCCCAGGGGGCCGTCTCGATACGCCCCGTGAGGTCGTCGATGGCGTTGATGAGCTGGCGGGCCGGGGAGGGGCGCTCCTTCTTCGCCGACGTCCGGGGGGTCTTGGAGAAGCTCTCCATGTAGCGCTGGAATTTCCGGCGCATGGAGGCCTCGGTCCTGAGGCGGGCGATCTCCGTCAGGACGCTCTTGGGGATGGAGCGGTTGGTCCGGGCGGCGTTCTTCACGTCCTCGGGGAGGCGGTTGATGGCCAGGGTGTTGGAGACCGTCGCCTGGGACTTGCCGATGGCGTCGGCGAGCTGGTACTGGTTCAGGGCGTACTCCTTCATGATGGCCGCCATCTCCTCCGCCTCGTCGACGGGGAGGAGGTCCTCCCGCTGGAGATTCCCCACGAAGGCCTGGAGGCGCGTGTCGCCGTCGGTGAACACGGCGGGGACCGTCTTCAGGCCCGCCGCCTCCGCCGCCTTGACGCGGCGGTGGCCGTCGACGACGACGGGGGCCCCGTCCTCGTCCGTCGTGAAGAGGATGGGCGTGAGGACCCCGAACCTCTTCACCGAGGCCGTAAGCTCCGTCAGGGTCATGGGGTCCATGTACTTCCGGGGGTTGATCTTGTCCTGCCTGAGGGCGGCCGTCTCGAGCTTGTAGAGACGACCTTTGACGTACCGGGTGGTCATAGGGTCACCTCCTGTAATTTAGCTGTTATATTAAGCATCAAGTCGGCCGTGTCAAGGGTTTCTTGTCCGACCCGGGGGGCGGGGGAGGGGAGACGCCCCGCCGCCTGATCCGGGCGAAAAAAATTAGTCACTAATCAAGTATAAGTTCTTGAAATCATTAAGCGAAATGCTACAGTGCGGTAATCATTGAATTATTTCGAAAATTCGCCGATTCCTCAATAAATACAAATAATTGAAGTGGCATGATCAGTATGATGATGAGGGCCCTCGCGGGGGGTTCAGGGGGTCCGTCGGGATTCCCCGGGGAGGGGGGTGACGAGGGGGAGTCTCAGGAGGTTCGGCCAGATCTCGGCCCAGCCCCGGGTGTGGGTGGTCGCGGCCACGACGGTGACGCCCGCGGTGGAGCCGCCGGCGGCCCTCAGGAAGGAGGCGGCCGTCCCGGAGGGGATGACGTCGTCGGCGGCCGCCTCGAAGTGGCGCTGGGGCAGGCGGCCCAGGCGGGGCGCCGCCGCCAGGGGGTCGAGGGAGCCCGCGAGGGGCCCCACGCCGTGGCGGTCGTTGACGGCGCCGGGGTCGAGGTTCCCCGCCACGGTCCGCAGGGCCGTCACGTCGTTGCGCCGGGCGGCGACGAGGACGGCCAGGGCGGCGCCCCCCGAGTGGCCCGTGATCTCCACGGCCTCCATCGTCCCCCCCCGGGCCAGGACCCGGTCAACGGCCCCGCTCAGGGCCTGGACCACCTCGGGGGCGAAGCGCCTCTCCATCCAGTAGGCCCTCTCCACGGGGGGTGAGGAGGGGTCGAGGAACTGGCCCGGCCGGGCGAGATAGAGGACGTTGGGGGACGGGTCCCGGGCGGCGAGGCGCAGGGCGACGGGTTCTGACGGGGTCGGGTCGTCGGGGGGCCAGGAGGGCGTCGTCCAGGCCGCGCCGTCGCCCTCGATGTAGACCCGCAGGGGGGCGGGGGGCCCCCCCAGGCGCAGGTAGGCCGTGAGGACGAAGTCGCCCGACCGTATCGCCGTCCTCTGCAGACCCCCCGCGAGGGCGATCCGGGCGGCCCCCTCGTGGCGCCCCGAGGCGGGGGCGCAGGCGGCGACAAGGAGAAAGAGGGCCGCTGCAACAACCTCGACCCGGCGTCGCCCGGCGTTTTTCCCCGGTGTGATGAGGGTCTCAGAAGGCATAGCGCAGGTTCAGGTAACCGCTGTGTCCCTGGAGGCCCGCCCTCCCCTCGTAGTCGTAGTTGAGGACGACGCCGAGGCGGCCCCTCGTGAGGAGGGAGAGCCTGGCCCCGGCGTTGATACCCGTGCGGGCCGGCTCCGGTCCCTCCGTGACGAAGGAGGCGCCTCCCCCCGTGAAGGCCGCCGTGGTCCGCTGCCGGTCCCCGACGGCGTCATGGAGGACACGGCCGTGGACCTCCGGGATGACGAGGAGGCTGTGAAAGGTGAAGCTATAGGCCGCCTTCAGGCCCACCCCCGTCCGGAAGAGGTTGTAGGCCTCCGAGGCGACGTGGAGGTTCAGGTCCCCCGCCCCCGTCTCCGTGTAGTCCCCGAGGTGGAGACGCATGTAGTGGGCCGAGACCAGGGGGGTGATGACGAAACCCCGGGCCGTGAAGTCCCGCCCCCCCTCGAGGTAAAGGGAGTACTGACGGCCGTCGTAGCGGCCCTTGGCGACGCGGTTCGTCGTCCCGAAGGCGATGTGGCGGGACGAGTCGTAACGGTTGTAGGCGAAGGAGGCGGCGGCGTCGAGACGCAGGGAGTCCCGCGTGAGGGCGGCGTAGAGGCCCCCCTGGTAGCTGTCGGCGTCGGCGGCCGTTTCGGGGTCGTCCGTGGCGAGGCGGTGGCGGGCGAAACCGCCGCTGACGCCCACGAGGAGGGAAGGGAAGAGGCGGCGGTCGAAGCCGAAGGAGGCCCCGGCCCCCCTGATGTCGTAGGCGCCCGTCGTCCCCTCGGCCTTCCGGCTCTGGTAGGAGGCCAGGCCCTGGACCCAGGCCCCCCTGCGGGCCTCCTCGTCTCCCGTGGCGATCCCCGTCACCCCTCCCCGGCCCGCCCGGAGTTGGTCGATCCGCCCCCGGACGGCTTCGGCGTGGCCGGCCAGGGCGCCGAAGGAGGCCAGGAGGGGGGCGCCGTTGGCGACGGGCCCCAGCTTCCGGGCGTCGGCGGGGTTCCCCGACCTGTCCAGGTCCCCCAGGACGTCGGCCATGTCCCCCCCGCCGTGCCGACGAGGGAGTCGAGGACGGCCCCGAGGGAGGCGTTGCCGCTGTTTTTCCCGTAGTAGGCCCCGTCGCGCCTCGCGACGAGGTAGAGCCTGCCTCCGTCTTTGGCGGCCTCGAAACGGACCATGGGGAGGGCGTCGTCGTTGCGGACGGCGAGGTTGGCCGGCGTGACGGTGAGGTTGTCCGTGTCCACGACGAGGAAGGTCTCGCCGTTCACGATGGGCCCCTTACCCGCCGTGGTGACGGCGATCGTGGTGCCGTCGGCGATGGTGACGACGCCGGCGCCCGCGTCCCTGACGAGGATCCGGGGCGTCCGGGCCGTTTCCTTCCCCAGGGTCACCCCCAGCCTCACCCCCTCCTCGGCGCCCGTGACGTCGAACCTGTCCGCCCCCGTCCCCAGGTCGACGCGCCCGTCGATCTCGCCGCCCTTGAGGGTCACCGTGTCGTTCCCCGCCCCCGTCTTGACGGCGTACTCGCCGCCGGAGATGACTCCGCCCCTTCTGCTTTCCACGACCGTGTCCCCGCCCTCGGCCTTCACGGCCGTCCCGGGGCTGGAGATGGTCCCTCTGTTGACGAGGCGGTTGACGCCCGCCGTGATCGGGGTGCCGTGGGAGGTCGTCGTGTCGCCCTTGAAGAGGACGGCGACGTCCGCCGTGCCCGCGAGGCCGAATTTGGCCGCCGTGGCGCCGCTGATGACGCCGGCGTTGTCCACGTCGTAGTTGAGGGACCAGACGAGGATCCCCTCGCCGCCCGAGACGACGGCCCCCTTCTCGACGACGATCACGTTGGGGTTGTCCGCCGTCGTCCGCACCTTCTTCTGGAAGCGGTGGCCCGCCCAGACGGTCTCGCAGGTCCCCGTGATCCTGAAACTGGCGAAACCGTTGCCGAACTGGTCGCCTGTGGCGTCGGAGAAGGAGGTGCCGTCGTTGCGCGTGTAGAGGTACGAAGTCGTGGCGTAAATACCCCAGATCCCCACGGGGGTGCCGCCGAGGATGATCAACTCGCTCAGGCCCTGGATCTTCTCCAGGGGGTAACCGTTGCCCCAGAAGAAGGTGTAACCGAGCTGGGTCCAGGGGAAGCGGGACTTCTCGTTGTCCACGTCGTAGGCCGAGGCCTTGAAGTTGTTGTAGTAGGCCTTGAAGTTCTCGTAGGTGGAGTCGCCCATGCCGGGGGCCTTGAGGGGCTCCGCCGTGTCCCGGTACTCGTCGGGGGTGTATTCGGTGATGTCGGGGTTGCGGGCGGGCCGCATGAGGTGGTCGTTGTCGGGGACGACGGTGAACTCCACGACGACGTCGTGGGTCCCCGAGGTGTCCATGCCCAGGGCCCTCTCCATGAGCCTCACGACGTTGCCTCCCGTGGCGCCGTGGGCGTCGAGGAACTTCGTCATGTCGTTGCCCGTCGTCACCCAGGCGGCCGTCTCCTGGGGTCGTTTGGGATCGTAGATCCGGTAGTCGGCCTTGCCCACGTAGTCGTCGCTGTACCGGTAGTGGTTGACCGATCGCGACAGGCTCCGGACGATGAGGTTGCCCGTGGCGGGGTCGCCGTTGTCGTACGTGAGCCCTTGAGGGGCGGGGGCGGCGGGAGAGACGACGAAGAGGGAAGAGGGCCGCCAGCCCTCGGGATTACGGGCGTGATCGACGGCGAGGCGGACGGACTCGGCGTAGGTCGGGGCGAGGTCTTCGGCACGGATGGTGGAGACGACCAGGAGGGGGAGGAAAAACAAAAAGACCCAGGCGACACGACGGCCTTTCTTCATGGGGGCTGACCCTTTCTTCCCGGCGGTCCGCTACTGCGAGGGCTCGGATCCTTGGGGAGGATCGGCCGTCAACCTGCCTCGGCCTCGGCGGCACCCGGGGAAGGGGTCGTCGTGCCCATAGGGATCCCGTAGCGGGGGCGTTCTTTTTTGTCAAGCCCTTTGGCCCGCCGGGGGCCGTTTTTCAGGGAGACGTCTCTCTTTCCCCCTCGGCCTCCGGGGCCGCACCGGTCTCGGCGGGCGGGGCGGGCTCCAGCTCGGCGATCCACAGGGGGTGGCGGTGCCGGGCGTAGGCCAAATCCACCTTCCCCGTGAGGATCCCCCGGATCATGGGGCGGTTGGGCCTGAGGACCAGGGCCCCGATGTGGGCCAGAAAGGCCAGGAGGAAGAGGACGAAGAAGATGTTGTGGACCCACGTCGCCGTCAGGACGAGCCAGAGGGGCAGGTCGGGGGCGTAGAGGTTCTTGTAGGTCTTCACGAGGCCCGAGACGATGAGGGCGGCGATGATGACGGCCATCCCCGCGTAGGCGAGGCGCTGTTCCGGCAGGTACTTGTGGAAGGGCGGCTCCTTGCCCAGGCCGAGGAAGCTCTTGATCACCGCGACGGAGGCGCCGAGGTCCCCCCTTTGCGGGAGGAGGCCCCACTCCCTCAGGATGCCGTGGTAGAGGACGTGGAAGACAGAGGCGGCGATGAAGACCACGGAGGCGAGGTAATGGATCTGGAGGGTCGTGACGTAGTCCCCCGACCAGGCGAGGCCGGGGACGGTGTTGATGTAGTAGCGCTTGGCGAGGGGGAGCTCGAAGAGGCCCGTCACGAGGAGGACCAGGCCCGAGAGGGCCACGGCCCAGTGCTCGACGACCTCGATGAGGCCGTGGCGGACGACGAGACCCCTTTCCGTGAGGATCCTTTGGGTCATTTTCCTTCCCCTCCTCCGTTGTCATTTCTTCGGTCCCGGCGCCGCCGGAGGGACCAGAAGGCCCCCGCCGTCCCGGCGACGATCCCCCAGAGGGGGGAGGAAAGGACGGCCTTGCCCGCCGGGTCCGTCTGGGCCATGCGCCTCGGGTGGGGCTTCATGTCGGGCCTCCCCGGCTCCCTCTTCATCGTCCCGTCGAGGAGGGAAAAGGCCACGGGGGAGACGTAGAGGGTGGACGTGCCGCCGTTCTCCTTGTCGCCGTATATGTGGCCGCCCATGGCCTGGGCCCGGCGGCGGGCCTCGGCGTAGATCTCCCGCCGGGGGCCGATGATCATCGCATGCGTGGGGCAGGCGTCGATGCAGACGGGCCGCTTCCCGGCGAGGAGGCGGTCCTGGCAGAGGTCGCACTTGAACATGACGCCGTTTCCCGCCAGGCTGGGGAGGACGTGGAGATAGATCCCCACCCCCGACTGGCGCTGGGGGATGGCCCAGGGGCAGACGTCACGGCACTTCGCCCCGCCGAAGCAGAGGTCCTGGTCGATGACGACGGCCCCCGTCTCGAACTTGTGGTTCGCCGAGAAGGGGCAGATGGTGGCGCAGGCGGGGTTGTCGCAGTGCATGCACCGCCGGGGCACGAAGACGGTCCTCTTTCGCCCCCCCTCCTCGAGCTCCGCCCGGTGGACGTAGAGGAAATTGTAGGGCGTCAGGCGGTCGAAGACCTCCCGGCGCCGCGACCAGTCCTCGACCCGCTTCTGGGGCCAGGGCTCGGGGATGGGTTCCTTGATGGGCGGTATCCGGTCCTTGTTGAGGTCCCGGCAGGCGGCGACGCAGGCGGGCATGGCCCGGTCGGGGCATCCGTCGCAGAGGCTCAAGTCGATGAGGGTGGCCAAGCCCCCGGCCGTGGCCGCCCCCGCGGCCCGGGACGGGAGGGACATCCCCGCACCCGCCGCCGCGGCGGCCGAGAGGGCCTTGAGGAAGGACCGGCGGCTCAGGCCTCGTCTTCTCCCTTCGTTCATCTTCCCGCACCTCCTCCCCGGGGCGCCCCCGGATTCATGGAGGCAAGATAGGCCCTCCTTCGGGGTAAGTCAAGGGGGGATGGGCCTCTTGCCGTTGTCGGGAAGGGACCTTTTCGCGGCCCGCCCCCCCAGGAGCCGCGAAAACCCCACGAGATGAGTACCCACCTCCCTCGCCCTGGCGAGGTAGAGGTCCCCCGTCCGCCCCGGCATGGGCCGGCGGGCCCGCTGGGCGAGGATGGCCCGGGGGGGGAAGAGGGTGCGCAGGATCAGGCGGGCCTTGGCGAGGGGACCCGCGGCGAGGGCGAGGTGGACGAGGTAGGAACTCCCCCGGAAGCGGCGGTGGTTCTCCTGGAGACGGAGGAAGAGGCGCTCCCCCGGGGAGAGGGAAGGGGGGGCGAACCTCTCCAGGACCTCGTCGCCCGGGTAGGGCCCGCCGACATAGGATTGAAGGATCGCCAGGGCGAGATAGACGAACCGTGAGATGCCCAGGGCCTTCGCCTCCGCCGCCGCCTCGTCCCAGTCGAGACGGCCCTCGCCGGTCTTGAGGGTGTAGAAGAGGTCGCACAGGAGGATGAGGCGGTCGCAGGAGTGGCCGACCCGCAGGGCGTGTTCGCAGAGGTAGGCGACGAGGTGCCCGGGACACAAGAGGCGGACCTCCATGCCGGCGAGATCGGCCTTCACGGCCCTGGCCCAGATCCGACCCATGTCCACCTTGGCGGCGTAGGCCGTCGCCGGGACGGAGGTGTTGACGAGGTGCCAGTGGAGGTGGACGTAGGAGAAGGCCCTCTGGGGGCCGTGGTACTCGAGGCTCGCCAGGTAGCCCGGCGGGTTGGAAAGGGCCGCCTCCGGCGTGCCGTCGCCGGGACGGTAACCCGCCCCCCCCAGGGCCTTATCGGCGCGGAGGAGGTCCTCCTTGGGGATCAGGACGTCGAGGTCCGAGGTGCCGCGCATGGCGGGGTGGGGATAGACTTTTTCGGCCAGGGCGATCCCCTTGAGTACCAGGAAGGGGACGCCCCCATCGCGGAGGGCCGCGAAGACCTTCCGGGCCTCGGCCAGGCAGGCCATGTTTCTCCCGGACCGCCGGATAAAATCCCTTCGGAGGGCCTCGTGGACCTCCGTCGGGAGGAGGTGGGTCAGGCCCCCCTGGCGGAGGTGGTGGAAGAGGACCCCCGTGACGCCGTTGGCCTCGAGGTAGGTCAGGAGGCCCGGGTCCACCAGGACCCCGCCGAGGGACGGGACCGGACGCCCCGCCATGAGGGCGAAGAGGGCGCGGTCGAGGGCGGCCTCCCTCGCCGCCCGGCCCCCGGCCGTGGTCGGTAGTTCCGTCGTTGCTTGCCTTTCCAAGGGATTTCCTCGAGACGGCGGCCGTCAAACGGGGGGCGACGCTTCACCGAGGCGGCGCCCCCCGGGGTAAGGCGCAATGGGAGGGACGTCTATGGGCGGGTCATCCCTGATCGTTCGCCGTGGGTCGGGGACCGGCCTTACCAGTCGTCGCCGGCAGCTGCGCCACTGGTTCTCGGCGCGATGCCGGTCCGGCACCTATAACCGGCGACGCTTCCGTTTTTGCACTCGCCCCCCGAGGCCACGCTGCCGCTCCTGCAAACGCCGATGGGGGTGTTCCCCGACTGACATTTGCCCCCCGAGGGGGCGCTCCCGGGAACGCACTCCAGCGCCGCCGTGCTGCCAGATTGGCACTTGCCTCCCGTCGCCGACCCCCCCGTCTTGCACTCCTGGGCCGGCGTGCCCCCGACGGTGCAGAAGGAGCACACGCCGCTGCCGACGGAGCAGTAGGGCGCATCTTTTGTCTGGGCCTGGGCGTCGGAGGCCAGGAGATCGAAGATCTGGGGCGGTTCGTAGGGAAACTTGTGTTTCTTGGTGTCCTCTCCCATAGTGCCCCCTCAGTGGCCTTATCCCGTCGGACCCCGTCGCCGGTCGTCCCTCATACCCGCAGGGCCCCCCGCTTCCGGAGGGCGAGGACGGTAGAGACGACGTCCCGGGTGCAGGCGGCGGGGGTGACGTCGAAACGGTCGGTGAGGCGCCGGACGATGTCGGACACCCCGCGGGTCCCGTCGCAGAGGGCCCAGATGCGTCCCGCCGTGGCGTTTAGTTTCACGATCTCCACCCCCCGGGAGCGGGAAGACAGGATCGTCTCACCATCCCGTTCGCGGGTGAGGATATCGGGGTCCCGCAACGGCACGAGGTTCAGGGCCAAGTAAAGGCGCAGGCCGTGCCACCGGTCCCACAGGGAGCCGCCCCCCCGCGCCCCGAGGGAAAGGCCGCCCCACAGCAGGGCCGCCCCGGCCGCCACGCCGAAAAATCTCCTCCTTCCCCTGTCCATCATCCATCCCCGCCGACGGAAAATATCTCGCCTACTTTTTCACCCGGGACGCATTTCCCTGTCAAGCGTTATTTTAACACGGGGTCAGGTCTTGAAAATTAGCGTTTTTGCCTGACGGCTCCGTTTTTACACCCGAGGTAAGGCGGGAAGAGGGGGTGGCGGGGGCCCCAGGTCGCCCTTCACGGGTCCGAAAAGGCCCCCGACCCCCCGCCGCCGGGCCCGGGGACGGACGAGAGGAAAAAACGGCCTGTCAACGGGCATACGAGACGACATGGATAATTTACTTCGCGGGGATCGAAGTGGAGACGGTCGGTCCTTATGAACGGGAGGTCCGGGAGTAATTCGCCTCGAATTCGAAACTCTTCAGCGGCCTGATCTCGGGGTGTTTTTCCCGAAGATACCTCTCCACCTCGGGACTGAAGAGGTAGCCCACGATGAAGGGATGGACAGGCAGGCCGAAGTGCCCCTTCAGGCGCTTCACCACCTCGGCCAGGCGGTCGATCTCCCTCCGGGACGGCCTGGCCTTGCATTCCCCGACCATGAGGACCCGTTGACCTTCCTTTCTC
This sequence comes from Deltaproteobacteria bacterium, assembly GCA_029553375.1. GTDB lineage: Bacteria > Desulfobacterota > Syntrophia > Syntrophales > UBA8958 > JAKPCH01. Next base: position 2,404 of record JAKPCH010000082.1, on the reverse strand, counting down.
CCCTCCACGTAGATGTTCACCTCGTCGTGTCTGCCGTCGGGGTAGACCACGTGTTGACGGTCGATGAGATCGGCCTCGATGTTGTAATCCCGCCGGGCGAAATCGGCGATGTAGGGAAAGATCTTGTCCTCGAGACCGTAGCCGACCGTGTCCGCCAGACCGCCTAAGATCTCCCGGGTCTTGCGGTGCTCCCTGGTCAAGGTCCTCAGCTCTTCAGACATTTTCTTCTGGGCCTCGGCGAGGGAGTTGAGCCTTTCTTCGGTTCTTTTCTGGGCCTCCGTGAGCTGTTCCACCCGTTCGGTGAGGGAGTTGAGGCGTTCTTCCGTTCTTTTCTGGGCCGCGGCGAGGTCCCCCACGGCGTGGACCAGATCGGAGACGACCGACTTTAGTTCCTCGAAATCGCTGCGCTTTACCGTCTCCCGGACGTTCTTCTCTATCTCCTCGAGAACGGCGAAGAAAACCCCCTTGAGCTTGGGATCAAGCTCGTCAAGCTCCTTCAGGACCCTGACGCTGTAGGGCATCTTCCCCTCCCCGGATAGGCCGATTTTCTGCTATCTTAGGCATCCGAAAATGAATTTGTCAACCACGAACATCTCCACTGTCTTTAACCCTTTCGATTCCCCTCCCTATCGTGCGCCTCTTTGCCTTCGAGCCCGGGGCCTTTCTCCATGAGGCGGCGCGCCAGATCCATGATCTCGTCTCTCATGGCGATCTTGGCCGCCCAGTCGGGCCTGATACCCGAAAGGCCACCATAGGCCCCGGCCAGCTGGCCGTAAACGGCGCCCGTGGTATCGGCGTCGTCTCCCAGGTTCACGGCCGCCAGGGAACCCTCCTCGAAGGTGTCATGGTGGTAAAAGGCCCACAGGGCGGCTTCGAGGGATTCGACCACGTACCCCGTGCCCCGGATCTCCGGGGGGGTCTTCCGTTTGAAGGACCCCGCGGCGATCTGACGGATTTCGTCGCCGAGGGGGTTTTGCCGCCAGTAGCCGGGGACGGGCGAGTAATGGTCCGACAGCAGCTCTTCCTTCCCCACCCCGTTCAGCGCCCCGACGATCAGCGCCCCGAGGTAGCGACAGGCGTCGATGCACCTTGGGGCCCCGTGGGTCGTCTTCGCGCTCCGGCCGGACATCTCGATGGCCCGTTGGGGGGCTCGGGCGTAAAACATGGGGACCGGCGCCAGGCGCATGATCGCGCCGTTGCCCGCGCTGTGGGGCTCCGTGGGGCCGCAGAAGGCCTCCCCGGTCTCCTCGAACCTCCGGAGGGCGGTCCGGACGGTGTTGCCGATGTCGAAGCATCTTCCCGTGCTGCTCCAGTGCCCATGCCTGTACCAACCCAGGTAACGCCTCATCTGGTCGAGGGGGTCGAACCCCCCGCGCTCGACGAGGCTCTCGGCCAGGCAGAGGGCCATGGAGGTATCGTCCGTCCACTGGCCCGCCTTGAGGTGGAAGGGCCCCCCGCCGACCATGTCGGTAAGGGGCGTGAAGGTCCCCGGCGGTTTGAACTCCAGGGTCGTGCCGAGGGCGTCGCCGACGGCGAGCCCCACGAGACAACCCATGAACCTGTCCGCTCTCTCCATGTCTCTACCTATCCATCATTTCTTTCTATTCCCCGGTCCCCCAGGAAGTTGCCATCGCCCGCTGCGCTGCCGTCTCCGGCGAGGGTTCGTGGGCGCACGGGTCGCGCCGTCGGAGCCTCCGGATCTCCTCCAGGACGGCCGGACCCCGGGCGATGCCGTGGCGGGCCAACCAGCAACCAACAACGGTCCCCGTCCGTCCCTTGCCGCCCCAGCAGTGGACGTACACGGCCATGCCCCGGCCGATGGCCCTGTCCACGGCATCGAGGATCAGGCGCATGTCCTCGCGGCCGGGGATACCCAGGTCCCGGATCGGGAAACGTTCGCAAAAAACCTCGACCCCCCTTTGGGCGGCCAGCCGCGCGAGGGTCGTGTCGTAGGGCATAAAAGGCCGACCATCGTGGTCGACCTCGTCTTCCTCCATGAGGTTGATGACGTGACGGATACGGTGATCGAGGAGACCCGCGAGCTTTTGGAAGGCCGCGGAGGGATCCTTGTCACCGGGGTAGCACCCGGCGAGGAATTTACCCGGATATACCCAATAGGAGCGTGGAAACGGCGTCCCGATCATCGCCCTGCCCTTGGAAACCCCCAGGATGGTCGTGGCTCCAGACCACCGACAGAGAGACCTATACACGATTCCTGGATTCCCTTCCACGGGGAGGCGGCGACAAATCCCCCCTTAACCTGGGTGGGGTCCTGTACGTTTCGTTCAGGGGTTTTAACGATCTATCGCCCGGGGGGTTGATTTCGGGGGTTCGAGGGGGGGTCACGGTAGGGGAGGCGTAAAAATAAGATCAATGATCTCGATGGGTAAGAAAATATTTTCCC
>JAKPCH010000072.1 GCA_029553375.1 Deltaproteobacteria bacterium | reverse complement strand
GCGGCACGGCGGGCATCATGCCCGCCCGGATCCAGGGGAGGCCCTCCCACGTCAAGGAGATCAGGCCGGGCGACCGCATCGTCATGACGGGCGGGAGGATCGGCAAGGACGGCATCCACGGCGCCACCTTCTCCTCCGAGGCCCTCCACGAGGGTTCGCCGGTGACGGCCGTCCAGATCGGCGACCCCATCACCCAGAAGAAGATGACGGACTTCCTCCTCAAGGCCCGGGACCTGGGCCTCTATCGGTGCATCACCGACAACGGGGCCGGCGGCCTCTCGTCCTCCGTGGGGGAAACGGCCCGTCTCTCCGGGGGTTGCGAGCTCGATCTCAAAAAGGCGCCCCTCAAGTACGCCGGCCTCGACCCGTGGGAGATCCTCATCTCCGAGTCCCAGGAACGCATGACCCTCGCCGTCCCCCCGGAGAAGCTGACGGACTTCCTCGCCCTGGCCGAGAAGATGGACGTGGAGGCCACGGATCTGGGCGTCTACACCGATTCGGGGATGTTCCACGTCCGCTACGGCGAACGCACCGTGGCCTACCTGCGGATGGATTTCCTCCATGACGGCCTGCCCCAGATGCGCCTCTCGGCCCGCTGGTCGCCCCCGCGCCACGAGGAACCGGACTTCCCCTGTCCGGCCGACCTGGGCGGGGCCCTGAGGGAGATGCTGGGACGTCTGAACATCTGTAGCAAGGAGTCCGTCGTCCGCCAGTACGACCACGAGGTCCAGGGCGGCAGCGTCGTCAAACCCCTCGTGGGGGCCGCCAACGACGGTCCCGGGGACGCCGCGGTGATCAGGCCCCTCCTCGACTCCTGGGAGGGCGTGGTCACGGCCCACGGGATCTGCCCCCGCTACGGCGACATCGACACCTACGCCATGGCGGCCTGCGCCGTGGACGAGGCGGTCCGCAACGCCCTGTGCGTCGGCGCCTCCCTGAGACACCTGGCGGGTCTCGACAACTTCTGCTGGTGCGACCCCGTCCGGTCGGAGAAGAACCCCGACGGGGAGTACAAGCTCGCCCAGCTCGTCCGGGCCAACCAGGCCCTCTACGACGTGACGACGGCCTACGGCGTCCCCTGCATCTCCGGCAAGGACAGCATGAAGAACGACTACGCCATCGGCGAAACGAAGATCTCCATCCCCCCCACCCTCCTCTTCTCCGTCATCGGCAGGATCGAGGACGTCCGCCGGGCCGTGACCATGGACGCCAAGAGGCCCGGGGACATCGTCTTCGTCCTGGGGACGACGCGCGACGAGCTGGGGGGTTCGGAGTGGTACGCCCGGCACGGTTTCATCGGCAACGCCGTCCCCCGCGTCGACCCCCGGAGGAACAGGGCCCTCTACGAGGCCCTGGAGGAGACCATCCGGGCCGGCCTCGTCGCCTCCTGCCACGACTGCTCCGACGGCGGCCTGGGTGTCGCCCTGGCGGAGACGGCCTTCGCCGGCCATCTCGGCCTGGAGGTCGATCTGCGATCCGTCCCCGCCGAGGGGGTGACGAGGGACGACACCCTCCTCTTCTCCGAGTCCCAGGGCCGTTTCGTCGTCACCGTCGCCCCGGAAAAGGCGGCGTCCTTCAGATCCGTCATGGCGGGTCTCCCCGCGGCACAAATCGGCACCGTCACCGCCTCTCCGCGCCTCGTCGTCCTGGGCCTGGAGGGGCGTACCGTCGTCGACGAACCCCTCGGGGCCCTGAAGGCGGCCTGGCAGGCCCCTCTGAACTTCTGAGGGCGGTCATGGCAAACAGGGTGAGAACCATCGTCATTACGGGCTACGGTACCAACTGCGAGGTGGAGACGGCCCACGCCTGCCGCCTGGCCGGGTCGGACACGGTGGATATCTGCCACATCAGCGAACTCCTCTGGGGTGAGAAGCGTCTCGACGATTACGATTTCCTCAACCTCCCCGGGGGCTTCCTCGACGGCGACGACCTGGGGGCCGCCAAGGCGGGGGCCCACCGGATCCTCCACGCCCGGGTCCGCCGGACGGGGGAGAGACTCTTCGACCAGCTGCGGCGCTTCATCGAGGCGGGCAAACTGATCCTCGGGGTGTGCAACGGCTTTCAGCTCATGGTGAAACTAGGTCTCCTCCCCGGCTGGGACGGCGCCTACGACCGTCAGCGATGCACCCTGATCCACAACGACTCGGGGAGGTTCGAAGACCGCTGGGTGTATCTGAAGGTCAATCCCGCATCCCCCTGCGTCTTCACCAGGGGCCTGACGGGCCTGTACCTCCCCGTCCGCCACGGCGAGGGAAAGTTCATCCCCGCCGACGAAGGGACGAGGGAACGCCTCCATAAAGACGGCAACATCGCCGTCTTTTACAGCGATCCCCTTTACAGGGGCGCCGTCATGGACTACCCGGCCAACCCCAACGGTTCCGTGGACGCCGTCGCCGGCATCTGCGACCCCTCGGGACGCCTCTTCGGCCTCATGCCCCACCCCGAGGCCTATCTCCACAGGACAAACCACCCCCGCTGGACGAGGGAGGAACTCCCCGAGGAGGGGATGGGACTGGCGATCTTCAAGAACGCCGTCGCCTACCTGCGGGAGCGGGGGACATAGGCCCGGATCAGATCCTGAACAACGCATAGGGGAGGAAAATCATGAAACCGGTGAAGATCATGCCCTGCCTGGACATGAAGGAGGGGCGCGTCGTCAAGGGGGTTCACTTTGTGGACATCCGCGACGCCGGCGACCCCGTGGAGAACGCCCGCTACTACCAGGAAGAGGGGGCGGACGAGCTGGCCATGCTCGACATCGCCGCGACGGTGGAGAACCGCAAGACCCGCCTCGAATGGGTCCGCCAGGTGGCCGCCGTCGTCACCATCCCCCTCACCGTGGGGGGCGGGATCAACTCCCTCGAGGACATCGACCTCGTCCTCATGGCGGGGGCGGCGAAGGTCTCCATGAACAGCGCCGCCGTCCGCAACCCCGCCCTCGTGGAGGAGGGGGCGAAGCGCTTCGGCCCGGAGCGGATCACCGTCGCCATCGACGGGCGGCGTAACCCGTCCCTCCCCTCGGGCTTCGAGGTGGTCGTGGCGGGGGGCACCCTCCCCGTGGGCCGGGACGCCGTGGCCTGGGCCAGGGAGTGCGAGTCCCGGGGGGCGGGGGTCATCCTCCCCACGAGCATGGACGGCGACGGGACCCTGGCGGGTTACGACATCCCCTTTACCAGGGCCATCTCCTCCGCCGTCTCCGTCCCTGTCGTCGCCTCGGGGGGCGCGGGGACCCTGGAGCACTTCCGCGAGGCCGTCGTGGAGGGGGGAGCCCAGATCCTCCTCGCCGCGTCGGTCTTCCATTTCCGGACCTTCCGCATCGGCGAGGTGAAGGCCTACCTGAGGTCGCAGGGGATCGCCACGGCCTGAGGTCCCGTCCCTCAGAAAGATAGGTAAACGGCGGCGGCGAGGGACGTCCCCGCCGCCAGGACCGTCGCGGCGGGACCGATGAGGCGGGGATAGACCGCAAAAAGGCTCGTCCCGAAATACTCGCACGTCACGACGTAACAGACGTGGAGGGGGGAGAGCATCATCCCGATATAACCGAAGGAGTAGGACAGGACCGTGGCGGCGACGGCCGTGGCCGCGGGGGGGTCCGCGCCGAGGAGGGCGAAGATGATGGGAAAACTCGCCCCGACGAAACCGAAGGCCACCCCCGTCACCAGACCGGAGATGAAGGGAATGACCATCATGAGGGCCACCAGGGGTACACCTGCCGCGACGAACTCGTCCCGCATGACCGCCACCAGGGTCCCGCCGCCGGGTAGGGGCGCCGTCAGGCAGAAGGAGAAGACCTGGATGGCCGCCACGAGGAGGATCATGTTCCAAGTGGCCCCCTTCCTGAGCACGGCCAGGGAGGGGGTCAGGGCCGTCTCTGCCCCTCGGAACACGATGGGGAGGGCGACGGCGAGACCGGCGATCATGGCGAGGAGACTCGCCGCCGTCCCCCTCCACCCCAGCAGGGGCAAAACGAGGGAGCCGGCGAGGGACAGGGTGACGAGGATCATGATGGGACCCAGGGCGGGCAGGCGGAGGGGGGGGCGTCTTTCTCCCTTCCGGCCCTCCTTCTCCTGACGGCCGATGGGTCTGAGGATGAAGAGGTAACCCCCGGCGAAGGCCACCAGGGTGAAGGGGATCATGGCGGCCATGTAGAGCCACAGGGGAAGACCGCTGTAGCGGACCGCCAGGATCACGCCGGGGTAAAGGGGCCACCAGTACTCCCACAGGTGCCGGAACCAGTAGTTGACGGCCCCCTTCGTGGCCCCGTCGAGATCGTTCCGCCCGTCCGCGGCCGCCACGAGGGGGGCGGAGAAGAGGGCGCCCCCCGGCATGGGCAAGAGACCCACCAGGGCCGGCAGCCCCGCGAGGAGGAGGCGCCGGTCCCGCAGATAGCCCCCCAGGGTCTCCATGGTCGCCTCGATGCGGCCCGTCCTCCCCAGGGACTCGGTGAAAAAGAGGAGGAGGAGAACCGCCGGGGGTAGGAGGTAGTTCTCGGGGCGGGAGAAGGACGTGAAGAGGGCCGCCGTCCCCATCACCCCCAGGCCCGACCAGAGGGCCAGGACGAGGGAGAAGACCAGGATCGCCGCCCCCAAGGGGAGACCCGCCACGTTGGCGGCGAGGATGGCACCGAAGGTGACACCCACCTTCAGCCAGGCCGGAGAGGTCATGACGACGTCCATAAGCCCCCTATAACAGGTCGGACCCAGGGCGGCAAGATCTTCGGGGGACCCCGTCTTGAAACAATCCCCGGAACCTGTTAACTTGAGACCATGGAAGCGGATCTCTTCAGGGCCTTCGGGGACGTGGAAACACACCTGCGCATCGGCGCCGTCATCCGCAAAGTCTCGACGAACCGGAACGACATCCGCGCCTTGGCCCTCGCGGGTCTCGACCTGTCGGGCGTCAGGCGGGTCATGGACCTGGGCTGCGCCTTCGGCGCCTTCACCGAGGCCCTCAGGGGACGCGTCGCGCAGGAGGCCCAGGCCCTGGGGGTGGACATCATCCCCTCCTACGAGGAACCCTACCTCGAGGCCTGCCGCCGGGCGGGGATCCCGGGGCGTTTCTCCGCCGCCGGCACGGCCCTCCTGCCGACCCTTCCCCCCGCCTCCTTCGATCTCGTCCTGTGCTCCTACAGCCTCTATTTCTTCCCCGAGACGATCCCCTCCCTCGTGCGGCTCCTGGCGGACAAGGGCATCCTGGTGGCCATCACCCATTTCCGCAACAACGCCCGGGAGCTCATAGAGATCATCAAGGACGTCCTGAGGGACAGGGGCAAGGAGGTCGAAAAGCTCTCCCTGGAGATCATCATCGAGGGTTTCTGCGGGGAGAACGGCGCCGCGCTCCTGAGCCCCCATTTCGGCACGGTCGAGAAGAGGGACTTCGAGAACCGCCTCGTCTTCACCCCCGGCGACCTCGAAACCCTCGAATCCTATCTCCGCTTCAAGGCCCCCCTCTTGTTCGGTGGGGCCCTCGCGGCCATGGAGGGCCTCTTGCCGGCCGTGATGGAGCGCCTGAGGGAAACGGTGAGGGAAAGGGGGGTCCTGGAGGTCTCGAAGGACGACCGGATCTTCGTCTGCCGCGACCCCCTCCCCCGGCGGGGGGCGACGTGAAGACCGAAAAGGAGAGACGTTTCTGCCAGGCCTGCGGCCTCCCCCTGAGCCGCCGCGTGGAGGACGGCCTGGAGAGGGACTACTGTCCCCGGTGCCGCCGCTTCTACTACAGCAACCCCCTCCCCGTCGTCTCGGCCATCTGCCCCCAGGAACGGTCCATCCTCCTCGTGAAGAGGGGGCGGGCCCCCTACCGCGGGCGGTGGTGCCTCCCCACGGGTTTCGCCGAGACGGGGGAGAGCATCGAGGAGGCCGCCCTGAGGGAGCTGGAGGAGGAAACGGGCATCACGGGGCGGGTTCTGGGTCTGGTGGACGTCTGTTCCTACCGCAGCCGTTTTTACGGGGACCTCTTGTTCGTCACCTTCGAGGTGGAGGAGACGGGGGGCGTCCTGAAGGGGGGAAGCGACACCGTGGCGGCCCGCTACTTCCCCGTCGACGGCCTCCCCTCCCTACCCTTCCTCGCCAACCGGCGGGCCGTGACTAGGTACCGCAAGGACAAGGCCGAATACTGGGCCATCGTGGACTCCTTCCGGGATTCCGTCTCCGGGGGCGGCGAGGGGAGAAGGAGGCCCAACCTCCTCTCCGACCGCCTCGTGGAGGTCATCGAGGAGAACGCCGCTTCCATCGCCAGGCGCTGGATGGAGGAGGCCCTCACCCACCCCTCCACGGCCGGCTACCGCCTCTTCAACCAGGAACGCCTCTTCTCCGAGGTCGGCATGATCCTCTCCCATTTCGGCGACTGGCTGGGGGGCAGATACGGCGACGGGGAGATTCGGGACTACTACACCGCCTTCGGGCGCCGGAGCCGGCGCCAGGGGGTGCCCCTGAGCCACGTCCTGAGCGCCCTGAGCCTGGTGAAGAAACACCTCTGGGAGTTCGCCCTCTCCCGGGGCATGTGGGGCAAGACCATCGACATCTACATGACCCTCGAGCTGGACCGCCGCATCGTCGTCTTCTTCGACAAGGCGGCCTTCCACACCGCCCGGGGCTACGAAAGCTGACCGAGGGGGCTAAAGGCCCAGGACACCTCTCAGGAACATCCCCGTCGCCGAGGCGGGGACGTCGGCCACCTCCTCCGGCGTCCCCTCGGCGATGATCCGCCCGCCCCCCGGCCCCCCCTCGGGCCCCAGGTCGATGATATGGTCGGCGCACTTGATCACGTCGAGGTTGTGCTCGATGACGACGACGGTGTTCCCCATCTCCACGAGGCGGTTGAGGACGACGATGAGCCTCTCGACGTCGGCGAAGTGGAGGCCGATGGTGGGCTCGTCGAGGATATAGAGGGTGTCGCTGTTGCCCCGCTTGCCCAGTTCCCGCGACAGCTTCACCCGCTGGGCCTCCCCCCCCGAGAGGGTGGGGGCCGACTGGCCGAGGCGTATGTAACCCAACCCCACGTCCTCGAGGAGCTGGATGCGGCCGCGGATGGCAGGGATGTTCTCGAAGAAGGCCAGGGCCTGGGTGACGGTCATGTCGAGGACCTCGGCGATGTTCCGGTCTCGGTAGCGGATCTCCAGGGTGTCGGCGTTGAAGCGCCGCCCCCGGCAGACGTCGCAGGTCACGTAGACGTCGGGGAGGAAGTGCATCTCGATGGCGATCATCCCGTTGCCCTCGCAGGCCTCACAGCGTCCCCCCTTCACGTTGAAGCTGAAACGCCCCGCCTGGTAGCCCCGGACCTTGGCCTCGGGGAGGTGGGCGAAGAGGTCGCGGATGGGGGTGAAGACCCCCGTGTAGGTGGCCGGATTGGACCTGGGGGTGCGGCCGATGGGCTGCTGGTTCATGAGGACCACCCGCTCGATGCCGCCCAGATCGACGACGCGGCCCAGTTTCCCCACGCCGCCCTTGTGGCGGTAGATCCGCCAGGCCACGGCCCGATAGAGGGTGTCGACGACCATGGTGCTCTTCCCCGAACCCGACACCCCCGTCACGGCCGTCAAGAGACCCGTGGGGATCCTGACGTCGATGTGCTTGAGGTTGTGCTCGTAGGCGTCCTCCAGGACGATCCAGCGCCCCGTGGGGCGCCTCCTCCTCGCCGGTACGGGGATGACCCGCCGCCCCGAGAGGTACTGGCCCGTAAGGGACCGCTCGTCTCGGCAGATCTCCTCCGGCGTCCCCTGGAAGACCACCTCCCCCCCGTCCAGGCCCGCCCCGGGTCCCATGTCGATGATCTGGTCCGAGGCCATCATCATGTCCGGGTCGTGTTCCACGACGAGGACCGTGTTCCCCAGGTCGCGCAGGCGCTTGAGGGTGGCGATGAGGCGGAGGTTGTCCCGCTGGTGGAGACCCACCGTCGGCTCGTCCAGGACGTAGAGGACCCCCATGAGACCCGACCCGATCTGGGTGGCCAGACGGATCCGCTGACTCTCCCCCCCCGAGAGGGTGGCGGAGGCCCTCTCGAGGGTCAGGTAGTCCATCCCCACGTCGAGGAGGAACCGGAGGCGTTCCTGGATCTCCTTGAGGATCCGCCCGGCGATGGCCGTCTCCTGGGGCGTGAGGCGCAGGCCCGTGAAGAAGGCCGCCGTCTCCCGGATGGAGAGACGGCAGACCTCGTAGATGTTCAGCCCCCCCACGGTGACGGCGAGGCTCTCCCTCTTGAGGCGGGCGCCCCCGCAGGCGGGGCAGGCCTTCGTGTTGATGTAGCGGGACAGCTCGGCGCGCACGGCGTTGGAGGTCGTTTCGCGCCACCGACGCTCCAGGTGGTTGAGGACCCCCTCGAAGGGCCGCGTGAAGAAGAGGCGGCGGCCGTCCCGGTCCACGTGGAAACGGACGGCCTCCGTCCCGGAACCCCTCAGAAGGACCTCCTGGACCCGTTCAGGGAGCTCGGCGAAGGGGGTGTTGAGATCGAAACCGTAGTGCTCCGCCAGGGCGGCGAGCATCTGGTGGTAAGTGAGGGAGGTCCGTCCCGCCCAGGGCTGGATCGCCCCCTCCCGGAGGGAGAGGCCCCCGTCGGGGACGACGAGGTCCTCGTCGAAGAACATCTTCGTTCCCAGGCCCCCGCACTCGGGGCAGGCGCCGTAGGGGCTGTTGAAGGAGAAGAGGCGCGGGGCCAGATCGGGCATGCTGATACCGCACTCGGGGCAGGCGTAGCGTTCGCTGAAGAGGGTCTCCTCCCCGGAGGCCAGGGCGATGCGGACGAGGCCCTCGGAGATCCGCGCCGCCGTCTCGAGGGAGTCCCGCAGGCGCTTGCGCACCCCCTCCTTCATGACAAGGCGGTCCACGACGACGTCGATGTCGTGGCGCTTGTTCCGGTCGAGGGGGATATCCTCGCCCAGATCGACCATCCGGCCGTCCACGCGGACCCGGGCGAAGCCCTCCCGGACGAGCTTCCTGAACTCCTTCTGGAACTCCCCCTTCTTGCCCCGGGCGATGGGTGCCAGGACGTTGAACCTCGTCCCCTCGGGGAGGGAGAGGACGGCCTGGAGCATGGCGTCGATGGTCTGGGATCTTACCTCCCGGCCGCACCGGGGGCAGTGGGGGACGCCGACGCGGGCGAAGAGGAGCCTCAGGTAGTCGTAGATCTCCGTCACCGTCCCCACGGTGGACCGGGGGTTATGGCCCGCCGTCCGCTGTTCGATGGCGATGGCGGGGGAGAGGCCCTCGATGGACTCCACCTCGGGTTTGTCCATCTGGCCGATGAACTGCCGGGCGTAGGCCGAGAGGGATTCCACGTAACGTCGCTGCCCCTCGGCGTAGATGGTGTCGAAGGCCAGGGAGGACTTGCCGGAACCGCTCACCCCCGTGATGACCACGAGGCGGTCCCGGGGGATGTCGATGTTTACGCCCTTGAGGTTGTGTTCCTGAGCACCCTTGACGCGGATGACATTCACAGGCGGATCTCGATGTAGGCCTTCTTCCTCACCTCGGCCATCCATTCGTCGAAGCGGCGGGCCATCTTCTTTTCCTCGATCTTGGCCACGATCTCCTGGCGGACCTCCTGGATGGGCTTGAGGCCGGCCCCTCTTTTGTCCGTGACCTTGAGGATGTAGAAGCCGTTCTCCACGGCGATCACCCCGCTCACCTCATCGACTTTCAGGCGGAAGGCCGCCTCCTCCACCTCCGGCAGGACGGCTCCCCTCTCGATAAAGCCGATGTCCCCCCCCGCGGCCGCCAGGGCCTGGTTCGGGGCGTACTTGGCGGCGAAGAGCTCGAAGGGCTCGCCGGCGACGATCTTCCTGCGGACCTCCTCGGCCTCTTCCCTCAGCCTCTTGACGGCCCTGTCGTCGCTACCCCTCGGGATGGGGATGAAGATCTGCCGGACCCGGACCGCCTCCTTCCCCTCGTAGTCCTCCCGGTGCTGGCGGTAGTACTCCCCGATCTCCTCGTCGCTCACGACGATCTTCGACTGGACCTCCCGGCGGATGAGACGCTGCCGCAGGAGTTGATTGCGGATGTCGTGGCGGTAGGACTCCATGGTCTCACCCTCCCGCTCCAGGACCTTGAGGAACTCCGCCATGGAGACGTTGCGGCGTTTCAGGATGTCGTTGATGGTCTGGTCCACCTCGTCGTCCTTGACGGTGATGCCCGATCTCTTCGCCTGCTGTTCTATGAGCTTGCCGTCCACGAGCTGGTTGAGGATCTCCCGGCGCCCCTCGGCGATGACCTTGTCACGCTCCGCCCCGCTGAGGGTCTGTTCGATCCTCCTCTGATAGGGCTCGAAGGCCGTGTTGAGATCCGAGAGGGTGATGATGTCCTCGTTGACGACGGCGACGATGCGGTCCACGATCTCCGCCGCCCCGGGCGCGGCCCCCAAGACCAAAACGAGGGCCCCAAGGAGCATTTTCTTCAAAAAATCGATCATATAGGCTATTACACCTCCTCGATGGCCCCGATCCTATCAGAATACCCCTTCCCCTTCAACCGCGGCGGCCTCACATGAGGGTGGCGAGGAAACGCTTCACCGTCGCCGCCGGCGGCCCCTCCCCGAGGGCGGAGACGGGGACGATGAGGCGCCAGTCCGGTGTGAGGCGCAGTCCCTTCGTCCTCTTACCCGCCAGGGCCACGATCCGCGCCGGGTCGACGGGGGTGTCGGGGGCGAAGGCGATGGTCAGGAAGCGCCCGTCGTGGATGAGCTTCTTACCCCTGAGGGACTTCAGGACGTTGCGGATGGCGATGACCTGGAGGAGGTTGTCCACCTCAGCGGGGACGAAGCCCCAGCAGTCGACGAGCTCCTGCCGTATCTCCTCCAGCTCCCCCTCGTCCCGGGCCATGGCGATCCGCTTGTACGTCACGAGGCGGCGGTTCTCGTCGCCCATGTAGTCCGAGGGGATATAGGCCCCGACACCCAGGCGGATCTCCGGCTTGATCTCGTCCTCCACGACGACGGAGCCCTTCAGCTCCTGGATGGTCTTCTCCATGAGCTCCGTGTAGAGCTCGTATCCCACCGCCGACACGTGACCCGACTGGGAGAGGCCCAGGAGGTTGCCGGCCCCCCTAAGCTCAAGATCGTTGGCGGCGATGCGGAAGCCCGATCCGGGCTCGGACAGCTCCATGAGGACCTGGAGGCGCCGGGCGGCGTCGGGGGAGAGCATGGCCCCCCGGGGGACGAGGAGGTAGGCGTAGGCCTCCTCCCGGGAACGGCCCACACGGCCCCGGATCTGGTAGAGCTGGGCCAGGCCGAAGCGGTCCGCCCGGTTGATGATGATGGTGTTGGCCGTGGGGATGTCGAGGCCGGACCCGATGATGGTCGTGCAGACAAGGACGTCCTTCTCCATGCGGATGAAGGCCGCCATGGCCTCCTCCAGCTCCCGGGGTTTCATCTGGCCGTGGACGACGGCGATGCGGGCCTCGGGGACCAGCTTCCCCACGTAGGCCGCCATGGCGGGGAGGGAACGGACGCGGTCGTGGAGGAAGAAGACCTGTCCCCCCCTCGCCAGCTCCCTCCTGATGGCATCGCCGATGATCTCCCCCTCGAACTCGACGACGTAGGTCTTGATGGGGCGGCGGTCCTCAGGGGGGGTGTTGATGACGGAGAGGTCGCGGATCCCCACGAGGGAGAGGTGGAGGGTCCGGGGGATGGGGGTCGCCGTCAGGGTGAGGACGTCCACCATCGTCCTGAGCTTCTTGAGCCGTTCCTTGTGGGCCACGCCGAAGCGCTGCTCCTCGTCGATGATGACGAGTCCCAGGTCCCGGAAACGGACGTCCTTCTGGAGGAGGCGGTGGGTCCCGACGACGATGTCCACCCGGCCGGAGGCCACGTCGGCCACCACGGCCCGCTGTTCCGCGGCGGAGCGGAGGCGGTTCAGGACCTCGACCCGGACGGGGTAATCCCTGAACCGTTCCCGGAAGGTCCGGAAGTGCTGTTCCGCGAGGATGGTCGTGGGGACGAGGACGGCGACCTGTCGGGAGGCCATGACGGCCCGGAAGGCCGCCCGGAGGGCGACCTCCGTCTTCCCGAAACCGGCGTCGCCGCACACGAGGCGGTCCATGGGCTTGGCGCGTCCCATGTCGGCGTGGACGTCCTCGATGGCCTGGGCCTGGTCTGGGGTCTCCTCGAAGGGGAAGGCGGCGGCGAACTCCTCGTCCCACCTGTCCGGCGGGTTGTAGGCCTCCCGGTCGAGGACCTCCCGGGCGGCGTAGATGGCCACCAGCTCCTGGGCCACCTCGCGGATGGACCGCTTCACCCGTTCCTTCACCATCTCCCAGGAGGGGCCGCCGAGGCGCTCCACCTTGGGGGTGTAGCCCTCGGGACCGACGTAACGCTGCACCGCCTCGAGGCGGTCCACGGGTATGAAGAGTTTGTCGGACCCTGCGTACTCGATGAGGAGAAAGTCGTTCTCCACATTGTCGACGGCGATCTTCTTGAGACCCCGATAGACGCCGATGCCGTGATCCTTGTGGACCACGTAATCCCCTTCCCTCAGTTCCCCGAAGGACCGCAGGAAATAACCCTCCCGGCCCGCCCGGAAGGGCCGGCGCGCCACCTTCTTCCCGAAGATGTCCTCGGCGGCCACAATGACCTGGCGCCGGTCTTCCAGGACGAGGCTGCCGCTGATCCGCCCCCTTATGACCTTAAGACCCCCGTCCTCCCCCGCCGGGAGGTCAAGATAGGGGACGCCGTCCGTCCCGACGGCGACGGGCAGGCCGTAGTCCTCGAGGAGGTGGGCCATCCGCTGGCGGGAATCGTCGCCGGGGCAGACGAAGGTGACCCTGAAGCGCGAGGCCAGCCAGTCCCGGACCCGTTTGACCAGGGGGGCGAGCCCCCCCTCCTCCCGGCGGTCCCGGGCGGCGGGGTCCACCTTGATGCCCGTCAGGGCCGGCCAGTTGAAGGAGACGGGGTCTCCCTCCTCGATGCCGAGGACGACCCCCTCGATGACGAGGCGTCTAAAGCCCCGGCAGCCGTCCTCCCATTCCCCGGTGGAGATGAGGATCTCTTCCGCCGCCGGGCAGAGGCGGTCCTCCTCCCGCGCCCGGGCGACGAGGCGGCCCGCTTCCCCCTGGGCGGTCTCGGCCGCCTGGAGGCATGCCCACTCGTCGTCCACGACCAGGACGGTCCCGGGAGGCAGGTAGGCGAAGAAGGCCTCGAGGGCGTCGCTCCCCTCGGGGTAGAAGAGGGGGAAGAACAGGGGGTTGACTCGGCCCACGAGGGGTCCCTGGAGCTTCTCCACCAGGCGGTCCCGGACGGTCTTGGGGAGACCCGCCTCCTCGGCCCGCTTCCTGAGGTTCCTCAGGGCCTCGTCCTGGGCGGTCTCGGTGACGATGACCTCCCGGGCCGGCAGGAGGGTGAAATCGATCCTCTCCCCCTGGGAGCGCTGGGTGGCGGGGTCGAAGTCCCGGACGGACTCGATCTCGTCGCCGACGAACTCCAGCCTCACGGCCCTCTCCGCCCCCGGGGGGAAGAGGTCCACGACATGGCCCCGGACGGCGAATTCCCCCTGCTCCTCCACGAGGGTCTCCCGGGTGTAGCCGCCCTCGAGGAGGAGGCGCACCAGGTCGTCCCGCTCGACGGTGTCGCCGATGGTGATGGTCCTGCAGTAGGAAGAGAGGGCCCGCCGGGGGAGGAGGCGTCGGAGCAGGGCCTTGACGGGGGCGACGATCACACCGGGCCGCCCCGATATCAGGTTGTGAAGGACCCGGACGCGGGCGAACTCGGCCTCCCGCTGGAAGGTGAACATGTCCGTGGAGACGGTTTCCAAGGGGGGGAAGAGGGAGACGTCCGCCGGCCCGAGAAAGAAGGCCAGATCCTCGACTAGGGCCGCCGCCTCCTTCTCCGTGGCACAGCAGTGGACGACGACACCCCCGGCGCGGCGGAAGAGGAGGGCCGTGAGGAGGGCCCGGCCCGGCCCCTGAACCCCCCGGACGCGGATCTCCCCGTCGCCGGCGCCGAGGCGCCCCAAGATCTCCGCCATGCCCCCACCCTCGGGGGCCGGCCTATGGGCGACGATCCTTCTCACGGGACGCGTTCAGGTGGCGGCCAGCATCCTGTCGAGGGCCCGCCGGGCCCCGGCAACGATCTCCTCGGGCACCCGGACGACGGTGCGGTTCTCCTTCAGGGCGAGGAGGATATCGGCCAAGGTGGTGTACTTCATGTCGGGACAGACGAAATCGGCCCGGGGGGAGACGAAGGCCTTGGCGGGGCAGCGCCTCTTCAGTTCCGTGAAGATCCCCTCCTCCGTCCCCACGATGAGCTCCTCCACCCGCTCCTCCCCGGCGAAGCGGAGGATCCCCGCCGTGCTCCCCACGAAGTCGGCCAGGTCGAGGACCTCGGGGCGGCACTCGGGATGGGCGGCGAAGAGGGCCCGGGGATGGGCCTGGCGGGCTGCGGCCGCCTCCTCGGCCGTCAGGGCCTGATGGACGGGACAGTATCCCCGCCAGGGTATGATCTCTTTTGAAGAGAAGCGGGCGCAGTAGCGGGCCAGGTTCCCGTCGGGCACCATGATGACCCGGCGGGCGTCCGCCAGGGACTCGACGACCTTCAGGGCGTTGGCGGAGGTGCAGCAGACGTCGCTGGCGGCCTTGACGGCGGCGGAGGAGTTGACGTAGGTCACCACGGCCGCGTCGGGGTATTCCTCCCGGGCCCGGGCGAGATCCTCCACCGTGACCATATCGGCGAGGGGACAGCCGGCCTCGGCCCGGGGGAGGAGGACCGTCTTGTCGGGGGACAGGACGGCGGCGCTCTCCGCCATGAAATGGACCCCCGCGAAGACGATGACCCGGGCGTCCGTCCGGGCGGCCTCGATACTCAAGGCCAGGGAATCGCCGACGAAATCGGCGATCTCCTGCACCTCGGGACGCTGGTAGTAGTGGGCCAAAAGGACGCCCCGCCGCCTCTGGAGGAGGTTTTTGATCTCTTTCTTCATCGCCCCTGTGTCCATGAGCCCCCCCTATACCAGAAACGATCGTTAATCAAGACTCAACAGGGCCTGTCGAGTTGACAAAAGATTCCGTTTCGGTTAGCGTCGGCCCATGATCAGTGTAGAACAGGCCCTCGATCGCATCCTCGGGACCGTCTCCCCCCTCCCCGCGGAAAAGGTGGGGATCCTCGAGGCCCTCGGCCGGGTCCTGGCGGAGGATATCCGGGCCGGCCGGGACATACCGCCGACGGACAACTCGGCCATGGACGGTTATGCCGTCCGGCACGAAGACACCGAGGGCGCCTCGCAGAGGGACCCCGTCGTCCTCGAGATCGTCGAGGACATCCCGGCGGGGGTCTACCCGGAGAAGAGGATCGGAAAGGGCCAGGCGGCGCGGGTGATGACGGGCGCCCCCATCCCCCCCGGCGCCGATGCCGTCATTCGCGTGGAGGACACGCGGCGTGAGGGACATGGTGTTGCCGTCCTCGTCCGGGCGGAGGCGGGCCTGGACATCCGCCGGGCGGGGGAGGACGTCCGGGCGGGGGAACTGGTGATACCCACGGGGACCGTCATCCGGCCCGCGGAGGTGGGGATGCTCGCCGCCCTCGGCCGCTCCTTCGTCGCCGTGCGCCAGCGGCCCCTCGTCGCCATCCTCGCCACGGGCGACGAGCTCATGGAGATCGACGAGAACCTGGAGCCCTGGAAGATCAAGAACAGCAACGGCTACGCCCTGGCGGCCCAGGTGCGGGAATGCGGGGCCGTCCCCATGCAGCTCGGCATCGCCCGGGACCGCCGGGAGGATCTGAAGGACAAGTTCCTCGCCGCCCGCCGGGCCGACGTGATCCTCTCCTCCGGGGGTGTCTCCGTGGGGGAGTACGACCTCGTCAAAGATATCATGGGCGAGGTGGGCAATGACATGCTCTTCTGGCGCGTGGCCATGCGCCCGGGCCGTCCCCTGGCCTTCGGCACCCTGGGGGGGAAACCCCTTTTCGGTCTCCCCGGAAACCCCGTGTCGTCCATGGTCTCCTTCGAACAGTTCGTCCGGCCGGCCCTCCTCAAGATGATGGGCCACCGCCGCCTCTTCCGCCGGACCGTCCGGGCGACCCTCACGGAGAGTATTGCGAAAAAGCGGGGCTTGAGATATTTTATCCGCGCCGTCGTCGAGGGGGGGCAGGGGGGTTACACCGTGACCACAACGGGCGCCCAGGGATCGGGGATCCTCAAATCCATGGTGCGGGCCAACGGCCTCGTCGTCCTCCCGGAGGAGATGGAGAGGGCCCAGAGGGGTGAAGAGGTGACGGTCCAGCTCCTCGACGCCTCCCTGGACCTCGTGGAATGAAAGGCGCATCTCGACGGCGGAGAAGGGGCGCGCCCGACAGGGCCCCCGGCGATAGAGACTGAAGACCGAGCGGAAGTGCCAAGGCCACTGGTGGGCCTCCCGGACTTCAAATCCGGTGTGGGGGGCTAACAACCTCCCGGGTGGGTTCGATTCCCATGCACTTCCGCCATTTTTTTAATTAGGGGACACAATACCAATTTTTCTTGAAAATTTCCATAATGATCCCGTTTGGTTATAAATTAAGTATTGTGTCCCCCGATTTCCCATCTCAGGCGAGGAGGTATCATGAAACTCAAGGCCGCCTTCGTTCTCATCACCCTGTCGGTCATGGCGTCGGCGGGATTTGCCGCCCCGCCGCGGTCGTCCGTGGCCGTTCTCGATTTCGAGGGTATCGGCGTCGACATTCACATCGGCAAGGCGGTTTCGGAGATCATACGGACGGCCCTCGTGGATATTCCCCGCTTTCAGGTGGTGGAACGCGCCCAGATCAACCAGGCCCTGTCGGAACAGCAATTCCAAAAATCGGGCGTCATCGACGATAAGAGCGCCGTGAAGATCGGGAAGATCGTCGGGGCGGACCTCATCATCATCGGTTCCGTCGTCAAGATCGGTAACGCCTACACCATCAACTCCCGGATGATCGACGTCCAGACGGGCGAAGCGAAACTGGGGAAAAACGTCACGGGCACCGATCTGAACCAGTTGACGGGCATGAGCAACGATCTCGTGAAAAGTCTCTTCGGCGACCGTCCCGAATCGCCCGCAACGGCGTCGCCGGCTAAACCGGGCCCGGTGGCCGCGCGGAAGGCCTACCAGAGGCTGGAAAACTGGGAGATCCTCAACGGCGAGTGGAGCAACGCCCCCGACGGGTCCATCATCGGCAGCAACGGTCACATCATCCTCAAAGAAGAGTTCCGGGATTACGTCCTGGAGGTGACGGCAGAACATCTCAGCGGTCCCAAATCCGGCGTCGGCATCGGCGCGAGGTGCTCCGTCGTCCCCGGCGGCCAGAAGACCTTCCGCAACCGGACGTCGATCAACCAGGGCTACAGCTTCAATTTTTCCTTCAACAAGAGCTACAACGTATACAGCGGCCTGGCCGGCAACTGGTACCCCATGAACCCCGACTGGCAAAGATACGAATGGCTCCGTACGGATCTTTTGGACGAATCGGTCAACCGGATACGGATCGAAGCGGTGGAAAAACAAATCACCATCTACGTGAACAACCGCTTTCTCGTCCGTTTTTCCGACTCCGGCCACGTCCAGGGCGCCCCCCTTCTATGGGTGCAGGAAAACTCCGGGGAGAAGGTCCGCTTCTTCGACCTGCGCATAGAGGGCAGATGAACGCGGCGACGCGATGACCCCTTCACGATCGATCCACGGCGGCCCCTCGGCGGTCACGGCGCGAACTCATAGGCGATGGCGGTGATCCGGCCGCGCCAATAGGGCCGTGCCCCATCAGGGAGCAGCCAGGCCACCTCCCCCTCGAGGGGCACCAGCATCCCCCCGCGCTCCTCGTAGTCCCAGAATCGTCCCTGCCAGGGCGTGGGGACCACCTGTTTGCCCACGGTGCGCCCCCGCTTCTCGACCCTCACCGTCTCGATCAGGCCCGAGTCGTTGAAAGTGAACAACATCCTGACGGCGATCGGGCCGTCTGTCAGGGTGCCGTAAGCGGAGCGCTCGTCGACGGCCTCCCAGAGCACCCCTTGGCTGGGCAGCAGGGCCGTCGGGTACCACGCCGCCTCGGCGAAGAAGCGCATGAGCTCCCCTTCGGCCACATCACCGGCCTGGCGCATGTCGACCAGGGGGACCAGGCCCAGCAACGCCGCATAAAGGACACCCTCGCCCAACACATAGGCGTCGTGGACATAAACCGTCAGGCCGGGCATCAGGTTGACGCGGCCATGCCAATCGAAGCCCGGGCGTCGCGTGATCACACGCTGATCCGACTCAAAAGGCCGCCACCGATCGGTCTTATCCCCCATGTTGAAGGTGCCCCGGTGCCGCACGTCCACACCGGTCACCATCGGCCGGCCTTCCTTGAGGACCGCGCGCATGTACACCTTCACCGCCTCGGGAAGCCCCTCGAGTTCACGGAAATCGACGGCCCGGGGCGTGACGGGCACGCGGGCCCCCTCGATACGACTACGCAGCTTGCGGGTGCCTTTATCCCAGCTGCGAAGACCATAGACTGCCAACGCCCCGGTGGCGACAACCGTCAGCAGTCCGACGAGGATGACGATTTTGGGTATGCTCATGAGGGTCGTCAAACTCGGGGAAACGACACCTGCCGGCTCAATTTCGCCCCGTAATTTCCGTGTTTCCGGGTTTTTTCAGGATCATCATCTTGACGATCCCCATCGGTCCCAGGTCCTCGATCTCATCGATCGTCAAATCGGCCCTCCCGATATCTTCGACGGCGCGGCGGTTGATGTATTCCCCCGCCACGCGGACGGTCAGATGATTGAGAAGATCCATGAGGGGTCCGATGACAGGCCGGTCGATTCTGACGTGTTCCAGCAGGAGGATCCGACCGTCCGGTTTGCATACGCGGCGCAGTTCCCTGAGGCCTCCGACGGGGTCGGGGACGGAGCAAAAGACGAAGGTCGAGACAACGGTGTCAAAGGAATCATCAAAAAAGGGCAAACGCAGGACGTCGCCCACGGCGAGCCGAACGGGAAACCCCCGACGCTCCGCCTTCACCCGCGCCCGCGCAAGCATCCCGTAGGCGATATCCAGACCCGTGACTTCGGAACCCGGGGGATAGAAGAGCACGTTTTGTCCCGTACCGATGCCGATTTCCAGGATCCTCCCCCGTGCCTCCCTCAACAGTTTTTTCCGCCACGGCTTGAAACGACTTTCGCCGATCAGCAACATCCCGTCGTAGATAGGGGCGATCCTGTTGAAGCGGGCCTTCGTGCTTTCGGTGGTGGTTTTTTTCCCTTCTATCACGGCCTCCCCCGGGGGGTCACGGCACCGGTTTTTCGAGGTTCCATGCCCCTATTTCAGCCGGGCATGGCACCTCGGGCAGACATGGGGATTCAATTCGAATCCTCCCAGTTCGCCGTAATTCTCCGTCAGGGGAAGCTCGTTGCACCTGGGGCAGCGATAATTGGAGGTCACGATCAGTATGGCCAGACCCCAAGACACAAACAGGACCATCACGAGGACGGGCATGACGAAGAAAGGGACGTCCAGATCGAAAATCCCTATCAGCAGCATCAGGATTAAGCAAATCAACGCGGCCGACCCAAAGAGCATGGCCATGCGGAATGTCTTTCTCCGCCTTCTCTGAAACTCCCGCGCCGTTTCCTCGTCATTCATTTCTTTACCCGCCCGATCCCGACAATTTTACCTTCTCTCCTTAGCCGATTCGACCCGACCATATAGAAAACGGCTACCTGGTGTCAACACGGCAAAGAGGCGGGGCCTCGCAAATCGCCCCCGTCCTCCCTTTGTGCCGCCGGGTCGTCCCTCTGGGGAGTCGGCGGCGCCGACTCCGGGTTAAGGACCCGCCCGGAGGGGAACATCGGAGTTCCGATACAGGTTAGCTATACGATATCATTGAGGAATCGGTCATGTTAAAAAATCACTGTCGTGGCGGGCCTTCCGGACTCTTGAGAGACGGAAAGCCGCGTGGGACAATGGTTTACAGATCACGCCCCGGCGGAATTCTGCCGTCATCCGGGGGAACGGGAGGACAGGACAAATCTTTTGCCCTCATAGACAGTCAAATGAAAACGAGTTGTTACGAATTAGGCATGATGTCTACCGATTTTGGTTTCCCACCAACGGGAAAATTGATATAGAAGCGGTGCCCGTAAAGCACGCCGTCACTTTCGACCGGCGAGGACGGCGCTTTGGGGCGGCTGAAAACCTTAAAGGGGGAAGGTTTATGGATCCGAGACAACTATCCAGACAGATTTTCGATTTTCACAAGGCGGTCTTTGAGAGGTCCTTCGCCGCGGTGGTGCTCATGCAGGACCAGGCGGAAAAGGTGTTCCACCTGTGGATGGACCAGAACCCCTGGTTCCCTGCCGAGGGCAGGAAGGCCATGGAGGAATGGATGAAGGGCTACAAGAAAAGCCGGGACGAATTCAAAACCAGGGTCTTG
>JAKPCH010000067.1 GCA_029553375.1 Deltaproteobacteria bacterium | reverse complement strand
ACGCGGAAACGGTCGGGATCGGATAAGACCATTTCCGGGTCAGGGAGATCGAGGGCCCGGCGCCAGGCCAAAAATTCCATGGCGGCGCCCTCGCCCACGCAACCGGCGATGAGGGAGGCGGCCACGTCTTCCCCGGCCTGGACCGCGTCAGCGGCAGCCAAGAGGCGAGAAGCCATGTCCCAGGAGCGCGGTGACGGCCAGGCTTTTCCGGCCTGCTCCTCGCTGGCCGGCACCTGAAGCAGGAGATGCGGGCGGTGGCGGATGAAACTGGCCACCAGGGCGCGGGCGGCGGGGATCCCGGCTTCCCAGTCGTCGGGCAGGCGGGGGACGGAAGGGATGGGCCAGCCCTGGATCATGCCGTTCACCCACGCGGCCGCGTCGAGCACCCAAGACAGATGACAGAACCGGTTCGCCAGCGGGGCGCTCAGGTCCCACCCCCCCGCGGCTTGCTCGGGAGGGTTGGCGGCCGCCACGACGGCCACGCTGGTAGGGAGCGGTAGATCGCCCACTACCCTGTCCAGGACCACCCGGAGCAGGGCAGCTTGGACGGCGGGCGGGGCAGTGCTGATTTCATCCAGGAAGAGAATCCCCTTCCCGGACACGGCCAGCCGCCGCGCCCATGCTGGCGCTTCCATTGCAACTCCATCCTCCCGGATTACCGGGAGGCCGGAAAAGTCAGACGGCTCCCGAATGGAGGCAAGCACCACCTCCACCGGGAGGTTCAGGGCCGCGCCGACGGCCTGGATGGTAGCCGTCTTGCCCGTCCCTGGCGGGCCCCAGGCCAGGACCGGAGCACCGGCCTGGATGGCGATGGCAAGACTGAAGGACTTCATCTTTTTTTCCTCTACCTGTCACACCTGTCACGAAAAAGGTCGCCGTCCCCTCCCGGACAAAGGAGGGGCAAGGCGGCCCGTTTTATTCCGGTTTTTCACAAGGCCCCCAGCAGGCGGCAGTTGCGGCCTCCCAGATTTTCCACCGGGAGTCATCATGCGCGAGCAGCTCATCGGGGGTCATA
>JAKPCH010000030.1 GCA_029553375.1 Deltaproteobacteria bacterium | reverse complement strand
AGCCACGTCTGCCGCACGAGCGGGACCGTCGCCCCGCAGGTCGGGTTCTTGCAGCGCACCGTCCGCGTCCAGAGGTACGCGACGGGCACGAGGTATCCAGGAGGGATGCTTTCCTTGTCTGAAGATTGCCACATTTCAGCCTGTACCGCAGGCCTGTTCCCCTTATATTCGGGATCGGGAATGAGCGGGTAAAGGTCGCCGATCTCGGCCTTGACCTTCTTGAGCACCCATTCGCCCCAGTAACGGACCTCGTTGGCCAATCCGCCCCAGGTAGTTTCGCCCTTTGCGTTCTTCGGGCCGGTCATACCGTGGGCATTGGGGTCGGGTTTCCCGTATTTCTGCGGATAAACCAGCGTGCACAGTTCAATGATGTGCGCCACCG
This sequence comes from Deltaproteobacteria bacterium, assembly GCA_029553375.1. GTDB lineage: Bacteria > Desulfobacterota > Syntrophia > Syntrophales > UBA8958 > JAKPCH01. The sequence goes on along the minus strand of JAKPCH010000030.1, from coordinate 28,213 downwards.
GGTTGAGGTCGAGGGCGTAGGCTTCACAACCGAGGCGCAGGGCTTCCAAAGGGATGGCCCCACCACCGGCGAACATGTCGAGCACCTTGGGACGAGGGGCGCGGCCTTCTTCGATGTCCTCGATGGTGACCGGCTTTCCGGTCTCTTCGGTCAACCGTTTAGCATGGGCTTCGAGAATGTGCCGCTGCGCTTCCTTAATGACGGCAGGGTTACCCGGATACTTGCAGAGCCGCTCGATGAACTTGGCCGCATTGGCCCGGCCCAGACTCTGTTTTTTATTGTCCGGCCCATTTTCCGGGACGAACTGCGATGCCGGCACCATCGCCCCATACACCGCAGCGCGACACGCCACCAGGGGTCGCCGAGCCCACCAGAGGTGAATGGTCGAGATGTGTCCCTTGCGGACGGATTTCTCCCATGAGGCTTCGGCTGAAATAGCTTGAATCGGCAAATAGTCCTCTATGAGACGTCTATCGCTCATACGGATGTCCTCTCGACGCCCCTGCCTGCGCCGCGATGCGTCGCGGCAGGCAGGTCGGCGCTGATGGCCTGGATGGGCAGGAAGTCTTCTATGAGTCTGCGGTCGTCAGACATAAATCTCTCCGTCGTGTTTCATCTTTTTCTGGGCTCCTTTGGTGCTGTTACAGCTTTCCTTTTCTCAAGCAATGCCTGAGTCCGCTTGATCTCGGCAGCCAGTTCCTTTTCATCAGGCAGGACTGTCCAATACTCCGACGCCAACACCTTGTTCGGGAGCCCTTCGAGGGCATAGCGGGCCACGGCTTCGTCTTTCCGGGCGCAGAGGATCAATCCGACAGGCGGGTTCTCACCGTCATGGACCCAGTGTTCCCGCGCATAGTTGAGGTAGAGGTGCATCTGGCCGGCGTCGGCGTGAGTGAACTTTCCAATTTTAAGATCGATGACAACCAAACAGCGAAGCCGGCGATGAAAAAAGAGCAGGTCCACGCGATACCACTCGTCGCCGATGCGAAGGCGCTTCTGCCTGCCGATGAAACAAAAATCATTGCCCAATTCCAGGAGGAAGGTCTCCAAATGACGGATGAGCGCCTCTTCCAGGTCGGTTTCGGAATATTCATCCTTCAGATCAAGGAACTCCAGTACGAAGGGATCTTTGATTTCCTCCTCTGGGCGCATGAGGTCTTCCGGCAGGGTTTCTTCCCCACTACGCAGCATTGCGGCCTTTTTACGAGAAAGAGCCGTGCGCTCGTAGAACTGGGAGTTGATCTGCCGGTCGAGTTGCCGCACCGACCAGCCGCCGCGCAGGGCTTCGGTCTCGTAAAAACGCCTGGCCTGTTCATTTTTCACCGAAAGCAGGCGGACATAGGCTGACCAGGGGAGAGGGAAACGGCTTGCCAGGGATTGAACCTTCTGAAAACTCACCAATTCGCTTGTTCCAGACGCTGTCTGGAAATTCTGCAAGCCTTTCAACGAGCCAGCGTCGTCCGATATTCCAGACGGTGTCTGGAAAATGTCCTGGTAAGCCGTATAAAACGATCGCATCTGGTAGAGATTGCTCTTTGCGAAACCCCGGCCGTATCTCGACGTCAGATCACGGGAAAGCCTCTTGAGCAGTTCTTCACCGTAGTCGGCTCGTTCGGAGCCCTTTTGTTCTAGCTCCAAAATGCGGCGGCCGATGAACCAGTAAGCCGCCGTCATGATGCAATTCACCGAACGTGCTGCAGAACTTCTGGCTGCATCGATGAGCTTGGAGATGTCTCCAAGGACGGAATCATAATGGGTTTCCAATGTTCTGTCCGGTTGTTGCGGCTTTTTCGTCATCGATTGCCCTCCGCCACCTGGTTCACCGTCTCGGCAGGGATTTCGTAGAACCTCGCCGCCACGATTTCCTTCTTGGCGTGGTCAAGCTTGGCAACAGGGTTATGGATACGCATAAGCTCCGGGGAATCACCCAAGGGGTCCCAGACCACGTAGAGCCAGTAAGTCTCTGCCAGTTGCGCTGCCTTGTACCACTCGTTGGTAGTCAGCCTTACCGGTTGCCCCCGCAGGCGGCCTTTGACTTCGACTCTCTTGACGAAGACCTCGCCGGTGGCTTCGTCGGCGATCCTGTGGGCGCGAATGTCGAACCCCAATTTCAGATGGCCGACCCGCTCGATTCGCTCCTGTGGAAATCCCTCCGCGACCAACGCTTCAATGACTTTTTCTTCTGCAGCGATCTCACTCTGCCTGCGGATATTCGGATCGAGTTCGTCGGAAAGACCCGCGAGCTGGACCTGCGTGTCGGCATCGGGAGCGAGCACAAAGGCCGTTCCTATGTGCTTGATCGGTCCAGTTCTGGCAATCTCAAGCCGTTTTAGACCGTCGAGGCGTTCCTGGCGTGCGCGCTGAAGCTCATCCACATATTTCCTGGCCTCGTCGGCTGCCAGTTGGAACTCCCGCTTGGAAACCGCCTCGGCGGCAAGCAGCATGGCCCGCTCCTGGGCGCGGTCGATCCGGGCCTTGAACGACTTCTCCAGGTATTCCCGGCAAACCTGAGCGAAATGCTGCCGCTCTTTCTGACAACGGGCGCGGCACTCGAACTGGTAGGTCGCTTTAAGAAAATCGGAAGCCGCCTGTATAGGAACCGGGTCGATCTTTTGCGGCGGATTCGGATGTGCCGCCAGGTTAAGCAGGATGTCGCTCGGGATGATTTCGTGACGCCCGCGCTCCTCCCGAACGGCCACGAGTTCGCCATAGAGCGGCACATCGTTCCCTTTCGAGTCTTTGCCACGGATCGATATCTCAAAGAAATGGATACAGTAGGGCTCTCTGCACAAGGGATCGACGAAGAGACCGACGCCGGAGATCATCCCCGCCAGCCGTTCGTTGAGTTTCTCGTCCACCGCCGCATAGAGCGGATGTCCCGGCCCCATCAGCACAGCGTCAACATGAGCATCCTGTTCCAGGTGATGTTTGTGGAAGGTGATTTTGCGATAGGACGATTCGGCTTTCCCGACCTTCTGGACGGAGCGGAGACGTTCAGAGCGAAGGTCCACAAGGACGTGCTCGACGCGCCACAACCCATCGGCTCTCGGCTCGATCCGAAGGCCCACTTCCCGAGCAGCAGCGACGAACTGCGCTTCCACATATCGAGGCATGAGCCGACGCTCTTCGACCTCGAGGTTCCGGCGCTGGAATGCTGAAAAATCCACGTGGCTGCGCGCCAGCGCAATGCCTGTAGCTTCCTCGTATTCCTTGAGCTTGGCCGGATCGATGCGGTCGATCTGATCGAGGTACTCATCAAGCCTCCTGGGATCATAGGCTGCGTCACGGAGCATGTCCGGAAGGTTCACGTCGTTTAAGGACAGTACTTCGCCGATCACATCGAACACGCGGCCTTCAAGGGCCTCGTTCATCTGGTCCAGTTTTTCCAGAAGACGGTGGAGAATCCGGCCTTCAACGATAGGCTGACCGTCCTCGGAGTCAGTGGCCACAAAGTTGAAAGCATAAACATCCCGGTCCTGGCCGATGCGGTGGATGCGGCCCAGGCGCTGCTCAAGCCGGGTGGGATTCCAGGGCATGTCGTAATTGATCATGAGGTGGCAAAACTGGAGGTTGATCCCTTCACCGGCGGCCTCCGTCGCCACGCATACCTGCGCACCGGTTCTGAAAAACTCCTGAGTCCGTTTGCGTTCGTGGGGGTTCATGCCCCCGTGGATTTCGCAGGTGGAAAAGCCCCATAGTTCAAGATGATCGCGCACGTAGCCCAAGGTATCTCGGTGCTCCGTAAAGATCAGAAGCTTTCCCCGGCCATCCTTCAGATCCATGAACTGCGCCTCGCCGAGGCACTTCTTCAATGCGGCCAGTTTGGAATCGTTCGCGTTTTCCCGTACCCTTCGCGCCCGCTCGACGAGTTCCTTAAGGGCGGAGATTTCCGCGCGCAACTGTTCAAGTTCAAGAGCGGCCGTGTACTCATCGACTAATTGATCACGTACCGCATCGTTGAGATCGTCTTCGTCCTGCTCGGCATCCGGCAGGCGACCCTGCAAAGCCGCCAGCCGTTTGGCGCGCTGTGCCGGAGTGAGCCCCTCAAGCTCTTCCAGGAGATCTTCCTGCTTTTTCAACCGCCGCTTGAGAGACTCATGAATAGCGCATGTGGAGCTCACCAATCTTCGTTGCAGGACCGTTCGGGTCAGCGCTGCGGAGGAACGCCTTTGCCCGGTCTGCTGCGGGATAAACTCGTTGATATAGGCGGTAACGCTCTTGTAAAGAGTGTACTCGTCGTTGTTCAGGCAGAAAGTGACGGTTCTTGCATGACGATCAGGAAATAGTCTTTTGCCGTTTGCATCCCTCAGATCCTCTTTGAGGCGTCGCAGGCACCAGGGGGAATCTTTACCCAGCCGAAAAACATTTTGCCGGATTTCCGCCGCCTGTTTGCCAAGTCGGTGCGGCTCAGGGAATAAGTCGGGATCGATGAGCCGAAGGAAATGAGCGAACTTGTCTTCATCCCCATGGTGGGGCGTGGCAGTCAGGAGGAGGACGTGGTCCGCCTGAGATGTGAGATGCGACGCCAGATCATAGCGCTTCGTTGTCGCAACCTTGGATTCTCGATTCTGTCCGCCTGAGGCCGTCCTGGCCGAACACTTGTGGGCTTCGTCAATGATGACGAGGTCCCACCGCTGTTGCCAGACACGCTCGCGAACGTCTTCCTGCTTGGCATAGTCAATGGAAGCGATGATCTGTGAAGACCTCTGCCATGGATTCGTCAATTGCTGTTGGTCAACAGCGGAAAAGATGATGTCGAAAGACTCGCCGAACCAGTGGAGCATCTCGTCCTGCCATTGGATGGTGAGCGGGGCGGGGCACAGGATAAGAATGCGCTCAATCACCTCGCGAAGTTTCAGCTCCTTTACTAAGAGGCCGGCCATGATCGTCTTGCCGGCCCCAGGATCATCCGCCAGTAGAAACCGCAACCTGGGCTGTGGAAGCATCGCTTGGTACACCGCTTCGATCTGATGCGGCAGGGTGCGGATGCCCGAAAGACTCACGGCGAACTGTTGGTCATGCGCATAAGCCAATCTAATTCGGGCGGACTCGATTAGAAGCCTCAGTTTCTCGGCGTCCACCGGAGTCTCTGCTTTGACTTCGTCAGGCCCCTTTCCAAGGACAGCCACAACCTCTTCCGCGGAAATGACGGCCTCTTCCAATGAGCCGTCGGGAAGACGAACGCGACACTCATAGCCTGCCGAATCATCAGAACCGAGCGGTCGTGCATCCTCCAGGACCACGGGCACATCGAAGTGCCCGGGTAGGAATATCCGCTGCCCGATCTGAGATGTGAGCAGACTGCTACTCATTCCCGCCCCTCTTCCGTGAACGTTTCTTTGGTGTTGATCGATTCGTCTGGGCTTTCGAGGAGGGTCGGCTTTGTACGGAACTTGGAGTCTTCTCTCGCTCGTTGTCTTGGCACACCCACTCGTCTATTTCGGATAGCTTGAAACGGAAGAGCCGTCCCACACGGTGAGCGGGGAGCCCCCTTTCATCGATCCATCTATAGACCGAGTCCTTGGCCACCCCAAGGTGGGCGGCCACATCGAGGACGCCAACCCAGCGTTCGGAAGCCACCATTTCAATCCTTTCGTCAGTTGCCAGAATCACTGCCTATGTATACCAACCAAACCAGACAAAGATATACGCAACCGCTCCATTCCAGTCAAGGATCGCCGCAATGGAGCCGCCGATTTGGTGAAAGATTTTCTGGGGGAGGGTTTTAATGTCGCCCCCTGGGCCAATGTAAGTGAGATGTTTCCCCTTGCGGGAGGCGTTTTTCAAAAAAACGTGTTGTTTTGGCCCCAAAAATTTCCTCTCGAAAATCGGGCCGCAGGCGGCCGTATTATGAGCATATTATACGTGTTATATTAGATCAAAATGGACGCCGCCGGGGGATGCCGGAGCTCCGGCATAGGTAAAGTATCTGAAACCATTGATGAAAATTCAATCGACAAAAATTTTTCCCTCCCCGGGGGACGGGGGCGAGAATACCCTCCGGCTTTGAGCGCCATCGCCGTCCCCGGGGGGCGCACCGACGGGATGAAGAGGGTCTGGGGGGACTTGCCGGGGGCCCCCTCAGGGCCTCAGGAGGTCGTCCCAGGGCATGAGGGTGAAGGTCCCATGGAGGGAGTGGTCGTCGTCCACGGCGAAGTAGTGGAGATCGGCGAAGGCCTCGGCGGCGATGGCGCGGACCTCCCCGGGGGGGACGACGTCGTCGCCCGTCCCGTGATAGAGAAACGTCGGGACGGGGAGACGAAGGCGTCGGTAGGGGGCGAATTCGGGGAGGTTGATGGCCGGGGCCAGGAGGATCAGGCGCCTCACCCTCTCCGGGTGGCGGCAGGCGAAAAGGGCCGCCATGAGGCCCCCGTAGCTGGATCCCACCATGATGAGGTCGTCCTTGTCTTCCAGATCGGCCTCGAGCTTCTCCATCCGGGCCTCGAGACCTCCCGAGTAATCCTCGATGATCATGTCCGGGAAGCGCTCCCGGAAGAAGGCCCCCTTGTTGCCCCGGGCGGAGCTCTCGAGGCCGTGTATGAAAACCCGTGTCGCCATTTCTCCCGCCGCCTCCTATAGCCTATCTGCGACCTCCTGTCGAGAGACGGGTTGATTTTGAGCGTTCCTCTGTGTTAGGCCCCACGAAAAGCAAGAGACAGGAGTCCCATGACCGTCATCCGACCCTTCCGGGCCCTGAGGCCCCGTCCCGAGTTCGCCGGGGCCGTCGCCGCCCCCCCCTACGACGTCTTGAGCCGCGAGGAGGCCAAGGCCCTCGCCGCCGGAAACCCCCTGAGCTTCCTCCACGTGGAGAAATCGGAGATCGACCTGGACCCCTACCCCCCCGCCGACGAGGGGGAAATCTACCGCCTCGCCCGGGAAAACCTCCTGGGCCTCGTGCGGGACGGGGTCCTCGTCAGGGACGAGAGGGAGTGCTTCTACATCTACCGGGAGACCATGGGAGGTCACGCCCAGTACGGTATCGTCTGCACCGTCGCCGTCAAGGCCTACGAGGAGGGGATCGTCAAGATCCACGAGCTGACCAGGGCGGACAAGGAGAGAGAGCGGACCCTCCACGTCGAGGCCGTCAACGCCCACACGGGCCCCGTATTCATCGCCTACCGCCGCCGGGGGGACCTCGACGCCGCCGTGGCCCGCCTGACGGCGAAGACGCCCCAATACGACTTCACGGCCGACGACGGGGTGGCCCACACGGTGTGGGTCGTCGACGACGAGCAGGAGAAGGCGGATCTCCAGGCCCTCCTCGGCAGGGTGGGGGACCTCTACATCGCCGACGGGCACCACCGGGCGGCGGCCGCCGTCGCCGCGGCCCGGAAACGGCGCGGCGCAGGGGCCCCGGCGCCGGAGGGGGGGGAGTTTTTCCTGGCCGTCCTCTTCCCCCACGACCAGCTCCGCATCCTCGCCTACAACCGGGTGGTGAGGGACCTCCACGGCCTGACGGTCGAGGGGTTCCTGCGGCGGGTGGGCGAGGGCTTCCTGGTCTCCCCCGACGCGGAGGCCCATACGCCCCGGCGGCCCCACGAGTTCGGCCTCTACGTGGGGGGGCGCTGGTATCGCCTCCTCGCCTCGGCGGGGGGGGACCCGGACGACCCCGTCCAATCCCTCGACGTCACGATCCTCCAGGAGCGCCTCCTGCGACCGATCCTCGGGATCGGCGATCCCCGGACGGACGAAAGGATCGATTTCGTGGGGGGCATCAGGGGCTTCAGGGAACTGGAGCGCCTCGTCGATGCGGGGGGCTTCGCCGCGGCCTTCTCCCTCTTCCCCACCTCCCTGGAGGAGCTCATGGCCGTGGCCGACGCCGGCCGGATCATGCCCCCCAAGTCCACCTGGTTCGAACCCAAGCTCCGCAGCGGCCTCTTCGTCCATCTCCTGGATTGAGGCCGCCGCGGGACGCGCCGCCCTGCCATGACGGACCGGCCCCTGATCAGGGAAGACGAGACGGCGGACCTCATCGCGGGCGGCCGCCTCAGGGTGATCCAGAAACGGCGGGGATACCGCTTTTCCCTCGACGCCCTCCTGCTGGCCCACTTCGTCCGGGCCCGGCGGGGTGACAGGATCGTCGACCTCGGGTCGGGGGCGGGGATCATCTCCCTCCTTCTTCATCTCCGTATCCCCCGGGCCAGGATCGTGGGCCTGGAGATAGACCCCGGGGCGGTGGAGATGGCCAACCGGACCCTCGCCCTCAACGGCATCGGCGAGGGCGTGACCTTCGTATCCGGCGACTGTCGGCGGATCGAGGAACACCTCCCCCGGGGGGGATTCGACGTCGTCGTCACCAACCCCCCCTATCGGCGACTCCTCTCGGGCCGCGTCAACCCCCGGGAGGACAAGGCCCTGGCGAGGCACGAGATCGCCGGCCGGGTCGGGGACTTCATGAGGGCCGCCGCCTGGTGCCTGCGGGAAGGGGGCCGGGCCTTTGTGATCTACCCGGCCCGGCGGGCGGTGGAGCTTTTCTGTCGCATGCGGGAGGTGAGGCTGGAACCCAAGACGATTAGGGTCTGCCACTCCTTTCCCGGAGAGAGGGGGGAGTTCGTCCTCCTGGAAGGCCGCCTGGGGGGCCGGGAGGAGCTTAAGGTCCTGCCGCCCCTCTTCCTCTATCGGAGTCGGGGGGTCTACTCGGAGGAGATGGAGGGGATCTTCAACGACCTGTCCCGTCCAGGGAGCGACGACGCCTGAGTTCCGCCTCCATGGCCCTCTGTATGACCCGGCGCAGCTCTTCGTCCTTGACGGGGGACACGGCCTCGGCGATCCTCTCCCGGTCCCGCGCGCCCAGGGGCACTGCGGGCGGGGGTTCGGGACCCCCCTCGGGTCGTTTTTTCTTGGCCCCCGAGGGCGGCATCTCGCCGACGTGGAGGCGGATGTTTTGGACGGGCCCGGCACCCCAAAATTGGTTGAACTTTTCCCTTATTTCATCTTTAAGGAACTGCAACTGGTGCAGCCAGACGGAGGAGGAGACGCGCACGAAGAGGGTGTCCCCCCGGACGCGGTCGGGGAAGGTCTGGGCCGCCACCTGGGGGCCCACGGCCTGGTCCCAGACCTCCTTCAGGCGGCGGTCGCCCACGACCTGGGGCAGGCCCTTCTTCTTGAGGAACCCGTGCAACACCTCCCCCAGGGGCTGCAGTCTCGGTTTGGCGGTCCTCTTGCCCATGGCCCGACCATGACACAGGGCGGGGCGTCCGTCAAGGCGGGGGAAAGAAAAGGAACGAAAGGAGGTTGAAATGGGCCTCGAGGAGATGATCTCTGCCGTCAAGAGACACCCCGATTTCGCGAGGGTCGGGATGATCCTCTGTCACCAGGGGGTGGTCAGGGGCCATTCCCGGAGCGGCGTCCCCGTCCGGGGGGTGACCGTCACCGTGGATCGGGGGCGTCTCGAGGAGACGGTGAAACGGGTGAAGGCCCTCCCGGGGATCGTGGAGGTGATGGCCCACGTCCGCGAGGGTTACCTCGCCGTGGGGGAGGATGTCATGTACGTCGTCGTGGCGGGGGACTACAGGGAGAACTGCTTCGCCGCCCTCAGGGAGGCCGTGGAGACCATCAAGGCCCACGTGACCTCCAAGGAGGAGCACCCCCGGTGAGGGGCGTGTTTCACGTGAAACAGACGGGGGGGAGGTAGGGGGGTGATCAAGCGTCTCTCCGCCTGGGCCATCAAGATGGGCCTCATCCCCGCCGCCGCCGCCCTGGTGAAGGGTTACGTCTCCCTCCTGAAGGTCAAGACGGTGAACGAGGAGGTGTTCCGCGGCCACCTCGAAAGGGGGGGGAAGAACCTCGCCGCCCTTTGGCACCAGCGGATCCTCATCGTCATGCCCGTGGCGATGCGCTTCTCCTCCTACGCCCCCTCGGTGATGATCAGCAAGAGCCGCGACGGGGACATGATCGCCGACGTCTACTCCCGCCTCCGCTTCCGCCCCGTCCGGGGATCGAGCTCCCGGGGGGGCAAGGAGGGCCTCCAGGCCATCGTCGGGGACCTCGAGACCCATCCCCTGGCCGTCCACATCCTCGACGGCCCCCGGGGGCCCCGGGGCGTCATCAAGCCGGGCCTGATCCGCATCGCCCAGCTCTCCGCCGTCCCCGTCTTCCCCGTCTACGTCTCCGTCAGCCGGGCCTGGGTCCTGAACAGCTGGGACCGTTTCCTGGTCCCCAAGCCCTTCAGCACCGTCGTGACCCGTTTCGACGAACCCATCGCCATCCCCGCCCGGCTCTCCCCCGAGGACTTCGAGGCCTACCGCGCCGCCATCGAAAGACGGATGCTCGAGAACCAGCGGCGCGACGACGCCGCCTGGGGGTGGAAAGACCTCATCTGACCCCCGCGGCCGCCCTGAAGGCTCAGGCGAGCATCCCCCCGTCGACGGGGATGCAGGCGCCCGTCGTGTAGGAGGCCGCGTCGGAAACGAGGTAGAGGACGAGGCCCGTCATCTCCTCCGGCTGCGCCGCCCGTCGGAGGGGGATCATGGGGAGGATGACGTTCATGATCTCCGGGCTGTTGATCATGACGGCCGAGAACCTCGTGTCCGTGAGGCCCGGGAGGATGGCGTTGACGCGGATGTTGAAACCGGCCAGCTCCTTGGCGAAGGAACGGGTCATGGCGATGATCCCCGCCTTCGCGATGGAGTAGATCCCCTGGAAGGGGGCCGGCCTCACGCCGTTGACGGAGGAGACGTTCACGATGGACCCGCCGCCCTTCTCCCTCATGATCATCGCCGCGTACTGGCTCATGAAGAAGTAGCCCTTGAGGTTGACGTCCACCGTCTTGTCCCAGACCCCCTCGTCGGCGCTCAGGACGTCGCCGAAGAAGGGGTTCGTCCCGGCGTTGTTGACGAGGATATCCAGGCGCCCGTAACGCTCCCTGATCATGGTAAAGAGGGCCTTTATCTGATCCATCTCCCCGATGTGGCAGGCAAAGGCCGCCGCCTGGTCGCCCCGGGCGCGGAGCCTCTCCTCGACCTTCTTGAGACCATCGAGTTTACGGCTGGCGAGGATCACGTGGGCGCCGTTGGCGGCCAGGGTGTCCGCTATGGCCTCGCCGATGCCCCGGCTCGCCCCCGTGACGAGGGCGATCTTTCCGCTCAGATCGAATGGGTTCTTTTTCATCCTCTCCTCCTTGCGTTGTCTCTATAGGTCCGACTGTTCCATCGTCCGCCGGGCCGCCTGACCCAGGATGTGGACGGCGAAGATGAGGGTCTTGAACCTCTCGTCCGCCGTCTCGCCGTGGTAGTAGCGGTTGTAGATCTGCTGGGCGATGACGGCCAGGCGGAAGAGGCCGAAGACATAGTAGAAATCGATACGCTCCACCGCGATCCCCATGAGGGAGGCGTAGCGGTCCACGAACTCCCGGCGCCTCATCATCCCCGGGATGTTGGTGGGGACGAGGCGGATGGCCTGCATCTCCGGCGGGTCGTCCCGGTCGACCCAGTAGGCGAGGCCGCCGCCTAGGTCCATGAGGGGGTCTCCCACCGTGGCCATCTCCCAGTCGAGGATCCCGATGATCCGCAGGGGGTCCGCCGGGTCGAGGACGACGTTGTCGAAGCGGTAGTCGTTGTGGATGACGGAGACGACGGGCGACTCGGGGGGCATCCGCTCGGCGAGCCAGCGGGTCACGTCCCCGAGGTCGGGGGCGTCGGGGGTCCGGGCCTGCTCGTACCGCCTCGTCCACCCCTCCACCTGGCGCCGGACGTAACCCTCGGGTCTCCCCAGGTCCCGCAGGCCGTCCCTGGTCCAGTCCACCCGGTGGAGCTCCGCGAGGACCTCGGCGAGGCGGCCGCAGAGCCTCTCGGCCTGGGCCTCCGTGAGGTGCAGGCCGGGGGGGAGGTCCTTGCGGAGGATGACGCCCTTGAGGCGCTCCATGACGAAGAAGGGGGCCCCGAGGACGCCCTCGTCCTCGCAGTAGCAGAGGGCCTCGGGGCAGTAGGGGAACTGGGGCCGCAGGGCCTTGAGGACGCGGTATTCCCGCCCCATGTCGTGGGCCGTCTTCGCCTTCCGCCCGTGGGGGGGCCGGCGCAGGACGAACTCCCTCTCCCCCAGGGCGATGAGGTACGTCAGGTTGGAGTGGCCGCCCGGGAACTGGGAGACCCTCATCTCCCCGCCGAGACCCGGGAGGTTCTCCTTGAGGTACGCCTCCAGTCTCACCCGGTCGAGGTCCTCACCCCTTCTTACCGGTCCCGCGCCGTCGATGTAATCCATGATCATTCGCCTCCCTTCATAGCCATCTCTTTTGTGCCCCCTCCCTGATGATGCGCCTCGCCGCGGCCACCTTGTGGACCTCGTCGGCCCCGTCGTAGATCCGTGAGCCCCGCTCGTGGCGGTAGAAGAAGGCGATGATCGTGTCGTCCGTCATCCCCAGGCCGCCGTGGACCTGGAGGGCCCGGTCCACGACCCTCTGCATGACGTCGGCCACGAAGAACTTGATGAGGGATATCTCCTCCCTCGCCTCCTTCACCCCGAGGTGCTCGATCTTCCAGGCCGTGTGGAGGGTCATGAGGCGGGCCGCCTGGATCTCGGCGGCCCCCTCGGCGATCCAGGACTGGATGATCTGGCGGGTCGCCAGGGTCCGGCCGTCGGCCGTCACCACCCGCTCGGCCGCCCGCCGGCACATGACCTCGAAGGCCCGCCTGCAGATGCCGAGCCAGCGCATGCAGTGGTGTATCCGTCCGGGGCCGAGGCGCTCCTGGGCGATGACGAACCCCCACCCCTGGGGGCCCAGGAGGTTCCCCGCGGGGACCCGGCAGTTCTGGTAGAGGATCTCGGCGTGGCTGAAGTAGTCGCTCCCCGTGTGGCCCATGACGGGGATGTTCCGGACGAGGTGAAAGCCTTCCGCGTCCGTGGGGACGATGATCATGCTCGCCCTGAGGTGGGGGGGCGCGTCGGGGTCCGTGACGGCCATGACGATGGCGAAGGCCGACCCGTCGGCGGCGGTGGTGTACCACTTCCGGCCGTTGATGACCCACTCGTCTTTGTCCCTCACGGCCGTCGTGTCCAGGAGGACGGGGTTCGAGCCCGGCCGGTCCACCTCGGTCATGGAGAAGCAGCTCCGGATCCGCCCCTCGACGAGGGGCTTGAGGTATCTCTCCTTCTGTTCCTCCGTGCCGTACTTGTGGAGGATCTCCATGTTCCCCGCGTCGGGGGCCTGGCAGTTGAAGACGTAGTGGCCCAGGGGCGTCCGGCCCAGCTCCTCGGAGACGAGGCCGTGCTCCACGAGGTCCAGGCCCATGCCCCCCAGGGAGGCGGGCTGGTTGGGGGCCCAGAGCTCCATCCGCTTCACCTCCTCCCTCTTCTCGTTGAGGAGGGGGAGGAGGTCCCGGAAGTCCCGGCGGAGGAACTCCCCCTCCAGGGGTATCAGCTCCCTCTCCACGAACTCGCGGATGAGGTCCAAGACGGCCTTCATCTTATCCGATACGGAGAAATCCATGGCGTCCTCCTCTAAAAATATGTCGCCCCTTCCCCGCCCGCGGGCGGAGGTGGAAGGTCAGCGGTAGGTGATGAGGGACGGGTCCCCCTCCAGCTCCAGGTGGGCGTAGTTGTTGAACGAGACCAGGGAGAACCGTTCGGCGGCGAAGAGAAAGGTCGTGAGGGAGGTGTTGACGATCTGCCAGACGACCCTCACCGTGTCCCTGTCCGCCAGGCCCGTCGCCCTCTGAAAGGCCACGGAGATGGGTCCGCCCGAGGTCACACAGACGACGGTCCGGCCCTTGAACCCCCCTGCCGTGAGGGCCCCCAGGCCCCCCTCCACCCTCTGTCTGAACTCCCCCCAGGAGACGGCCCCCGGGACGGTCACCTCCCCGTTGATCCAGGCCTGGACGGTCCGGGCGAAGAGGTCCTGGAAGGCCGCCGGGTCGGCGAAGAGGGCCTGGAGCCCCCCCTTGCCGGACGGATACCCCTGGGCCTTCAGGGCGGCCATGACGAGGGCCCGGGAATTGTACTCGTTGAAGGCGGGCAGGACCTCCGGGTCGGGCAGCCCCACCCCGGCGCCGCGGTAGGCGGCCACGATCTCCCGGGCCGTGTGGCGTTGGCGTTCCATCTCTCCCGAGCACACCAGGTCCGGTTTCCGTCCCGTCTTGAGGAGGTAGGCCGCCAGGAGGCGGGACTGGAGGACCCCCCGCTCCGAGAGGCGGTCGTAGTTGTCCGACCCGAAGGAGGCCTGGCCGTGGCGGACCATGATCAGGGTGCCCATCTCAGGCCTTGCCCTGCTCCGCGGCGAGCCACCGGCTGTAGGAGACCATCTTGGCCAGGGCGACGACGGCCCGCTCGGGCGTGGAGAAGGACACCCCCTTGTAGGGGCTCCCCGGCACGTCGTTGATCTGTTTCGTCTGGTCGTCCTTCACGAGGCAGACGCCGATGATGGGCTTCCCGTATTTCTCCATGAGGGCGCAGGCCTGCCGGTAGAATTCCCTCTCCCCCTGTCTCTCCACCTCGAGGCTCGCCTCGATCAGGGTGGGGTCGAGGCCGGGGTCGGCGGTCCTCACGGCCCGGGCCATGTTGCTCAGGAAGTACAGCCTCCCCACGGCCCCCAGGTGGAGGATGGCGTCGCAGCCGTCCCAGCGGACGAGGGCCTCCACCACCTTGAGGGGGATGGAGGGGTCGAACTGGCCCACGACGTCCACGGGGTTGGAGCGGCTCCAGAAGGGGGGGAGGAGGGTGTCGATCTCGGAGACGAGCTCCGGGGGCAGGGAGGGTACCTTAAGTCCCGACTCGGCGCAGAGATCGGCGGCCACGACGCCCCAGCCCCCGCCCAGGGTCACGATCCCCACACGGTCGCCCTTCGGCAGGGGGAGAAAGGAAAAGGCGACGGAGAGGTCGAGGAGCTCCGTGGGCTGGTTGGCCATGACGACGCCCGCCTGGCGGCAGGCGGCGTTGAAGACGGCCATGTTCGAGGCCATGGCCCCCGTGTGACTCGCCGCGGCCCTGTTCCCCACGTCGGTGCGCCCCCCCTTGAGGAGGACGACGGGTTTCTTCAGGGAGATGTTGCGGGCCGCCTCGAGGAAGCGCCGCCCGTCCTTGATGCTCTCCACGTAGAGGAGGACCGTCTTCGTCAGGTCGTCCTCCTCCAGGGCCCGCATGTAGTCCTCGATGGTGATCATCGCCTCGTTGCCCGAGCCACTGAAGGCCCGGATCCCGATGCCCTCCGACTCGGCGAAGGTGAGGAGCTGGGTCCCCAGGTTGCCCGATTGGGCCACGAGGCCGACGGGCCCCGCCTGGGGCCAGACGGGCGTCCCCGTGCAGTAGAAACGGGCGTGGGGGTTCATGATCCCCATGGTGTTGGGGCCGAGGACGAGGATGCCCGCCTCCGCCGCCTCCCGGGCGAGGCGTTCCTCGAGGAGGCGGCCCTCCGCCCCCGTCTCGCTGAAGCCCGAGGTGACGAGGAGCATGTACCGGATGCCCTTCCTCCGGAACTGGGGGATGAGGTCGAAGACCTGGGCGGCGGGGACGGTGACGATCCCCAGATCCACGGGTTCCTCTATCTCCTCCAGGGAGCGGTGAACGGGACGGCCCGCGATGGTTCCCCCCTTGGGGTTGACGAGGTAGACGGGTCCCTCGAACCCCCCCGTCAGGACCGCCGTCAACAGGAGGTGGCCCCACTTGCCCGGCCTCCCCGAGGCGCCGACGAAGGCCAGGGAACGGGGGTGGAAGATCCGGGCGAGGTCTTTCGGCGCCACGGCCGGGAGCTGGCGGGGCCGCCGGGGCCGCTCCCCCAGGACGACGAGGGCGTCCACGGCCGTCACTGCCCCGTCGGGCCCGATGATCAGGGGGTTGATGTCCACCTCGACGATGTCCTCCTGTTCCAAAGCCAGGCGGGACAGGCCGGTGAGACAGGCCAGGAGATGATCGCGCCGGCAGGCCTCCTCGCCGCGGAAGGGGCCGAGGAGGGCCCGACCGCGGAGCTCGTCCATCATGGCGGCGGCCTGCCCTTCCCCCACGGGGGCCACGCGGAAGGCGACGTCCCGCAGGGCCTCCGTGAAGATCCCCCCCAGGCCGAGCATGATCGCCGGTCCGAACTGGGGGTCGCAGAACATGCCCGCCACGAGCTCCCTCCGCCCCCGGACCATGGGCTGGAGGAGGAAGCCCTCCAGGTCGGACCCCGCCGCCGCGGCCAGGGTCTTGGCGGCCAGGAAGACCTCCTCGGGGCTCTTGAGGCCGAGCCGGACGAGGTTCCTCTCCGTCTTGTGGGTCAGGTGTGAACCGAGGGCCTTGAGACAGGCGGGGAAGCCGAAGGAGTCGGCGTAGGCCATGGTCTCCTGGACGGTTTCGATGATCAGCTCATCCACGACGGGGATCCCGTAGGCCCTCAGGACCTCCTTGGACTCCGCCTCGTTCAGGACCCCCCTGCCCTCCCCCTTCGCCTTGGCGATCACATCGAGAACGTTCATCTTCCGAGCCTCCGCGTCAAAGGTGTACGCGCCGCCCCTGTACCACAGAGGGGTCCGTCCTGCAATCCCGGCCGTGAGATACGTGGGGGAAAGGAAAAGGGCCGCCTCAGGGGTCTTCGGGGGCGAAGAGGCCCGCCGCCCGACGCTGGACCTCGGCGTGGATCTCCCTCAGGGGTCTCCCGCTCCGGGCGGCGGCGCTCAGACAGTCCTCGTACTCGGGGCTCCACTTGACGACCCGGCCCCCCTGGAGGGCCGCCTTGACCCTGATGGGGCCGTAGGGGGTCTCGACGGTCCTGACCTCCCGCGCCAGGACCCGCCGCCGGGCCGTAGAGCGACGCACGCCGAGGGTGGTGGTCTCGCCGAAGATGACGTCTTCGACGACCCTGCGGTCCCCCTCGCGGCAGAGGACCGTCAGGAGCTGGCCCGGCCGGTTCTTCTTCATCATCACGGGGGTCAGGTAGCAGTCGAGGGCGCCGGCGGCGAGGAGGCGGTCCCAGAGGTGACCCCAGAACTGGGGGTTCATGTCGTCGATGTTCGTCTCTAAGATTGTGATCTCCTCGTCTCTCGAACCGTCTTCGACGGGCCGGCCGTGGACGACCCTCAGGAAGTTGGGCCAACCGTCGTCGGCCCGCCCCGCCCCGTGGCCCGTCGCCAGGGGCGTCAGGGGAGGGAGGGGGCCGAACTCCCGGCAGACGGCCTTGAGGATCGCCATCCCCGTGGGGGTCGTCAGCTCCCGTTGGGGCTCGTCCGTGGCGTAGCACGGGACGCCCCGGGCCAGCTCCGCCACGGCCGGGGCCGGGACGGGGAGGGTCCCGTGGGCGCAGCGGACCAGGCCCCGGCCGAGGTTCACGGGGGAGGAGACCACGCGGGAGGGGTTGAGCCTCGCGAAGGCCCAGGAGAAGGCGACGATGTCCACGATGGAGTCCACGGCGCCGATCTCGTGGAAGTGGACCTCCTCGAGGTCGATCCCGTGGACCTTCGCCTCCGCCTCGGCGAGGAGGGTGAAGATGGAGGAGGCGAGGGAGATGACGGCCTTATCGAGGCCGCTCTTTTCGATGATCTCCCGGATCAGGCCCAGGCGGCGCCTCTGTCGGCCCTGGTCCGTCACGACGACGCGGAACTCCCGGCAGCGGATCCCCCCCCGTTTCGTCGGGGCGATCTTTAGCTCGTAGGCCCCGATGGGGAGGCCCTTGAGGTCCCCCCGGAGGGCCTCCTCGTCGATCCCCAAATCGAGGAGGGCCGCCACGGCCATGTCGCCGCTGATGCCCGAGAAGCAGTCGAAATAGAGGATTCCTTCCCCCTCAGGCGTCATCGTCCTTCCCCCCGCGTCGGGCCCGCTCCATCTGCTCGACGATCAAAACCGCCAGGTAGGCCGCCCCGAAACCGTTGTCGATGTTCACCACCCCCACGCCGCCGGAGCAGGAGTTGAGCATGGTCAAAAGGGCGGCGAGACCCCCGAGGCCGGTGCCGTAACCGACGCTGGTGGGGACGGCGATGACGGGCCGGTCCACGAGGCCCGCCACGATGCCGGGCAGGGCGCCTTCCATGCCCGCCACGCAGACGATGACCGCCGTCTCGCCCAGGGCGGGGAGACAGGCCAGGAGGCGATGGAGCCCGGCGACGCCGAGGTCGTAGAACCTCTCCGCCGTCACGCCGAGGCACTCGGCGGTGACGGCCGCCTCCTCCGCCACGGGCAGGTCCGCCGTCCCCGCCGTGACGACGGCGATCTTCTCCCGGGGGCGTTGCCTCTCCCCCCGGGGGACGAAGAGGATCCGCGCCTCGGGGAAGTAGCGCGCCCCCTCCAGGCGGTCCTTGACGGCGTCATAGACATCGGCGCCGCAGCGCGTGGCGATGACGGGGTTGCCCCTCTCGCCGATGGCCCTTGCGATGGCGAGGACCTGGGCGGCCGTCTTCCCCTGGCAGAGGACCATCTCCGGGAAACCGCGCCGGAGGGACCGGTGGTGGTCCACCTTGGCGAAACCCAGATCCTCGAAGGGGAGGGTCTTGAAGACCTCGGCGGCCTCCTCGACACCGAGGCGCCCATCCCTCACGTCCGTGAGGATGGTCAGGAGGCGCCGGCGGTTCACCCGTCGTTCCCCCCGTAGCCGGCGAGGTCCAGGGTGACGAAGGTGAAACCCGTCTCCCGCACCCGCCGCGCCGCCTCGTCCATGACGTCCCCCGCCAGGAAACGGGCCCTCTCCCCCCGACCCACCTCGATCCGGGCCAGATCGCCGTGGTGCCTGACCCGTACGAGGCGGAAGCCCAGGTCCCGCATGGCCTCCTCCGCCGCCGCGACCATGGCCAGGTCGCCGGCCGTGATGGGGCGCCCGGGGGGGATGCGGGTGGCGAGGCACGACTCCGGTGGTTTGTCGTAGGAAGGCGATCCGAGGGCCCTCAGGATCAGGCGGATCTCCCCTTTGCCGAGGCCCGCCTCCCTGAGGGGCGAAATGACGCCGAGTTCTTCCGCGGCCCGCGTCCCGGGACGGTCCTCGGCTCGGTCGTCGGCGTTCGTCCCGTCGAGGAGGATGTCGATCCCGTAACGCTCCCGCGCGGCCTCCCCCAGGGCGCCGAGGATCTCCCGCTTGCAGAGGTAGCAGCGCTCGGAGGTGTTGGCGAGGATCCCCTCGCCGACGAAGGAGGCCCGCTCCACCAAGAGGTGTTCCACCCCCAACTGAGCCGTGAGACGACGCGCCGCCTCCACCTCCCGGCGGGGGAGGAAGGGGGTGGCGGCGGTGACGGCCACGGTCTCCCCGGGCCGGTTACAGGCCAGGGCGTGGAGGAGGAGCAGGCTGTCGGCACCGCCGGAGAAGGCGACGGCCGCCCTCCCCAAAGAGGCGAGGAAGGACTTAAGAGCTTCGAATTTCCGCTTCGTTTCCCCAGGCAGCAAATCCCGGCCCCCTTTATTTCATGGAGGGAAAACATAGCGGGATTCGGGGGAAATGTAAAGGCGCGGTGAGGTCTTGACAAGCAACCGCCGAAGCGTTCATAGACGGGGATCGGCGGGCAGGCGGCCCGTGGCGATCTGCCGGGAAAGGAGGTAAGAGAGGTGCCGGAGCTTCCCGAGGTGGAGACCCTCTGCCGGCAACTGCGGCAGGTGATCCTGGGACGGCGGCTC
This sequence comes from Deltaproteobacteria bacterium, assembly GCA_029553375.1. Lineage (GTDB taxonomy): Bacteria > Desulfobacterota > Syntrophia > Syntrophales > UBA8958 > JAKPCH01. The sequence goes on along the minus strand of JAKPCH010000030.1, from coordinate 8,719 downwards.
TTGTCCGTCGAGGTCCTGGACGAGAGGCTGGGGCCTCCCCCCGCCGTCGCCGGCCTGGCGGTCAGGCAGGTGGTGCGCCGGGGCAAGGCCGTGGCGCTCCTCTTCCACGGCGGGGTCGCCTGGAAGATCCATCTCCGTATGACGGGCCGCCTCCTCTGGGAGACGGATTACGGCCTGCCCGTGGACCATTTGCGCCTCATCTGCCACTTCGACGGCGGTCGTCTCCTCCTCATCGACCCGCGCCGGTTCGCCACCGTCGACTTCGACGACGAAGCCGGCCCCTCCGGCCCCCCCGACCCCTTCGCCGCGGAGGACCCGGCGGGCCTCCGCAGGGAGGCCGCCCGCCGCCGTCTCCCCGTCAAGGCCTTCCTCCTCGACCAGCGCCTCTTCCCGGGGATCGGCAACATCTACGCCGGCGAGATCCTCTTCGCCGCCGCCGTGGACCCTCGGCGGCCCGCCCGGGACGTCACCCAGGAGGAATGGGAACGGATCGCGAGGGCGGCCAGGGCCATCCTGAGGGAGGCCGTCCGGGCGCGGGGGACGACGGTCTCGGACTGGCGTGACCTCTTCGGCCGCCCGGGGGAGTACCAGCACCGCCTCAAGGTCTATGACCGCCGCGGCGGCCCCTGCCCCCGCTGCGGGGGGGAAATCGTGCGGGAGAAGGTCTGCGGCCGTGGTTCCTATCACTGCCCCCGCTGCCAGCGGTGAAGATCGCCGTGGCCCCGCCTCCTCGCCGCCGGTCCCTCTTGCTCCTCCTCGGGACCCTTCTCGTCCTGACCATGCCCGGCCCCGTCCGGGGGGGACCCGTGGAGATCCGGGTCGGCAGGGCCGCCCTCGATTCCTTCCTGTCCGCCGCCTTTCCCCTGACCGTCGAGCACCGGCTCCGGGTGCTGATGTTCTTCGAGGTCCCCCTGAGGGTGACCCTGTCCCACCCCGGCCCCGTCACCCTCGTCCCCGGTCGAGACGGCGCGCCGCCGACCCTGAAAGTGGCGGCGGATTACGAGATCCGGGCCGACTCCCCCCTCGTCGCCTCCACCAAGGGACGGATGGAAGGCCTCCTGGCCTGTTCCGTCTCCCCCGAGGGCACCCACCTCGTTTTGTCCTTCACGGAGGTCGAGCTGCGGCCGAGCCCCGCCATCCTCCTGCGCCTGACCAACCTCTTCCGTCCCGTCCGCTTCCCCCTCTTCAACCCCTTTCCCCTCCGCGTCCAGGACCGGGAGATCGAGGGCCGCCTGAGGGCCGTCACCCTCGCCGTGGAGGGGGAGGCCCTCCTCATCCGGGGGGAGTTGACCTTCGCGAACCCCCCCGGCCGGGGGTCGCAAACCAGGGTCAGACGGGGACCGGCCCACCCGGCCGCGCCGGGAAGGTCAGAGAGATATTGCATTGAAATTACAAATAAATCACCGCGATCGGGTGAAAATTCCTCGTCAGGCAGTACAACATAACGTAATAATTGGCTTTCCGCGATCGGCCACCGTCCGTCCGATATTGACAGGAAGAAATCACTTCAGTACAAGAAGGTTTAAAGGGCTTAATGGAGAAATTTGTTCATCCGGAACCGGGCGGCGGCGATTAAAAGAAACGATAAGGTGGGGCTCGAGTATTGCGGGAATGGAGAAAAATTACCTTTCGTGCCCTGTCCGGAAGGGGAACGAATCCGTGTCGATCGAAAAGGAGGAAGCGGGGATGGGTGAGCAATCCGACAAGAGATTGACGAGGTCTCAGAAGAGGGAGTTGGAGTGGGCCGAGAACCGGCGGCACTGGCTGGCGGAGGAGGAGAAGATCTACGCCCTCTGGGAGAGGGCCTACAACCCCGGGGGGGAGGCCCAGAACGAGAGGCTGGCCAAGCAGGGAAAGAAACCGCCGCGGCAGCTGATCCGGCAGCTCATCGATCCGGGGACGGAGTTTTTCGAACTGAGCCGGGGGGCGGGTTTCGGGATCGGGTACGAGGGGGTCGAGGACGTGCCTTCGGCGGGCCTGGTCACGGGGATCGGCAAGGTCCACGGCAACTGGGTCATGATCCTCGCCAACGACAGCCGCGTCACGGCCGGTGCCTACTATCCCATCAGCTGCAAGAAGCACTTGAGGGCCCAGGAGATCGCCGATCGGTGCGGGCTGAACTTCGTCTACATCGCCGATTCGGCGGGCGCCTATCTCCCCCTCCAGGACCGGATCTTCCCCGGGCGTAACCAGTTCGGCCACTTCTTCTACAACATGTGCCGCATGTCGGCCAAGGGGCTGAAGCAGTACACCTTGAGCACGGGGGGCAACACGGCCGGCGGCGCCTATATCGTGTACCTGGCCTGCGAGTCCATCATGATCGACGGGATGTCCTACTCCTTCCTCGGCGGCCCCCCCATGGTGGAGTCGGCCATCGGCGAGAAGGTCACGATGGAGGACCTCGGCGGCGCCCGGGTCCACACCCACATCTCCGGCGGCGCCGATCATTTCGTCAAGACCCAGGACGAGGGGATCGAGAAGCTCCGGGAGCTGCTGTCCTTCGACCCCAGCCAGACCCTCCATATCGAGAGGAGAAAGACCGTACCGCCCCGGGTCCCTGTGGAACACCTCTACGAGGTCCTGCCGAAGGAGGTCTCCCGGGGGATCAACGTCCGCGACGTCATCGCCTGCATCGCCGACGACAGCTATTTCAGCGAGTACAAGCGGTATTACAACATGGGACGGGGGGACAACATCGTCTGCGGCAAGATCTTCCTCAAGGGCATCCCCGTGGGCGTCATCGCCAGCAACAACAACGGTGTCATCTTCGTCGACGCGGCCCGTAAGGCCATCGAGTGGGTGATCCGGTGCTGCACCATGAAGATCCCCATCCTCTATATCCAGAACTCGCCGGGTTACATGGTGGGCACGGCGGAGGAGTACGCCGGCATCGGCAAGTACGGCTCCGGCATGGTGCGGGCCTGCGCCTGCGCCGAGGTCCCCCGGATCCAGTGGGTCATCGGCCCGGACCACGGGGCGGCGAACTTCGGCATGTGCGGCCGCACCTTCGACCCCCTGTTCATCTTCGCCACCATGCGGGCCCGGACCTCCGTCATGTCGGGGGAGACGGCGGGGTTCATCCTCACGACCCTGGAGCGGATCAACCGCAAGAAACGGGGCGAGCCGATGGACGAGGAGGCAGCGCAGGCCTTTCGACAGATGATGATCGACAAGTACAACCGCGAGGCCCACCCCTTCTACATGGAGGCCCGCCTCTTCAACGACGGTACCCTCCCCCTCAAGGACTGCCGGGACGCCCTCGCCCTGGCCTTCGAGGTGTCGCTCCTCCAACCCATCAAGGAGTCGAACTTCGGGAATTTCAAGTTTTAGACAGTACAGGCACGGACCGGGGGGCCGTAACGGCCCCCTACAACGAGGACCCCGACACGGCGGAGGACCTTGCGGGGTCCCCCGACGTAGGCGTTACATCCACCACTTTATTCGCTCTCTGGTTCAGGCGTAGCGTCGGCCCGTCCCCGACGGGCTGTTGAGGTCCCGAGCTCGGTGCGCCGACCCGCCCCTTCATCAACCTCCAGTCTTTTGACAATCATCCCGAAAGGTGGCCGCGGGGCCAAAATTTTCTTGACAAATAAAAAGATCAATAATATTAAGAAACAGAATATTTATATTTTAATTAAAAACTCGTTTAATAATATGAGAAAGGAGGCATGACATGGATTTCGAGTTGATGACCCTCGGTTATCTCCTCTCGGGGCCGAAGACGGGTTACCGGATGCAGGAGATCGCGGGAAAGATGATGCTCAATTACAACCTCAGCCTCAATCAGGTCTATCCAACCCTGCGGAAATTGGAAGAAAAAGGCTTTGTTAAAAAGGAGGTGGTCATCCAGACAGGTCGCCCGAACAAAAACGTCTATACCATCACGGAGGCGGGGAAGGAGCATTTTCTCCACCGCATCACGGCGCCGCCGGTCCCCTTCGATTATGTCCTCCCTTTTCTGGTGAGGGTCCTCTTTTTCCGCCATTTGACCCAAGAGCAGATTATCAATGAATTCGAGAAGGAAATTTGCTCGCTCCAGGAACAGATCGACGATCTTGAGGCGATGGAGGAACGGGTCGAAGAGAAGGCCGATCGGGACGGCAAGTTCGCCTACCGCACGGCCCTGCACCTCCTGGTGACCCTGAGGGACTGGTACCGGGAGGAATTGGGGCGGCGGAAAGAAGGCCGTACGTAGGACAAAAATAAGGGAGGATCTAATATGGGTATAAAAACAGGGGCAGAATACCTAGACAGTCTTAAAAGGATGTCGCCGGAAGTCTACATCGGGGGGGAAAAAATAAACAATGTCGTGGAGAACAAGTATTTCCAGATCTCCCTGAGGGAGATGGCTAAGTTTTACGATTGGGCCCACGATCCGGAAAAAGAAAAAGACTTCGTTTTCTGGTCGCCCCTGGTGGAGGAGAGGGTCAGCTTTTGGACCCATCTGCGCCGGACGCCTGAAGAAGTGAGAAAACTCATCGAAACCCTCAAAAAAAACAACGCCCGTCACTTCTGCTCCATGTGCATGATCACGGGCCTCAACGTCCTGTGGGCCGTTACCTACGACATCGATCAGGCGCGGGGCACCCAGTACCATCGGCGTCTTCAGGACTTTTTCCGGGAATTGCAGCGAAACGATCTGCGCTACTGCATGGGGGTCATGGATCCCAAGGGGGACAGGTCCCTTCCCCCCCATCGCCAACAGGATCCCGATCTGTATCTGAGGGTCGTGGACAGGAACAAAGACGGCATTGTCGTCCGGGGGGCCAAGATCCACACCTCCAACGCCCCCGTAACCCATTTCATTTTCACGAGCCCGTCGGGGGTCCTCCAGGAGGCCGACAGGGATTACGCCGTTTCCTTTGCCATCCCCACCGACACGAAGGGGTTGAGGTTCATCACCCGTCCCGCCCCGGGTCCGTTGGCGGCCAGGGAGATGGAAAGCCCCGTAAGCTCCCGGATCGGTTTCGTCGAATCCCTTTCCGTGTTCGATGATGTCTTCGTCCCCTGGGAAAGGGTCTTTATGTGCGGTGAATGGGAATTCACGAAAAACCTGATCGGTTATTTTTCTCCCTATGTGCGCATCTGCAAGGGGGCCTGCACCTCCGCCCGGACGGACATCCTCATCGGCGCCGCCGCCTTGATCGCCGATTACAACGGCGTCGGTCGGGCCGGTCACATCAGGGAGAAGATCACCGACATGATTATGGCCTCGGAGATCGGCTGGGGCTGCGCGCTGGGGGCGGTGGCGAATTCCTATATGCATCCCAGCGGCATCCCCGTCCCCGATGTCTCCATATCCAACGCCGGTTTGTATCACAACCGTCTCCGCTTCATCGAATTCCTCGGCACCCTGCAAGAGATTGCCGGCGGCATCGTCACCACCATGCCCGGCGAAGGGGAATATCTCAACGGGGAAACGAGAAAGGACATGGAAAAATACCTCAAGGGGCGGGAGGGCGTCTCGGCCGAGGATCGCTTGCGGCTACTGTACTTCATCCAGGACATCACGGCATCGAGATTCGGCGGCTACCTCGTCGCAAGCGCCATCTGCGCCGGGGGGACACCCGAGACGAACCGCGTCGAGGTGTTCCGCAACTATGACCTCAAGGGGAAAATCGACAACGTCAAGTCATGGTGCAAAATAGGGGACATAATACCTGGTTCGTAGCTCCCGGATTTCTCCCCGCCTTCGGCAGAATCCCGCCGGAGGATGGTCAGTAAATCCTTGTCTGGCAGACTTTTCCGGCTTTCGAAAACCCGGAAGGCCCGCCGCCCGGCCCGCAAACCACCGGTACCGGAAGGGGATCAAGGACCTTTTGTTATGGTCCCATCATCACTATCGATCACCCGGACCGAAGCCCCCAATCACAGCCGTGGAAACCTCATGTCTCGACGCGAACGCGGTCGGCGATGATGAGCTCCAGCATCTGCCGGGCAAAATCCGAATAGATCTTCATCTCCTCGTAGTTCGTGGGATGGGCGAGTTTTTGCAGCAGCAGACCATCGGCGTCGAACCAGCGGGGGACGAGGGCGGAGAAGAAGAACCCCTGACGGTTCAAGACCTCGGTCGCCGCGCCGCTCCAGGGCTTGTCGAGGGGTAAAAACACCTGCAGCACCACCGCCCCGGCGGCGGTGTATTTTTCCACCAGGCCGGCCATCACCGCCGCCAGGTCGGGCCCCGCCTCAAAGAGAGAAACCCTAAGCACCCCGGCAGAGGAGATGTAGGTATCGACATAGCGGCTGTGCCCATCTTCCGGCAGCGCCTGGTCACCTGCGGCAAACTCCCGGTCCCGCTTCCCGTTGGCATAGATCCGCTGGAGCAGCTCCGCGTAAGGGGCGGGCAAAAAGACCCTGCGCGGCTTTTCCTTGACCGCCATAAAGCACACCACGGCACCCACCCGGCCCGGCGCCGATTTTTCCGCCGTATAGGATTCGGCGGGCATGACCTCGAGTTCGATTCCCGACTCTTTCACCCCCACGTAGAGGGCCGATTTCTGCATCATCACGTGATTGGTTACCGACTCGCCCCAAAACTCCTCCACCCCGACCGCCTGGGCCAGGGTCGTGCCGATATATTCCTGCAGCACATTGCTGAAGCCCTTGCCGCGGTGCTCCGGATAGACCATGCCCTGTCCCGCTTCGTACAAACCACGGTAGGTTTCCGCCAGGCGGTACATGGCATGATGGGCCAGGATCTTATCATCGGCGTCCACCGCCACCACCCGGTACATGAGGCCTGCTTCCTGCTGTTTGACGATGAACTCCGGGTCATACATCTCCCGGATCGGGAAATGATCACCGTAAACGGCCCGATAGAGATCGACCACGGCCGGCGCTTCCTCGGCCTTCATCAAACGGATCCTGTATTCACCGTATTCTCGAGTCGGTACATCGATCGACATCTCCTCTTCTCCTTTTCTGGGAAACAAATCTGCAATCGGTTTGCGACGTCAACCTCTCCGCCCATACAGCAGGCCGGCGTTTACGGATCGGCGGACTTCACCTCCTATCTCGAGGACGCCGAGGACCCCCGTCATGCACTCCCCGTTCGATCCCTCCTTTCTGTGTGGTCGGCCACCGGACCCCGGTCTTATGAGACAGCGCTTCTGACGGTTTGGAGTATAGGGGCCTGTTATTGTCGAGTCAAGAATATTCTCAGAAAGATAAGGGGGTTTATTAGTCATGACACCGCCGGTGGGTGGTCCGCAAATCCTGGTCTAGCTGGCTTTTCCGGCTTTCGAAAACCCGGAAGGCCCGCCACGACAGGAATTTTTTAACGTTGCCGATTCCTCATGATATCATTTAGCTAACCTGCATTGGAACTCCGATACTCCCCTCCGGGAGGGTCCGGAAGTCGGGGTTGGCGACGGCGATGGATAAACCTGAATTCCCGTTTTATTGCAACGAGGCTGGTGGAGTAACCCCGGTTTGTGAAAGAGATCTACCTGGTGTTTGGTTATTTCGCCGACCTGAAGTTTTTGGCCGGGGGCTTCAAAACATTCGATCATGTCGAGATCATCAAGAACTTCTTGCAAGGTGTAGTCCTTAAAAAGGTTGTTTATCTGCATTTTCCATGTTGTCAATGATCGCCGCTATAGAGCCATTCTGTGATCGCCGTAATGGGACCAAGGGGTGATCGGCACGGGCAAAACGGTCCGTTTTGCCCCGTTTTACCTCTCGGGGGGGAAAAAAACGGGCCATTTTGGCCCAAAAATTTTTCTTGCCGAAAAAACGGGCCGAAAGCGGTCGTTTTTGAGGGAAATTTCGACCGAATTTGTTAGTATAATATGGGCGCTATATTAGAACAAAAACGGCCGACCGCGGGGGTATGTCGGCGCGCCGACGTAGGTAGACTACCTGTAATCATTGAGTAATCGGCGATCGACAAAAAATTTTCCCCCCCGAATTTTTCTTCCCTCACCAAAAGCACCGCCGGGGAGAAGCCCCTAAAAGCCTAACACACCAGGGTGTCCCCCCATACCCGAGGGGGGTCCCGGTCGTCCTCGGCCGGATACTTCACCACTCGACGACGATCAACATCAAGGGAAACTCTAACCGGCTCAAGGAAAAGGTCAAGGCCGGCCTCATCCGGGAACCGGAGATTGAACAGGCATGAACAGATGGGGGGTCATTTTTCGATGACCAAAAGGGGTCAAAATTAAATGTTGTTGGCTCACCGGACGATGGGGAGATGCCTCCGGCGGCTCAAGGACGGCAGCATCAAGATCGACCCAAGCGGATTCAGGGCATCCCATGCACCCCCAAAATCCATAGGCACACGACCAAAAAACAGGCATAACGTAAATGCATGCAATAACTCAGCAATCACCAAATCGTTCACCTAGCACTGTCGAACCCGGGCCTCAAACAAGACCCCTATCACCAAGGTCGAAAAAGACCTCGGTATCCCCCCTTTTGAAGATTCGCACCTCATAACTACCGCAAGTTACAAAGCTCAAGACGGCGAATTTGGATTTTTTTACGAGTTCATCCTGAATCCCTCTCTAACGTCCCAACATACCGTAACAACTGAAGATAATGCAAACAATTTGTCGGAAACCGGCCTCTTTTGATGTATAAAGCCTTGTAAATAAAGGACATACATTGGAGGGGGCCTTGGGATGCCGATCAGTCGCCAGGTGAGGAGATACGAGGAGCGGAAACAGGAGAAGGAGGACCATAAACTTGCCCGGAAGCTGGAGCTGTCGGATTTTAC